>JAYUGV010000130.1:0-11717 GCA_043767565.1 Anaerolineales bacterium
TCACGAACTGAGGTGGTTGTCGAGCCTGTCGAGACACAGGGATTTATCCCGCCGAACACCGATCGGTTAATAACGCAATTTGTGCCCGTTTTCAGTATACATGATTTTCATATACTGTATAACCAAATGACCCGCGCGCCAACCGGGACATGTGGGTTATTTGGCATTCGCACCTTTATAGCGTCTCGATCGTTTTCCTCATCCGTATCGTCGTCACCATCGCAATGATCATCGATAGGAGATATAACACTCCGAAGACCTTATAGTGCAAGCCCTTTGTGCCGATGATAAAGAACAAGGCGGTGAACAGGGCAAATAGCGCAAGCTCGATATACGCCCACATTTTGGCTGAACCCTGCAGTCCGGTATCTGTGCCGTTCTTACCGGAAAGTGAACCGAGCATAAGGAAATACAAACCAAATGCCAGGAATTCGCCCGTATCAAGCAGGATCTTCAACCAGGCCGGCACAGTGAACCAACTCCAGAAGTTCAACTCACTGCCCAGGGGCCAGAACAATGGGACGCCATTAAACCATAGGACAAGGTCAACGAGCATATGCATCAGGATGCCTGCGCCGAAACCCATGCCAAAGTTTTTCCACTTTTCGTTTTTCGTCAATGCGGCGACAATATAGAACAAGATCATCATCACAATAATTGTAAAGACACTATGTGTGAACGTGCGGTGATACTGTTCAGGGTCTGGCATTTTTGCCAGTGTGGCATATGCCACCACCAGATTATCCAGGTCGGGGAACATGTTGCCAAGCACCACCCCCAGTAGCAGCCATTCCTTTTGCGGCATCCACTTGCGTGAAGCGATACCCACCATGGCATGAATTCCATTTTGCGGCATAAGACCTCCTTTTGGTTAATGCATACAACCCTGCTTAAACAAAAAGGGAACGGTCTATGCCGTTCCCAATAACTCGCGGGCCTGCTCCACATCGCGGTGGATCTGCTCGATCAAGGCATTCACCGAGTCATATTTCAATTCGGCACGCAGGCGCTGCACAAATTCCAGCGTCAGCAGCTCATCGTAAATATCCTCGGCAAAGTCCAGTAGATAGGCTTCCACACTCAGGGTCTTTTTGTCAGGCGTAAAGGTTGGGTTCGTGCCGATATTGACTGCCGCCATATGCCGCACGCCGCGCACCGCAGCCCAACAGGCATAGATGCCGCCCGCCGGAACAACTTTTTCATGAGCATAATTCAAATTCGCAGTGGGAAACCCGATCGTCCGCCCGCGCTGGTCACCGTATGACACCAACCCCTGCAGACGATACGGACGATCCATCAAACGCGCCGCTTCGGAGACGTTACCCACGCTGACCAATTTACGGATCTCAGTGGATGAGATCACGCCGCGTTTCGATACGGCTTCGCCACTCAACGCATCGCTTTCATCGTCCAAAGCTGATACGGTTTCGACAGCATATCCCAACTCCAAGCCTATTTCAGCAAGCCGCGCCGCGTTGCCTTCGCGGTTCTTTCCCAGCGTGGAGTCATATCCCAGAATAAGCTGAGTCAGCCTCAATTGAGTCCGGAGGCGTTTCATAAAGTCGAACGCCGTGATATTGGCGACATCCATGTTGAACGGCAGCGTGATCACCACATCCACACCCAGTTCGCCCAGCAATTTCGCACGCTCGCCGGGCAGCGTGAGCAGTTTGATCTCGCCGCGCCCGAACACTTTGGCAGGATGCGGATCAAAGGTTAAAACAACAGCAGGCACGCCATTCGCATGGGCGCCCGCTGTAAGTTTATTGACGACCTGCTGATGTCCGCGATGAACGCCATCGAAAACGCCCACGGTCAGCCAGGAATTTTCCAGCGTCACTTCTTGAAGGGAACGATAATGCTGCATAGTGCTAAACAACACTGCTCAACCGGGAAGCTGATCCGCGATTGAGCAGTGCATGCCTTTTCGATTATCCTGAAATTACTCGGTGGTAAAGAATACTTTCTTGGGCTGCCAGGCGGGAGCGCCGTCTTCGCCGGTGACACATTCCATCAAGGAAACGAGTTCACCCTGTGTGCTGACACCGCGCGCACGATCACCGATGGGCGTCTCGGCCGCCGCCTTGACACGATGTCCATGGCGCACACCTTCCACATCATCGGGGCTGAGTTCGAGTGCGGGCCAATCACCAAGCGCTTCGGCAGCGGGGATCAAATATTGATACCAGTTCCCGGCATTGAAGGCTTCTTGCAATTTACGCAACGGCGTGGCATCGCGCAGTGAGAAACGTCCGCTCTTGGTGCGGCGCAGACCAACCAGATACGCGCCGCAGCCAAGCTTTTCACCCAGGTCATTCGCGAGTGAACGGACATAGGTGCCCGACGAACAATGCACATCGATCACGGCTTCGGGCGGCGCCCATTCCAACACTTCAAGGTGATGGACTGTGATCTTGCGCGGTTCGAGTTCAACTTCCTCGCCCTTGCGCGCCATTTCATAGGCTTTGCGGCCCTGCACCTTGACAGCAGAATACGGCGGCGGGGTTTGTTCGATCTCGCCCACAAAAGTTTTCAGGGCTTCTTCAAATTGGGTTTCGGTCACATCGACAGGCTGGTTGGCCTGCGTCAGCTTGCCATCGGCATCGAAGGTATCGGTCTTGCCGCCCATGCGGATAATGGCTTGATATCTTTTATCGGATGCAGAAACATATTCACTCAAACGAACTGCGGGACCGACCAGGATCACGAGTACGCCGGATGCGCGCGGGTCCAATGTGCCGGTATGGCCTGCGCGGCGGAGCCCGGTCCCATTGCGGATGGCTTGCACTACATCATGTGATGTCATCCCCACTGGTTTATCAACAACCAACACCCCTGAGATAGCGTTCTTCAGATCTTGACTGTTCATTTTTCCTCCTCGGAATTATTCAAGTTTAATTATGACACATTTGGGTTATTTTTTTATTAGAGTCCCAACATTTCACGCGTGGTCTTAAGTACTAGTGGCTGGACCACACTCAATGCGCCGGGGATATCTGCTCCAGCCGCCGCAGCATGACCGCCGCCTTTGAAATGCTTCGCTACTTTTGAAACATCTACACCATCTTCCAGTGCGCGCCACGATATCTTGACATTACTGTCGCTTTGTTCGACGAAAATCATACCTACTTTGTTTCCATCAATTGCGGAGATCATGTTAATAAGATCGGCATCGTCGTTGCCGCCATAGCCGGTCTGCTTACGATCCGCCAGCGTTAAAGTACCCCAAACGATCCCGTCTTTTTGTTCCATGCTGGAAAGACCCGCTCCCCAATAGCGCGCCGCCGTAAAGGTCTTTTTCACGAGCGCACGCATATAGAGGTCAGGCATATCCACACCGGTTTCCATCAAGGCAGCACATTGGCGCATTGCTTCAGGTGTAATATTTGATGTACGGAAACCCAATGTATCCGTGATGATGCCGGTTAATAGCGCGGCAGCAATGGGCTTGGTGATCTCATATCCCCAAACAGGCAGGTAATTGGTCAAGATGGCGGCGGTGGCAACTTCTTCCGCTTCGATCAGATTCAGTTTTCCGAATTTTTCATTAGTCTTGTGATGGTCAATATTAATATCGGGTTGACCAAAATTCTCAAAGAACTTCCCCACGCGTTTGAAGTCTGCACAGTCTACCGTAATAAATGTATCATGTTCTCCTAGTGGTTCTTTGACGATCAACTCGCTCCCAGCCAGATGCCGAAAGGATGCGGCTGCGCCGTCCACCAAAACCATCTGAACGGACTTACCGGCATCGATAAGCGCGAGTCCCAGCCCGAGCAGGGAACCGATCGCATCCCCATCCGGGCGGACGTGTGCGGCGATGACAATATTCTTCGAACTTTCCAAACGTGATTTGATTGCCCCTATGACTTCATCATTCATTCTTTTCTTATCCTATCAGGACTTTCGCTCGCAGGTGGTCTGTGACCGCCGTATTTCCTGTAAAAGCGACGGTCACAGACCGTCTTGGAGCAGGGGAAGCAAAAGTCCTACATATATTGAATTCTTGTAGTGGCGACTTCAGTCGCCTTTCACCTAAACGACTGAAGTCGTTACTACGATATTCTATTTGGTTTTGGCGCGCAATTCAGCCAGGACCTTTTCGATATGATCAGCGTTCTCAGGAGTTACATCCCAGTGAAAACGCAGACGGGGGAAGGCGCGCAGTTCAATGCGCGAGGCAAGAGTCCGCTTGATGAAACCGGAAGCAGACTCAAGTCCCGCCAGAACGTCTTTCGAGCGTGAGACACCTTCAAGGGCTGAGACGTAAATATCCGCGAACGCCAGTTCTCTATCTATCTTTACATCAGTTATATAAATTTGTTGCAGGCGCGGGTCGCTGATCTCACGGATCAACATCTCCGAGAGGTCCTGGCGGATACGGTCCGCAATGCGTTGTAAGCGAGTTCCAGATGGCATAACTTATTTACGACTTTTCAAGAATGTAGCAGACCAATTGATCGCCAGGTTGAATGTCATTGAAGCTTTTGAAGCCGACACCGCACTCATAGCCCTGCTTGATCTCTTTCACATCTTCCTTCTCATGACGCAGGGAACCCATATCGCCTTCGTAAACGATATCGGTGCCGCGGAAGAGACGGGCTTTGGCATTACGGCGCAGTTCGCCTTCGGTCACTTTACAGCCAGCCACCTTGCCAAACTTGGACGCTGTAAAGACCGCCAGCACATTGGCACGACCCAGGACTTTTTCTCTCACAACCGGTTCGAGCATACCGTTAAGGGCTTTTTCGATATCTTCGGTCATACGATAGATAATCTCATACAACCGGATATCCACGCCTTCTTTTTCGGCAAGGCGGCGGGCGGAAACATCCGCCTGCACATTGAAACCGATCATAATGGCATGCGATGCAGACGCGAGCATAATATCATTTTCGCCGATATTACCGGCTTCAGAATACAGGATCTTGATGCCGATTTCACCTTCACCCAGTTTATTCAACTCGGTGACGATCGGGTCAAGCGAGCCCTGCACATCGGCTTTGACGATAAGATTTAATTCCTGCGCTTCACCCGCTTTGACATTCGCGAACAGATCTTCAAGCGACATCTTCTTCTTGGACTGCGCCTGCGTCTTTGCCGCTTCAAGCCTTTCGGCGACAATTGTTCGGGCTTCTTTTTCGGTTGCTACAACCTGAAACACATCGCCCGCCGAGGGCACGTCACTTAATCCCATCACAGCCACCGGCGTGGAGGGACCCGCCTTCTTGAGCGGCTTGCCTCTAAAATCATTGAGCTGACGCAGTCTGCCATGCGATGTGCCAGCTACGACAATACTGCCAGCTTCAAGCGTTCCATTTTGAATGAGCAGAGTCGCCATCACGCCTTTGGATTTATCCAATTCGGCTTCGATGACCGTACCGATCACCTTGCCCTGCGGGTTGGCGCGGATAACGGCATTATCTGCCACGAGCAAAACACCTTCGAGCAGATCATCAATGCCCATTTTTTGTTTGGCAGAGACCGGGATCACCATCGTATTGCCGCCCCATTCATCGGGGACCAATTCCTGTTCGGCAAGTTGTTTTTTGACAAGCTCCGGATTGGCGTTGGCTTTATCAACCTTGTTGAGTGCAACGATGATCGGCACACGCGCAGCCTTGGCATGTGCGATCGCTTCGCGGGTTTGCGGCATCACGCCGTCATCCGCCGCCACGACGAGGATGACCACATCCGCACCCTGGGCGCCGCGTGCGCGCATTTGCGTAAACGCCGCGTGACCGGGTGTATCAAGGAACGTAATCAGCCGTCCCTTCTTTTCAACTTGGTAAGCGCCGATATGCTGGGTAATCCCACCTGCCTCGCCCGCTGCCACGTCCGTCTGACGGATAGCATCGAGCAAACTGGTCTTGCCGTGATCGACATGACCTAGAATTGTCACCACTGGCGGACGGGGTTTTAACTTCGCTTCATCCTCCCCTGCGATCAAACGGCGCCAGAGCGGCACCTCACCTGATTCAACAACCAAGTCTTCAACAACTTCCGGGGTCGCCTCAAAACCATATTCAGCCATCACAATCGCGGCGGTATCAAAATCCACCGACTGATTAATGGTAGCCATCACGCCGTTGGTCATTAACTTTTTGATCAGGTCAATGGGGCTTTTGCCGACAATTTGTGCCAGATCGCGGATTACAATGCTGGCGGGTAACTCGATCTTGTTTCCATTACTGCTCATAGGACCTCCTCCACATCACGAACTCGATAAACAAAATCCGTTGTGGATCTCTGCTCAGTTTGCGGGCAAGTCCAGTGAGATCGAACTTCACATGGTCACTCGCCCGCCCCCGCGCCCTCTGCGTCTTGCGGGAGGGCGCTCATAAATTCTTCAAGTTTCACTCGTTCATCCGCAGTCAAAGTCGCTTTCAACGCATTGGCGAGCGCGCCTTTCAGCCCTCGCTCCCAGCACTCGCGCCGATCATGCAAGTAGGCGCCCCGCCCAGCCAGCTTGCTGGTTGGGTCCACCTGCACTCCTTCGGCAGCACGGACGATTCGAATCATCCTGCGCTTGGGTAGCACCTCTCGGCAGCCTACACAAGTCCGCTGGGGCACATGCTTCACACGTTGAACAGGTTTCTTAGACATGCTCCTTAATCCCCTCTCCCATTGGGAGAGGGCAAGGGTGAGGGAAAACTACTCTTCAGTCCAGGTGCCGCCATCGCGCTTATGGACCTTACGCGCAACAACTTCACCACGTTCTTCATCGAACTCCAATGCCACGCTGCTCTTCTTCTTGCCCTTTTTGCCCTTTTTCTTATCATCGGCATCATCGGCAGCAGGAGCGGTTTGGAAGATCTCAGGCTTCATCGAGAACAGATCATCGAGTGAGACGCCATCCTTGGCATGTTCATTATCTTCACTCTCGGCGATGCGCTTCTCTTTCTTCGCCGAGATCTCCTTCTCACCGAGGGGCACTTCGATCACTGGAGCTGTTTCACCAGCAATCGGGGAGACCGCTATTTCAGGCATGGATACTGCCTCAGCAACAGGAGCAACCTCAGGTTCGGCAGGAGGCGTGGGTTCGGGGAAGGTCAGCGCCGCGATGACTTCTTCAATGTTCTGCATGGCTTTCGGTCCAACGCCGGGCAGTCCAAGCACTTTGTTCGGATCCATCTTCAACGTCATCATCAATGCGCCGACATTATCGATGCCAGCCTCGACCAAAATATTGAGGACGTGTTCCTTGAGACCCGCCTGATCGAGCGGCATGCCAAATGCGGCGGTGGGAACTTCTGCGCGTGCGCCGGAAACTTTTTCCTCTTCGGCACGCACGGCGTCTTCCTTGATCTGAATGGTGCGGCGTTCAACCCGGTCCACGAACTGACCAAGCATCGTGTACTCTTCAGGTGTGACCGGACGGTTCTCTACCTTCTTCGTGAGGATCTCTTCGATCGCAGCTACAGACTCGACTACGTTCGGCAGAAGGGCGGCAAGCGCGGTGTCTCTCTGTAACTTCATGATCGCATCACCAGTGGCTTCGGTGAGGGATTTGATATCGATACGCCAACCAGTGAGCTTCGCAGCGAGGCGGGCATTCTGTCCATCACGCCCGATGGCGAGACTCAGTTGATCTTCACTCACCACTACAGTCGCTGTGCGGCTGCCATCTGATTCAGAGACATACACGCCGCTGACGCGCGCAGGGCTGATGGCTTTGGAAATATACACAACGGGATCTTGATCCCATTGAATGATATCGATCTTCTCATCATGCAATTCTTTGACGATGGCTTGAATGCGGACGCCCTTGATACCCACGCAAGCGCCCACAGGATCAATGCCAGCTTGTGTGGCAGATACCGCCACTTTAGCACGTGCACCTGGTTCACGCGCAATCGCGCGAATTTCGACGACACCATGATAAATTTCAGGGACTTCATTCTCAAGCAGACGGCGCAAGAAGTTGCGATGCGCGCGCGAGAGAATGATCTGCGGACCACGCGGTCCATCTTTGACTTCAAGCACTACAGCACGCACGCGGTCATGCACCTTGAAGCGCTCACCCATGATACGTTGATTGGCTGGCAAGGAGCCTTCGGCTTTCATATCCAAGCCGACGGTTGTGCCTTGAGCGTTTGTGGCTTGAACGATGCCACTAATGATCTCGCCAACCTGACGTTCAAAGTATTGCATTTGATTCGAACGTTCCGCCTCACGAATGCGCTGTTGAATCACCTGACGCGCAGTCTGCGCCGCCACGCGACCAAAGTCACCGGGTGTGGTTTCCACGACCACCATATCGCCCAGCTGCGCTTCGGGGTTTACCTTGCGGGCTTCCTCCAAAAGCACTTCGGTCTTGGGCTCGAAGATGTCTTCCACCACTTCCTTCTCGGCGTAGACGAAAACCTTGCCCGTTTCAGGATCGATCTTGGCTTCCACATGCTGGGCAGTGGATGCGCCAACAGCCCGTCGATAGGCAGAGACCATCGCGGACTCAATTGCGCCAATGATAATTTCTTTGGAGAGTTGTTTCTCTTCCAGTACTTCATTAAAAGCCAGGGAGAATTCGTTCTTTGACATACTAATATTGCTCCGTATATTTACTCTTACTTTTGATTATAGTTCGCAGGGCGGGTTCGCCCATCATATTCCTTGACCGGTCTTGAAGGGTCGCCCTTACAGTGCAAAGTCTCTTACAAGCAGAAAAGTGGGGGTTGCCCACTTCTCAATGCGTTCGGTATCCAGTTCTTAGTGCGCCCTCATTTTAGCACGGGGCAAAAAAAGATGCAAGTTATAATATAACCACCATGTCTGAGCGAAACCTTGATAAAGCCGCCCTGCGCGGCGAACCATCATATGTCTGGCGGGCGGGACAACAACGCCGCCTCGAAATGATCCTGCATGCCGCCGGGGAACGCATCCACGGAAACATTCTTGAAAACGGCTGCGGTGTGGGCATGTATGTGGAACACCTCGCCCCTTTCGGCGGAACCGTCATCGGATTAGAATATGACTTTGAGCGCGCCGCCGAAGCGCGGATCAACTCGCCACACATTTTCAATGCTGCCGGAGAATTCATCCCGCTTCCTGCCTCGACGTTTGACCTGATCCTCAGCCACGAAGTGATCGAACACGTCCAGCATGACCGCTCCGCGATAAATGAAATGGTACGCACCCTCAAAACGGGCGGGCGTGCTGTGATCTTCTGCCCCAACCGCGGCTATCCGTATGAGACACATGGAATCTATTGGCAAGGCAAATATTATTTCGGCAACAAGTTATTCGTGAATTATTTACCCCGAGCTTTACGTGACAAACTTGCACCGCATGTCCGTGTCTATTCCAAACGCGACATGCAAAAACTGTTTGACGGCTTACCCGTCAAGTTTATTGAACGCACGGTCATCTTCGGTGCATACGACAATATCATTGCGCGGTTTGGCTCACTGGGAAAGAGCCTGCGTGGGATCTTACAATTCCTGGAAAAGACACCCTTGAAGATATTTGGCTTGTCCCATTATTGGGTGGTGGAAAAAAATTAATTCTCTATGTCTGCACTCAAGTTCATCTTCCGTTTGATCTATGACACTTATACCGAATGGTCGCATGACCGCGCGGCACGACTGGGTGCGGCGCTGGCGTATTACGCGCTCTTCTCCATCGCACCGTTACTGGTCATCATGATCTCCATCGCCGGGTCGGTGTATGGCGAAGCAGCAGCGAAGGGACAAATTGTGCATGCCATCTCAGGTCAGATCGGTCCTGAAGCGGCGGTCGGTGTTGAGGAACTACTGGCGGGTATCTATAAAACCAGATCAAATTTGTTCACAACCCTCGTTAGCGCCATCATCCTAATCTACGGCGCGACCAATCTTTTCAGTCAACTCAGAGATGCGCTAAACTCATTGTGGAATGTGCGTCCCAAACCCCATCCCAATCTCTTCAGCGGGATCCTGAAATTCGCCTGGGACAGGCTTATCTCCGCTGTCATGGTCATCAGTTTCAGCGTGGTCCTGCTCGCCACGCTGGCGCTCAGCGCAAGTCTCACGGCCCTGAACGGCTGGCTAAGAACCATCATCACACCCAACACATCCTTCCTGTTGGAGGGCGGTAATATTTTGACTGGTCTGGGGGTAACGACCCTGCTTTTCGCGCTCGCCTTCAAGTTATTGCCCGATGTACAGATCGCCTGGCGCGTGGTTTGGGTGGGAGCGCTCGTAACTTCCATCCTATTCAACATCGGTGCATTCCTGATCGGTCTATATCTTGGCTATGGATATGCCCAATCACTTCTGGGCGCGGCGGGCTCGCTCGTTGTCATCATGATCTGGATATCGTATTCAGCACAGATCATTTTCTTCGGGGCGAAGTTCGCGCTGGTATATGCCTCTGCCATTGGCAAGCCTATCCTGCCAGCCTCGTATGCGATGAGTTTGAAATTATCACAACTGAACGCTCCAGCAGATGACTCAAACCAGTAAGATTAGAGTTTATTTAACTTCCCGCAAGCCTCAACAAAAACATAATACAATATCTGCAAGTTAGGGAGTAGCCACCCATTCCCGGGTCAGTTGGTCGTCAAGACAGAGCAAACGCTCTCGGTCAACTGTATGTGCATCTGCACTACTGGCGAGACTATCACGATAAAACCGTGGAGTCTCGCTTTTTGTTTTCCACGGTCAATTACAAAAGGAGAACAAACAATGGATGGAATGATTTGGTTATGGGTTGGTTTCAATGTATTTGTATTACTGATGCTCGCACTGGACTTGGGGGTCTTTCACCGCAAAGCACATGCTATTTCAATTAAGGAAGCCGCCATTTGGAGCGTGGTCTGGATTTCGCTCGCCATGCTTTTTAATTTGGGCATCTATCTGTTCTGGGACAAACTTGCGCCCGACAGTACGTATTCCAACGGTCAGGCAGCGCTCGCTTTTTTCACGGGGTATCTCATCGAGAAGTCGCTGAGTGTTGACAATATCTTCGTCTTCGTTTTGATATTCACATTCTTCGCTGTGCCTCCTGTGTATCAGCACCGCGTTCTATTTTGGGGCATCCTCGGCGCTCTGGTGATGCGCGGTACACTCATCGCTGTTGGCGCGGCGCTGTTGAAGGAATTTCACTGGATCATCTACGTGTTCGGCGCGTTCCTGATCTTCACCGGCATCCGCATGGCATTGCATCGCAATGAGGAAATGCACCCCGAACAGAATCCGCTCGTGAAATTATTACGCAGGGTCATACCGGTGACCGAGAACTATGAAGGCGACCACTTCTTCATCCGCCGTGCAGGCAAACTTATGGCGACGCCGCTCTTCCTAGTGCTGGTACTCATCGAAAGCACAGACCTCATCTTTGCTGTCGACTCCATCCCAGCCATCTTCGCGGTCACGCAGGAAACGTTCATTATCTACATCTCAAACGTATTCGCCATTCTCGGACTGCGCTCGCTTTACTTCCTGTTGGCTGGTGTGATAGACAAGTTCTATTATCTCAAGCTGGGGCTTTCGGTCGTGCTGGTCTTTGTCGGTATCAAGATGAGTATTGTGGATCTGTACAAGATCCCGGTGGGCGTGTCGTTGGGCGTGATCGCCGTCATTCTTGCAACTTCTATTATTGCTTCGCTCATTCGTGCACGACGAATGCCGAAATCAGAAGAATAGGACTTACGCAAGACAGAAAAGTTGACGATTGAGCAGAAAGCCGTTACCGTTATGAAATGAAAGCAAAAAAAGAACGCGTGACCCGTTTGGGTT
>JAYUGV010000131.1:0-4676 GCA_043767565.1 Anaerolineales bacterium
TCTTTTTCATCCGGCAATCGAATTGGTTCCATGAACTTGATTGTCTCTGGCTTTCTCGTTTTTGGCAACCCTTCAAGTAAAATTCACTGTGTAGTTACAGAAAATCTGCGTTTTTCTGCGTTCATCAGCGTCCAGATAGATTTTCGGCTTATTACCGATAACGTCTATTGATAATGCGAATAACGTCCCGAAGGTTTTGAGCCTTCGGGACGTTTCGTTTTAGTCCGTACAGAATGCGCTATACTTTCACAGAATATTCCAGCACGAGCTCTACGATGTTAACAGATGAATTACTGACCTACTTCTTCGATGAAAAGCCACATCTGCTCACCGCACCAATGCAGACCTGGCTGGCATCCTCACGCCGGTTCACAGCTTTCGTCAACACCTTTCACACCAAGATCCGCAAGAAGCTCCGTGCAACACAAGGATCGGAAAGCCTGCTCGACCTGCGACTTGAATTGGAAACCGCCTACTTACTCCTTAAGGAACCCGCCCTCACTGTCATGTATGAACCGCTGCCGATCAGACAGTCGCGTGGACCGGATTTCGCCGTCACCTTTACCACCAGTACGCTCTTTATGATGGAAGTCACACGCTTACGAGTAGCTGATGATATTGAAGAGCGACTCGCGGATATGGTCTGCAGTAAGTTAGCGCAATTACCACCCAAACATAGCAATGTTCTGCTGGTGGGTGTTGAGGCCTCAAACCTCACAGCAGGCAGCTTGCGCGCCGCCATGCTCCAGCTTCAACAACGCGTTGAGCGAGCGGACACCAGTTTCGTACAACGCTATGGGTTTCGCGATCGCACTGACTTCTTCCAGCACTATTTGCGGTTGAGTGAACTGCTCGTGCGCGGACCACAACTGCAAGCCGGTGAACCCGCGATTGGTTGGATCAACCCGCAGGCGAAATATCCATTACCGAGCAAGGTTCGAACAGCCCTCTACCGGAGTCAAACTATCTAGGGTACATTGCTCAACCACTTTCTCATTTCCACGGCTTACTCATCCGGTGATTATCGGATACTTCGATCTTATTAAACTTCTGCGCGATCTGCGGCATGCGCATGGCTATCGTGCCCCAGTCATCGGTGAAGATCGCCACCTTCATTTTATCAGCGTACAGACCCGACCACATCCACCGAGGGTTGGTCTGATCGGAAAGTAAAGGTTAGCGTGGGATATAATTCATTTATGACCAGCGCTACTTCGACAACTGGCGAACAATTGGCAGACGCCCTGCATGCTTTGGCACATTTGGAAAAATAAAAGTGTATGTCTTCGATCCATACAGCATTGCGCTTAGCAAAGTGGATCGCGGCTTTGATACCGATTTAGACGATATTACCTTCCTGATCAAAAAGGACATGTTGACCTGGATGAGCTTGAGCGCATCACACACAATGCCTTGTCATACGCCGGAAAATTTGATTTAAATCCCGGCGAAATTCTTGACCATCTTCAAGAACTAAAAGATCGACTCTAATAAACAACAAAAAAATCTCCGACATCGCTTCGGAGATTTTTTCTACTTTATTATGTCACTCTGAGGGAGCGTTCTTCGCGACCGACACTTGCACCTGGCGCAAGTGCAGGTGAGAGTCTCGCTCTTTCGTGGTAGAGACCCTTCGCTAACGCTCAGGGTGACATATAGTCTTGTCTCACTGCCTCGTCGTCAACTGCTTATAAGCCCCCACCCACGGCTTACCCAGGCGGTGATTATCAGAGACTTCGATCTTATTAAACTTCTGTGCGATCTGCGGCATGAGCATGGCTATCGTGCCCCAGTCATCGGTGAAGATCGCCACCTTCATCTTATCGGCGTACAGACCCGACCACATCCACTCCATGCGGAACTTGTCCGCTTTGACCCAGTAGTCGCGTTTTTCCCACGCTGCCACCGAGGCATCAATCCCCTCTGAGATGGTCTTCAATGCCAGCGCGATAAAGGCGGCTAGGTCTTTCGCTTCGTTGTTTACTTCCTTTTGTTTTGCCAATTCACGGACAGCCAACACAATGGCTTTGGTTAATCGGGTGCGGTCTTTGCCAGCACTCTCAGGGTTGATCACGCGGCTCAATTCAATGCTCCAAGTTTAGGGTGTCAAGTGCGGGATTATACACGCCAATCGGAAATCGTCAATCTGAAATCGAAAATTTGCAAACCTTACGGTATAATTTCGTCCGCCGAACAAACGGCGCGGGGACGTGCTGGAACTGGCAGACAGGCATGACTTAGGATCATGTGCCGCAAGGCGTGAGGGTTCGACTCCCTCCGTCCTCACTACCCTCACCCCATCCCTCTCCCAAAGGGAGAGGGTGAAATAAATGGAGAAATAAATTGAAAATCGAAAAAACCATAGAAGAAAACCACGAAGCCAAACTCGTGGTCGAAGTTGAACCGGAAAAGATGGAGCAGTTCAAACGCCGTGCGGCGCGCAAGATCTCAGAGCGCGGCAAGATCGCTGGTTTCCGCCCGGGCAAGGCGCCTTATCAGATGGTGGTGCAAAACTTTGGCGAGCAAGCCATCGTCGAGCAAGCCGTTGATTTTTTCATCGACGCTGAATATTCGAACATCCTCAAAGAAGCGGATGTTAACCCCGGCGCCACCGGCTCTTTAGAATCGATCGAATCGCTCGACCCGCCGAAATTGCACTTCCGTGTGCCACTCGCTCCCGAAGTGGACCTGGGCGACATCCAGGCGCTTCGACTGCCGTACGAGTGGTCTGCTCCTGATCAAGCTGAAGTAGACAAGGCTGTCGAAGACCTCCGCCAAATGTACGCATCCACTGAAAACGTGGAACGCGAATCACAAGTCGGCGATTATGTTCTCGTCGATGTTAAATCCGAGATCACCGAATTAACCCGCACTGGTTTCGCCGCTTTCATCCGCAAGGAAGAACGCGATACCGAGTGGCCCTTTAACGGCTTTGCTAATGAACTAGTTGGCTTGAAACCTGGCGATACAAAAGCGATCCAGCACACCTTTGCCGAAGATCATGAACTCGATGCGCTCAAAGGCAAAGAAGCCGAAATGGAAGTGACCGTCAAGACCGTCCGCGCGGTGACGTTGCCTGAACTGGACGATGAATTCGCCAAGATGGTCGGCGCTGGTGAAACGCTGGATGCCTTACGCGAAGCTGTAGCGAAAGATGTTGAGAACCGTTCCAAAGTTGATTACGACGATAAATATTTTGTTGACCTGATCGAGAAGATCAAAGAAGGCGCAACCTTCAAATATCATCAGCACTCGCTCGATCACGAAGACGAGCATGTCTTGGATGATCTGCAACAGCGCCTATCCCAACAGAACATGGATCTCGATACCTACTTCAAACTCCGCAACACCACCCGCGAACAGTTTGTTGAAGAAGAAGTGAAACCGGTTTCCAAGAAACGCTTTGAACGCTCCTTGATCCTCGATGAGATCGTCCGCCAGGAGAAGCTCGAAGTGGACAACGCCGCATTGGACGCCGAGTTCAATCAAACACTCACCTCGCTCGCCCAGCAAGGCATGGACCTTAACAAAGTCCGCGGCGGAAAGAAGGGTCAGCAACAACTTGCCCAGGCGATTGCCATGGAGTCAGCCAACCGTGTGCTCACACGCCGTGCGCTCGAAGTGTTGAAGTCGATTGCGGTGGGCGAATACAAGTCACCTGAGGAACGTCAGGCTGCGGCAGAAGTTGCGAAGGCGGTGTTGGCAGAGTCTGCTCAAAGCGATGCACCAGCTGCCGCAGCAGAAGCAGCCGCACCTGAGTCAGAATCGGGCGAAGCTTCCTAAGAATACTTGATAAAGAGTTAATGAAATTCCTACACTGGCTGTGTATGATTGCTCGAAAATAAAGGAGCTTATATGATCCCTGACTTCAAAAATGTGTACGGCGGTGTGATCGAATCGTCACCATATGGCGACCGCGAAGTGAGCGTATTTAGTCGCTTGATGAAAGAGCGCATTATCTTTCTTGGCACGCAGATCGATGACCAGGTTGCTAATGTGGTCGTGGCGCAATTGCTGCACCTGACCCATGAAGATCCTGAAAAGGAAATTCAGATGTATATCAATTCGCCGGGCGGCGTGATCTATGCCGGACTCGCGATCTATGACACGATGCAGATGATCCCCAACCCGATCAGCACTGTGGCTGTTGGAGTGACCGCATCCTTCGGGACCGTGTTGCTGACCGCCGGTACGAAGGGCCGCCGCTACGCCCTGCCCAACGCCACCATCCATATGCACCAACCGCTAGGCGGCGCACAGGGACAGGCAACCGATATCGAGATCCAAGCCAAGCAGATCCTGCGCTTGAAGGCTTTGCTATTGGGCGTCATGTCGAAGCACACGGGTCAGCCGTTGGAAGTGATCGAACGCGACAGCGACCGCGATTACTATCTCGATGCCAAACAGGCGGTTGAGTACGGCTTGGTCGATCAGATTCTGGACGCGCCAGAAAAAATATTCAAATAGTTCGCTGGTTTGATAAGGAAAGCCTGCCGATTCGCTCGGCAGGCTTTTTTGTTGGCAAACACCTGACAGGTTATAATCAAAAAACATGAGTGCAATATTGATTAACTTATATACTCAAAATCGGACGCAGAAAAACGCAGATTTCTTTTTTATCAGCGCGCTTCGCGTCAGCGTTTTTCTGCGTCCAAATCTATTGTGCAGGGTAATTA
>JAYUGV010000132.1:0-1832 GCA_043767565.1 Anaerolineales bacterium
TCAGTGAGCCTGCTTTGAGCAGAATGTTGTCAGGCACGCCCAGCTTGCCCATATCGTGCAGTAAGCCGCCGCGCTGGATATGAATGATGTCAGCTTCGGAAATGCCCACGGCGCGAGCCAGCTTCACGGTCATGGTTGTGACGCGCTGCGTATGTCCTTCTGTCTCTTTATCGCGCAGATCCATGGCGCGCGACCAGCCCTCGATCGTGGCATCATAAGCCGCAAAAATTTCCATGTTGGAGCGGTGCAAGCTCTGCACCAACTGCGAGTTATCGATGGCAATGGCAGCCTGACCTCCCAACACCTCCAGGAAGTTTAACCATTCCGGGCTGCGCTCCGTGGAGCTGCGTTGAAAGACCTCCAATACACCTTTGATCTGACCCTTTGCGATCAACGGCACAGCATAGTATTCAACGAAGGCTTCACTTGCCAGTGAGGTGATCTGCTTGAGCCCCCGGCCGGCCTCCATCATATTTGGGATATGGACCGCGCGGCGCTCGTTTATGACCTTGCCCGCAAATCCATCGCTCAACCTCAGCGGGGAGCGTCCCAAAGGATTGGCACGAAATCCCCGGCTGGCAGCCAGCTCAAGGGATTGCGTAGGCTGGTTGAACAGCAGCAAAGCGGCGGCATCGGCATTTAATTGATATAGCGCCTGGTTAAGCAAAACATCCAACGTGATCTGCATATCCATGCTGGAGTTGATCGCCATATCAATGGTGTGCAGGGCATTCAGGCGCGAAAGTTGTTTTTGGATCTGTTCTTCAGCCTGCTTGAGTCGGGTAATATCCACATCCATGCAGACAAAACCAATGCGGTCCTCATTCATTGGCAGACTGAATGTAGTGGCTAAAACCCAGCTTACGCCCCCGCCTGGCGGATGAACCTGCGCTTCATAAGGACCGTAGGCTTTGCCCGTTGCGCGGATCTCGGCGAGGATGCGCATGAACTCGGCTTGTTCCTCGGGCGTGTGAATGATTTGATCGAGCGTTTTGCCAAACGCCTCCTCAGATTTCTGGCCGTATAATGTTTCAGATGCTGGATTCAAATATAGAATTCGACCCTGCTCGTCATACCACTGCACGGCTACGTTGGGGGTGTTTTCCAGGTTGGCAAGGAGTTGTGCTCTACTCAGGTTCAAGGCTTCTTCTGCCTGCTTGCGTTCGGTAATATCCATGAGCATACCCTGAACGATGGGAGCGTCACTGCCTTGCGGCGGCAGGATCTGCCCCGAGTCGCGCACCCATATCCATTTGCCGTCGCGGGTCTTTATTCGATACTCACCCTCGAACGGTTCACCTCGCTGATGGGCTTGCTGTTCAAGTTCATTTTGCTTGTCGAGATCATCGGGATGAACTTGCTGAGACCAGAGATCGCTCATCCATTCCTGCGGGGTAAAACCAAGCAGTTTTTCAATTTGCGGGCTCGCGTATGACCAAACACCATTTGCGCCCAATTCTGAAGTGTATATCACTTGTGATAAGCGTTCTACCAGATTGCGGAATCGATTTTCGCTCTCGCGTAATGCTTCCTCGGCTTTTTTGCGCAAGGTTGCATCACGCTGGATGCCAAACATTCCGCTAATACGGTTTTGGTCATCGCGCATGCAAACATAGTCGCCTTCGATCCAAATGGGTGTGCCATCATCCTTGCGTTCCTCGGTGTCAATGTGGAGATGACCCTGATCGAACAGGTTTCTGCGGAAATGGCGGGCTTGTTCCAGATCATGCGCGAAAAAATCACTGGCGGTACGTCCCATGAATTTGGCGCGTGTTGAACCATATTGTTCGAGCATGGCTTCATTGGCTTCGGTAATGCGCTGATGGGTGATG
>JAYUGV010000133.1:0-4669 GCA_043767565.1 Anaerolineales bacterium
ACATCGCCCACGCCGGGCAAGCCGTCGCCATGCTCCATTTGCAAAGGAGGTTGAAGCAAATGACTCTTGTGGTTCGGCATAGCGCTTGCGCCGGTTTGAGTCAGTGCCGCTGTTGCCCCCGCGGCGGTAATGATGCCTGCGCCGCCAAGTTTGAGAAAGTCTCTTCGTGAAAGTTTGTTCGTCATGGATTTTTTCTCCGTGTTAAATTATTAGGAGTGCGGCTTACGTGAAACAAAACCTTCACTTTGAAAATTTCGGTAAGAACCGTCCTGTGTGTTTCATGTATTCACGATATTCATCGCCGAACTTTTCGATGAGATTGGCTTCCTCTTTCGATGTGCGGATCGCCATCAGGATGAAGGTTAGTATACCCATTCCAGCGATGAACCAGTTATCTGCCATCATGCCGAAGGCGACAAACAGCGACGACCCGATCGTGTATAGCGGATGCCGCACCCAGCGATAAATTCCATGTGTGACGAGTTTGTGTTCTTTACGTGTGGCGCTGGTTGGTGTAATGCCGCTGCCGATACTGCTGAATAACCAGTAGATTCCCGGCACGCATAAAATCCCAACGCCAACTCCGACCCAGCGGACTGGATCGGAAAGCCCGATCTTTGACCAAGTCATCCAATGAGGATTGATTAGGTACATGAACGGGCTAAGCCAAACGATCAACCCGCCAATCCTGATGACTGAACTCATGGCGGTGCCATCTACTTTGCGGGAAATTTTTTCACCGGAGTCGCGATCTGCCTTGCGGCGGTAGTAGATCGAGATGCCCATACTGCTGAATAAGATCACGGCGGCTAAAATACGGAAAATGTTTTCGTTCATATGTTTACCTTTAATTTTTCATGTCGCTGCGAGGCGATAGCCCGAAGCAATCTCGTAATTCGACCCTTGACGGCGGTCCGCCGTCAAGAGATCAACTTTCTTCAATAAAGATTTTGCTGGTGATGTTCGATCCAAGCACAAAAGTTTTGCGACCGACTTTCACGGTCAGGTTGTGGTCGAACTGGGAATACTCTTTGATCTCGATCTCTGAACCGGGAATTAATCCCAGGCTGTCGAGATATCGAAGCAGTTCTGTGTCTGCCGCTTTGACGCATTGGACTGTCCCGGTTTGATTGGGGCGGAGTGTAGAAAGCGGAGCCGAGTTATCGAGCGGCATTTTCAGGTCCGCAGTAGGGATCAACTCGCCGTGCGGGTCGCGGACCGGGTCGCCCATCGCAGCGGCAATACGCCGCTCGAAATCCTCCGAGATCACATGCTCGAGTCGTTCCGCCTCTTCGTGGACCTCGTCCCATGAATAGCCAAGCGTTCGCACCAGCCAGGCTTCCAACAAACGGTGATGTCGAATCACTTCGAGTGCGGCTTTGCGTCCATCCTTGGTCAATGTGGCACCTTGGTGTTTGTGATATTCAACCAAGGCAGGTTTTGCCGAGGCAAGTTTTTGAACCATGCCGGTCACTGACGCAGGTTTGATCTTCAACTTTGCTGCGAGCGCATTGGTGCTGGCAGTCTCGCCGTTCTCGGTGAGTTCATAGATGTGCTTCAGGTAATCCTGAATGGAGATGGTGAGGGTTTGTTTCATTCTTTATTCCAACACAAAAATATTGTTAAACAGAAAATAAAATTTAGTCTTACCTAAATATTCTAACTGGATGCGAAGCCCTTGTCAAGCAGTAAACTTTAATATCGGAAGCATTGCCATAATCCCAGTTTGTGTTTTAATGTTTTGTACATTGCCGCGTTATTTTCAGTGGAGCCGCGGTAAATTCTTTTGCAATTGAGGTGCCTAATGCGGATCTGCATTTTGTCTGACGAAGAGATCGAAGATTTCAACCCCGCGCAATTTATGGAAGGATTTGACTGGGAATTTGTCACCATGCGGAAGCCGGTCATGGATACACTGCGGTCGCTGGCTGCCCGCAAAGAGTTTGATATTTATATCAATATCTGCGAAGGCTACGAAAATGACGATGAAGATGAGAATGGCTACGAAGCCATTGAAGTTGTAAAAGCGCTGGAGGAATTAAATCTGCCGTTCACCGGTGCCGATTCGAAAGTATTCGACCCGACCCGTGAAGAGATGCAAGACGCTGCCGAAGCGCATGGTGTCCGCTTTGTCAAAGGGTATCGAGTCAGATCAAAGGCGGAGGCGGAACAGTTGGTCAAGAATTTGCGCTTCCCGGTCATGGTGAAGCATCCACAGAGTTATGGCAGTACGGGCATGATCAAAGAATCACGGTGCGACACATTGGACGAAGTCCTTATGCAGGTTCAGCGTATTTGTGCTGAATATGGCGCGGCGCGCATGGAAGAGTTTATCGTCGGCAGAGAATACAACGTGCTGGTGGTGGATAATCCCGCTGATTTCAATCAGCCGATCGCGTATCCGCCGACGGAATTGATCTTCCCGCCCGGTGAAGAATTCTGGCATACTGTCGTGAAATGGGATGCTTCTCTGCCGTTCAATTTCGAGCAGGTCACTGACCCTGAATTAATTCTGCGGCTTCAGGATATTGCCATTCGCATGTTCAAGGCAATTGGGATCGTGAGCTACGGACGCTGTGATATCCGCATGAACGATCAGGGCGAATTATTTATTTTGGAGATCAATCCCAATCCTGCCATCATGCTTCGACCAGAAGAATACGGTCCCGCCGATTACATGATCCTGTATGATGCGGGCGGCTACAAAACCTTCTTTGAACGTCTCTTTCGTGTGACGCAAATCCGTCATCAACAGCGGCTGCACGCAAAGAATATTACAGGTTCATCCAGCGGTTCAACTGCTGGATGAACACAAATACTTGAGGCTTGAATGCGGGTTTGTATTTTTTATGATGAGCATTATGCGTTCGATGAATTCCTGAATCAATATCCCTGCGAATGGGAATTGCAAATTTTGCGCCGACCTGTGCGTGACAGAATCAGGGAGTTGGCAGACACGGGTAGGTACGATGTCTTCTTCAATTTGTGTGATGGTCCTTTAGAAGGACATTCGCCCGGTATCGATGTGGTGCAGACGCTGGAGGAATTCAATCTGGCATTCACCGGTGCGGACTCAAAATGCTATGACCCAACCCGGGAGGAAATGCAAGCGGTCGCTGACGCCCATCAAATTGGATTCGCCCAAGGGACTCGCGTCTACGCTGAAGAGGATGTTCTGCAAAAAACGGACGGCTTACAGTATCCGCTCATGGTCAAACACCCGAAGAGCTATAGCAGCATCCAAATGTTTCGAGAGTCGCGCTGCGATTCGCCGGAGCAGCTGCAAATCCAGTTTGAACGAACGTCAAAAGAGTTCGGCGCGGCGCGTGTGGAAGAGTTTATTGTCGGGCGGGAATTCAATGTCTTTGTTGTGGATAACCCCGATGATCTATCCAATCCGTTTGTGTATCCGCCCTCGGAATTGATCTTCCCGCCGAATGAAGAATTCTGGCATACCGGCGTGAAATGGGATTACTCCGTCCCGTTCGAGTTTCGAGAAGTAAAAGATATAGAACTTGTCCAGCGCCTTCAAGACATTGGACGAATATTCTATCTGGCAATGGGCTGTACCGGCTACGGCCGCTGTGATGTGCGGATGCGAGAAAACGGCGAATTGGTGATTCTCGAAATCAACCCGAACAGCGGCGTGTTATACCGCCCCGAAGAATACGGTCCCGCAGATTATATGATCTTGTATGATAAAGGTGGATATTATGGATTCTTTGATAGGATATTCAGATCGGCGCTGGTCAGGCAAGCAAGTAGACAAGGAAACAGGTAGACAGGGAGGATACACGGTATGAGATATGGGTTTTAGCTTGTGTGCGTGTCTACGTGTGTATATGTCTACCTGTCTACATCTTCAATACGCCCTCGATCTCTTTGGTTCGTCCCATAATGGACGATGCAGCCGCAAGAATGGCTGTGTCGTCCACTTTTTCTACGCCGATCATAGTTCCTTCGGCTTCGGCGAGCGCGGCGTAGATTTTTCGAATCAGGCGCTGGGCTTCGGTGGGTGCTTTGCCAATGGCGACCAATGTTTTGTCGATCTGAATTGTGTGCTGAACAAAGTGCGCTTCATAACGATGGAGACGATGATGGATGGGGAAACGCGTCTCTTCCCAGAATGTGGATGGCAGGTCAAGTTCGCTGTCGGTGATATTACTAAATTCTGAGATGATCTCGAAATGGAATTTATGATGATAGGTAAGCATATCTTTCAGCGGACTTCTTACAAGTGATTTATATTCTTCCTCACTCATACCCATAATTCTCGTTTCATCCTCATCCGATATTTGATCCGGTTTCCATAAGCCTGCGCGGTGCCCTGCAAGCGCATAGCGGACAACTGCCGTGAAACCAATATCTGCGCCGAGGATGTGGGCGTAGACTCTGCGCACAGCCCATTCGCCTTCCGCTGGTATTTTATCTGCATCTTCATTTGAAAGCCCAAGCACCGCCGCTTGCAGATCCATATAAGCAGCGTGGTATTGGCTGAGGATATGCTGGGCAGGTGTCGGCTGAGTCCTGAGCGTAGTCGAAGGAGCGGCAAGAGTCACGGCGAGGTGGCGCAATTCTTGAAGGGTCACAAAACAGGCGAAGCGAATCCCTTCTTCATCGTGGTCTTTCCAAATCCATTCGCGTTCCAAATCCTGTTCAGTGAGTGGCA
>JAYUGV010000134.1:0-4657 GCA_043767565.1 Anaerolineales bacterium
GGAATTGCCCAAAAAGCGCGGTCGACCTTCGACTGCCATGCTTCAACTGGCTCAACATTGGACAATTTGACCACGGTTAAGTGTAGTGACACCAAAGCGGGTATGTCAGTGATTTTCTGGGATATTTGGCAATGATCTGCTGGTATTTGAGAGGGTCACACAAGAATTGTAATTGTGAGATCAATTCTGGGTAAGGATAATTTTCAGAAAGTGTGGTCATAATATCCAACTCCTTAGGTATTTGCTAAGTGTCTCAAAATCTCCAATGCTTCCTGTTTGCCTCCATAGCCATTCCCCCCACCGGGACCCACGCACGAGGGACAGCCATCCGCGCAGGCACATTCGCTGACGAGTTCATAAGCGCGTGCAATTAGCTCATTGTGCATCTCGAAAAGTTTCTCGCTGAAACCGATTCCTGCTGGAACTTGGTCATACAAAACCACCGTTGGCTGACCGAAGGCTTGATTCTCAACGGGTTCGATATGGGTACCTAAATCTCCGCCATCGCACATGAGGAATAGCGGCGCGAGATTTCCGAGTACATACGCCAACCCGGAGAGTCCACTGCGCATGCGGACGTTCGCTTCCACTTTGTGATGGCAGGTTGGGCAGAGCGTGGTGAGATTCTCGAGTCGATTCGCTTCTTCTCTTGAAGTGAATGCGCGGAACGGAGTCTTGTGGTGCACATCATGCTGTCGGCTCGTCCTGAGCGGAGGGTTGAGATGCGGAGCATCGAGACCCGTAGACGAAGGGCTTTCTGGCGCGCCGCAAACCTGACATGTATATTTATCCCGCGCTCGCACACGGTCACGGATCTTGCTCCAATCGGGTCCGTAGTCGTTCGGGTCGTTGGTCCAGGCTCCGGCTTCGCGCAGGTGCGCGATGGTCTCTTCAGAAAGTGAAAGCCAGTAGCCAGTGGTCTGCAATTCGGAGGGCGGCAGATCCAATGGTTCTTCGCCCAAATTCTCGTGGGTGTACCAACGGCGCTTGCGAAAGCCAGTGACTTGCGTGGTCACTTGTAACTCGCCCCAATATTTTGTTGAGGTGATGACCTCTCCCTCACCTCTAGCCCCTCTCCCGCCGGGAGAGGGGGATTCTGCTGCGGTAGATAAAACTTCAACGGTGGTGCCACGCAGGGGTTCGGTGTAGTAATCGCTGAGGATGGGTTTGAGGCGCGCGGTGTGCTGCTCGAGATTTAACTCTTCGACAAAATACTGCTGCGCCTCATGCAAATAGATCGCGCCGGGATGCGTCATCCAAACTGCGCTCTCACCATCCACTGTGCCGACCGTTTGCGCGCGTTCATCGTTGATCGTTTGCAGTACAACTCCTTGCGGCGACGCGGAACGCAAAGAAATATTCGCGGCGGGATATTGATCTGCCATCCAAAAATATTTTTCCTGTGAAAGATGCGCTTCTTGATTCTCGACCAGAAAATCTAAATATTCTTCGATGGTCTGTGCAGATATGCTTCCAAAGCCTTCGCCTTTTTGAAACGGCAGTTCAAACATGGCACAACGCAAATGCTCAAGCAGAATCAACAAATGATCTGGATTCACCAAGGCTTGTTCTGGTGAACGTTCAAAGAAATATTCTGGATGATGCGCCAGGAATTGATCCAGTGGACTCGCCGAGGCGACCAGCACTGCTACTGCGGATTCAAGACCGCGTCCCGCCCGACCCGCTTGCTGTCTCGCTGAAGCGACAGTTCCCGGGTAGCCGACAAGAATTGCTGCGCCCAGCCCGCCGATGTCGATCCCCAATTCGAGGGCGTTTGTGGCAACGACGGTTTTTATTGTGCCGTCGCGGAGTCCTTTTTCGATCTCGCGGCGTTGACTTGGTAAATAACCGCTGCGATACCCACGAACGAAAGATCGAGGATCGGGCAGCGACTCGTAAGGAATCAAGGGTGCTTCAGGGCTGGAGTCTGGGGTTAGGCCACCTTGTAAATAACTCAGGATGATCTCAACGCTTCTTCTGGATCGTGCAAACACCACCGTTTGAACATTACTATTGACCAAGTCCCTTGCCAGCCGTACACCTTCGAGTAACGATGATTTGCGCAAACCGAGCGCTTTATCGGTTATCGGAGGATTATAGATAATGAAGTGACGCGGTCCGCGGGCGGAGCCGTCGTTGTCGATAAGCTTTACAGGTTCCTCAATCAATTTTTCAGCGAGTTCTTTGGGATTCCCAATCGTGGCTGATGCGAGAATGAATTGCGGTTTCGCACCGTAAAAGTTTGCCACACGTTTGATGCGGCGAATGACATTGGCAACATGTGAGCCGAAGACGCCGCGATACGTATGCGCTTCGTCGATGACGATGAATTTGAGATTTGCAAAAAACTCCAGCCAGTTGGTGTGATGGGGCAGGATGCCCATGTGCAGCATATCGGGATTGGAGAGAATGATGCGGGCATTCTTGCGGATTTGTGAACGGTCTTTTTGAGGAGTATCGCCGTCGTAGATAGCGGGTGTCAAGTTCCAGGTTCCAAGTTTCAAGCTGCTCAGTGTAGAGAGTTGGTCTTGGGTGAGGGCTTTCGTAGGAAAGAGATAGAGCGCGCGCGAATTTGGGTTAGAGATCAGCTCTGCAATGACAGGCAGGTTATAAGCGAGGGTTTTGCCGGAGGCGGTGCCAGTGGAGAGAATGATGTTTTGATTTTGGCATGAGGCTGTCCATGCTTCGAGTTGGTGGGAGTAGAGCGAATGGATCCCAGCGGCGATCAAGGTTTGGGAAACAGGAGCAGGCAGATCGGTCGGGAAAGGATGCGTTTGTGCGGGGCGCGGCGGCAGAGTCCGCCAGGCGAAAAGATTGGGAGCGGTATCCGGGTCACGTTTCCAGAAATCCAAAAGAGCATTGATGGGCATGGATTATTTTTCGTCGCCATTTAACATGCGGAAGGCGAGCGCGCCAACTCCTAATGGCAGCCAAAAGGTGATGCCACGATAGGCAAGCGTAATAATGACCGCATCACTCCACGGAACGCGAAAGGAGGTGAGGGCGAGGGGCATGACGCCTTCAACAATGCCAATGCCGGAGGGTGTGGGGGAAACGATCAGGAAAAGATAAGAGATGGAAAAGCCGCCGATGATTGTGGCAGTAGTGAACGGGACTTGGAACGAAAAAAAGGAAGCCATTAAGACGCCCATCATCAAAACTTTGGTTGCCAGCGCATATAGGACCGGCTTGATCAGGCTGCGAGATTTGCCGGGCAATGATCTGAGGTCGGTTGCCATTTCGTGGGCAAATTCATGGGCACGCATTTCGCTGATGTAATCACGTTTGATAAAAGGTTTGACAATACGATTGGCAAGTCGGGCGATCCAGGCTAGGGCGTTGCCCAGCGAGTCGGCGGAGCGGGAGCCGAGGTAAAGCAAAAAGCCCAGTCCGAGCGCGATGGCGAGGATCACGGCGGAAGCTGCGATCTCGGTTGGGTGCAGGTCGTTGCGGCGGAAGAGGATGAACAGTCCGAGCATGAGCACGACCATGAAGGCAATGTAATCGATAAAGAGAAATAAAATACTGATGACCGTTACTTTACCGGGGGATCGTCCGCTGCGGTTGGCATCGCTAATGAAGACTGCCATGCCGCCCATGCCAGCACTGGGAGCAATGGTGTTAACGAAATTCGCGGCAGCAGACATGAGCGTCATCTTGTAGATCGTCTCATTCATATCGAGCAGCCGATAAAGTGAAAGATAAGTTAAGCCTGTGACGAGGAACCAGCCAAATTGAATAATGATCGCAAGTAGAACAAACCAGATGTTGCCCTTTTGAAGGGTTTTTACAATGCTTTGGATCTCCCCGAAACTCAGGTACACAAAAGAGGCGGCGAGGAAGATGACAAGCAGGATGATGAACTTTCGCATATGGAGAGGATTATACCCAGTGCGGTCACAAATTGCGCTTTTTCAAAAGGGAGAGCGCAATTTGTCAGCAGTTCTTAATATAACGAACGAGGGAAGAGGAAAGGGCAGAAAAAAGGAAGCGGAGTTTGAAGCGATGTAGACGAAATGCAAGCGAAGCACAAAGGCAACGAATGGGTGGAACACAGATCACAATACTTTAGGAATCAAAGAGCAGGCACAATCACTGGGGAAATCCAGTGCAGCCAGTAATCAAAGGATGGACAAGAAAAGAGTATGTCATCCTGTATCCAATGCGAGCCCC
The DNA here is from genome assembly GCA_043767565.1 of Anaerolineales bacterium. Taxonomy (GTDB): domain Bacteria; phylum Chloroflexota; class Anaerolineae; order Anaerolineales; family Villigracilaceae; genus Defluviilinea. Next base: position 4,174 of record JAYUGV010000134.1, read on the forward strand.
TTGAACATGAAAGTAAAAACATCATCCCAGTTTTCGAAGATGAAATAACGCAATAAAGCATCCAAGTCTTGAAAAAATGTTTTGCGTCTTCCCAAAGCCTGGCGGATCATTTGGTATTGTCCATCTACCAGGTCTAAAACGGTATGGAATGGAATAGAAAAGCCAACAAGTTCAAGGAAAGCAGGAGTGAGGCTAAATATTGATTTCCGTGTCCGAAGTTATGTTCAATATGATAGTCCTGTGTCTTCAGCACATTGTTATTCTCGTTTTCAATTTTCCAGCGTGCGCGTCCATCCTGTACGATGGCAGCAACAGTTGTTGCACGGATCTCAAAGTCGGTGGCGAAAGCGTTTTTGTAGATCAACTCGCCTGTTTCTTCACGCAGGATAGTATTACAGCGCAAGGTTACGAGTGAAAAGCTCAAATTGAGCGAGTTTTTTCTTGCGGTGTGATCGATAAGCGATAAAGTTACGTTGTTGGTAAT
>JAYUGV010000135.1:0-31032 GCA_043767565.1 Anaerolineales bacterium
CCGCGCCAATGCCTTTGGCCCATCCATGATGTTTGGCAATGGCTGGAACAATAACAATCCGTACGGTCCGAATAACATGATGAACGGACGCGGACCCAGCATGATGGGTGGTTACGGTTACAACAATGCCAACCTCACGCCTCTGACGGTTGACCAGGCCAAAGCCGCTGCCGAGAAATATCTGGCGAATCTCAACAACTCTGACTTGCAAATCGCCGAAGTCATGATTTTCGATAACAACGCTTATGTTGTCGTAAAGGAAACCAGCACGGGCAATGGTGCGTTTGAACTGCTTGTAGACCTCGTTTCGCAAACCGCCTATCCTGAACACGGTCCCAACATGATGTGGAACCTGAAGTACAGTGGCACGAATCATAACGAAATGATGGGCGGATTTAGCGGCATGATGGGTGGCGGAATGATGAGCGGCTGGAATAGCAGTACATCCACAGATGTCTCCGCCGAAATGACAGTTATGCCTGAACAAGCAATTGGGTATGCCCAGAAATATCTCGATGCGAATATCTCTGGCGCAACCGCCGCTACCGACCCAATCCGTTTCTATGGTTATTACACCCTCGACTTCGAAAAGGACGGCAAGGTAGCAGGAATGTTGAGCGTCAACGGCTATAGTGGGCAGATCTTCCTGCACACCTGGCATGGTACGTTTATTGAAGAATCTGCAGTTCAATAACTGAATAGCAACGCAGGGCGGGCGCATAAACGTGTGCCCGCCCTATTTGATTAACAAGTAGAATCCAGCAATGACAAAAATACTGGTTATCGACGATGAACCTTCCATTACCAATCTGGTCACAGCGTATCTCAAGCCTGAAGGGTACGAGATATACACCGCCGCGGATGGCAATGCGGGACTCAAAGCCGCGCACGCCTTCAAACCTGACCTGATCATTCTCGATGTCATGCTCCCTGGTATGGATGGGATTGAACTACTATCACGTTTACGCCGCGAATCCGAAGTGTATGTCATCATGCTTACAGCAAGAACAGAGGAGACCGATAAGATTGTTGGTCTTTCGATTGGAGCAGATGATTATGTGACCAAGCCGTTCAGCCCGCGTGAGTTGGTAGCGCGAGTCAAGGCGGCGTTGCGTCGTTTGAAAACGGGAACAGGCTCAGGCATGGAAGGAAGCGTGCTGTCTTTCAAGCACATCCGCATTGATACCGGCGCACGCACGGTCCATATGGATGAAAATCCAATCGAGCTGACCGCCATTGAATTTGATCTGTTAAAAGCGTTGGCTGAAAATCGCGGACGGGTTTTATCGCGCGAGCAATTGCTTGAAAAAGTATGGGGTGGCGAATACTTCGGTGAAATGCGCGTGGTGGATGTTCATCTTGGTCACGTCCGCCAAAAACTGGGAAACGATGATTTGATCGCCACCGTGCGCGGGGTGGGCTATCGCTTCGAAGATGAAACCTTATGAACGCGTATCTACGGAGTCACCTGGGCGCAAAACTTTTTCTATCTTATTTCGCCATCATCGTGGTGGGCGTCGTCGTGTTGATCCTTGCCAGTCAATTCGTTTTGCCGGCAGCCTTCAGTCGTCACATGGCTGTGATGGGAGATGAAATGATGGAGATGAATGGCAACGGGGCGATGTCGCAACTCTATCTTGAGTTCCGCGCCAGTTTCAACGAAGCTCTGCTGTATGCCGCACTTGCGGCGATGATTGTAGCTGTACTGCTCAGTCTGCTTTTCAGTCGCGGTGTAATTGCGCCCGTGCTAGCCATGTCACTCGCTACCCAGCGCATGGCAGATGGGCGTTATGATGAACGCGTGCAGGTGGTCGGTGAGGATGAACTCGCGCAACTCGCCTTGCGTTTCAATCACATGGCTGAAAAACTCGATCAAGTTGAATCTATGCGGCGGCGTTTGATTGGCGATGTCAGCCATGAACTTCGCACTCCACTTACCGCTATCAAGGGTTCAATGGAAGGCTTGATGGATGGGATCCTGCCTGCCAATGAGGAAACGTTTCAACAAATCCATACGGAAGCAGATCGCCTCAATCGTCTCGTGGATGATTTACAGGAACTTAGTCGAGTCGAAGCCCATGCTTATCAATTGGATTTTCATCAGCTGGATGTTTCATCGCTCGTACAGACTGCGACCAAACGGCTTACGCCCCAAGCTGAATCCAAACGCATCTCCCTGGACTTTGAACTGACTCCTGACCTTCCGCGTATTCTCGCCGACGAAGACCGCACCATCCAGATTCTAACCAACCTCATGGGCAACGCGTTGCAATATACGCCAGAAGGCGGCAGGGTCACAATATCTGCAAAACGGATGAATGCTGAAGTACAAATATCTGTTCATGATACAGGGATTGGGATTTCATCCGAACATCTCTCCCACATCTTCGACCGCTTCTACCGCGTGGACAAATCCCGTTCACGCCAAAGTGGCGGCGGGAGTGGCATCGGTCTCACGATTGCCCGTGCCCTGGTCGAAGCACATGGCGGACGAATTTGGGCAGAGTCTGTAGGCGATGGACATGGAAGTACATTCAACTTCACACTGCTAATCGCAGGGTAAAAACAGGTCAAATGTTTATCTATATCTATCGACCAGCGAACTGTTCGCCGAAAGCGCCTGCCAACAGATTAAGCACAGCCTGATCTTCACCCACATACAAAACGAGTACACGACCAGACTTGAAAAAGTGCGGCGGCTCCACCCACATAACCATGCTCGTGCCGATGGAACCACCATCGGGCGCGACCTGAGCCGCATCCACTTCCATCGCCTCCGCAGATTCATATTCAAAGACCTGCACATCCTTGTCATTGACTTTGAGAATCTGTCCCGTCACGGTGAAGAAGGCTTGCTCGACCGGGTCTCCAAGTTCCACTTCGGCGCCACCCGCGCGCAAGGCTTCGATCAGGCTGGCTTGATCTTCCACCGTGTTACCCTGTGTCTGCTCAGTTTCAGGGAATGGCGAAGGCACAGCGGTTGGCGCGACGTCCGCTGGTGAACACGCGGTACCCAGCCAGACCGTCATCAACAATATCATACTGATAAAGATTTTGTGTTTCATTCTGTCTACTCCTTCTAATCAGCCTGTCTGATTTGGCAAAATCTGCCATACAGAGGTGACGAAGGAACGCCAATTTTGTTCCGCATGAATAATCAAAACAGTGGCGGACTTGCCCCGTTCTGCGACTGTTTTGATTCGTTATTTGTACCTACTCACCATCCTTCAGGCCGAACGCATCGCGGATTGCCGCGCGCTGCAAGCGGTGGAAAGTCTGCGCCAGATTTTCAGGTGTGTGAGGTCGGCGCTTCTCCAGCCACCATTGCATCAGCGCGATCTGCGCCCCGGCCAGATAGTTCGCCAGTATGTCCAATGGGATGGCGCTGGCGGCTTCGGCAAAGGCGGCGCGCAGGTTGGCTTCGATTTCCTGCGCGCTCAGGTCACGGATGCGCCGCAGGATCAACGGTCCATCCCTGCCTTGGAAGATGGGATACAACCGCGCCCGTGCTTCATCAAGATGTCGGTATGCCGATGTCATCTTCGGTGGTGCTTCAGGCAACAGTAGTTCTTCTCGGGAGAGAGGGTGTGGGTAGATTGGTCCGGATTGGAACTCGCTGACGATGGCTTCGTGGCAACTCATGAATAAGTCGTCTTTGTTATTGTAGTGTAGATAGAAGGTGGTCCGCCCGATGTTGGCGCGATCCACAATGTCCTGAATCGTGATCGCATCGTATCCGCGTTCGCTAATCAATTCGATCAACACCTTCTGCAGTATTTCGTGCGTACGCTGTGCCCGTCGGTCAGTCTTTGTCATGAAGCATCCTCCTCAGATGAGCAATTGTACTCTCCGCCAATCTTTGAGGGTGATGTTTCTGAACAATTTGCTCACATTGTTCAGAAATGAACAAATCCCGTGCCTTGATTATTGAAGTTCATCGCGAAACACTGTATTATTCCCTGCATTGAACGGATCAAATCATTCCAGGAGAAACAACTATGTCGCAACACCAGCAACAACACAGTGAAACCATCATCGATCTGTATCAGGTGACCAAAACCTACGAAGGCCTCGCTGGCGCATTCACAGCCCTCAAAGGGATTGATTTGCAGGTGCGACTAGGCGAGTTTATCGCCGTAGTCGGCAGGTCTGGCAGCGGCAAAACGACGTTGCTGAATCTTCTGGCGGGCATTGACAGGCTAACCAGTGGAGAGATAACGATTGCCGGGATGCGCATGAACTCGCTATCGGAGTCGAGGCTGGCCGAGTGGCGAGGTCGGAATGTGGGGCTGGTGTTCCAGTTCTTCCAACTGCTGCCAACGTTGACCGTTGCCGAGAACGTACAATTACCGATGGACTTCGCTAAGAACATTCCGACAGCCAAACGCCGTTTCAGGGCTCTTGAACCTCTTGAACGTGTTGGTATCAGTGATCAGGCAGACAAGCTGCCTGTCCTGTTGTCGGGTGGGCAGCAACAGCGGGCGGCGATTGCCCGCGCGCTCGCCAACGATCCGCCGATATTGCTGGCCGACGAGCCGACCGGCAACCTGGATTCCATGACCAGCACGTCGGTTCTGAAGTTGTTTGCCGAACTGAACACTGATGGGCGCACCATCATCATGGTAACCCACGAACGCGACGCTCAATCTTTCACTACCCGACAGGTGATGATGATTGATGGCCGCGTTGCCGATAGCGCGCCGGCGGAAGCCAACCAGCTTAAGTCGGAGAGTCAACCCACATGACAAGACTATTGTTCATCAAACTGCTTCGGGACCTGCAAACAACTTGGGGGCGAATTGTACTGATGGTCGTCGCCATCAGCATCAGCCTGGTCGCTTTCAGTGCCATGCTCTATGCGCGTTCCATTGTTGAATCTAATATCAGCAGTGGCTACACCAGTACCAATCCCGCCTCGGCAAGGATCGTGCTCGACCCTGAAATCGCGCCTGACCAGGTTGATGCCATCCGCACATTAGCCCGGGCTGAACCGGGCGTCATCGACGCAACTATGCGGTCAGTGTTCAATCTCCAGATGCAAAAAGAGGACGGTGAATTGTCGACGACTCCACTCCTGCTCTTCATCGCGGCTCCTGATGACCCGATGCGGATCGCTACGTTCCGAGTCGAGGAAGGAAGCTGGCCACCTCCTCAAGATGGCGTCCTGATGGAGCGATCTGCGCTCGAGTTTCTGAACCTGAAGGTCGGTGACAGTGTAGTAGTCATCAGTTTCGATGACAAACCGGTGCGACTCAAAATCACTGGAATTGTAAATGATCCGAGCCTTGCACCGGCTTATACAGGACAGCAGGGCTACGGCTTCATATCAACAGCATCCCTACCGCTTCTTGGCAAGCAGATCGCTCTCAACCAGCTTGTGGTCACAGTCGCAGATCAAGCAGGCCAGACGGAACCAAGCCATGATCGTGATGTCATTGTGCGCACCGCGCTGAGTCTCGCCGACCGACTTGAACAGATGCGCGGCGCGGACATCGTGCAGATAGCGGTTCCACCGCCATACCAGCATCCCCATCAGGGGATTGCAAACTCTCTGCTCCTGGCGCTCCTCGCTTTTGGTGCCTTGTCGCTGTTGCTTAGTGCCATTCTGATCGCCACCATGTTCGATGGCTTGCTCACTCAGCAGATACCCCAGATTGGAATTCTAAAAGCAATCGGCGCACGTTCGAGTCGAATCCTGCAATTGTATTTAATAATGATTCTGTTTGTGTCCACAGCGGCCACTACCCTTGCTTTCATTCCTGGCATTGTATTGGGCCGCGTGTTGGCCCCCGCGATACTCACCGGCGCGCTGAATATGGACGCCACCGATCTTTCAATTCCGTGGTGGGCATATTCAACAGTTATTGCCACTGGTATCGTGCTACCCCTTCTAATGGCGCTGGTGCCTCTGGTGCGTGCAAGTCGCAGAACTGTACGAGAGGCGCTCGATGACCGCGGCGTGGATAGACAGGGGGTTGCTGTAACCCGTCTGTATACGTGGCTTGGCAAACTCGGCGGCCTCAATCGCACGATACTAATGGCGTTCCGTAACATCTTTCGGCGCCGGGCGCGGTTTCTGCTATCGGTCGGGCTTTTGGCGACGGCCGGAGCGATTTTTGTGGGCGGGCTGAATACGTTTGCGGGACTCCGAGCGATTCCTGAGACGTTGACAGATGAACACCGCTGGGATGTCGAATTGAAAATCAATGCACCGACTTCCGCAACCAAGCTTACAAGCATAGTTGCGCAAATTCCTAACGTGACCCAGGTCGAAACCTGGACTACCGTGTCAACGGGAGTTCAGTATCCCGGACAAATCAATGTCACCCGCACATATCCAGATCAAGGCCACGGCTCCTTGAGTGTGACCGCTGTTCCCTTGGATTCGTCGGTATTTATCCCGCCTCCCATTCTCGAGGGAAGATGGTTGCTTCCAGACGACACTGACGCTATCGTTGTTCCTCAGACAGTCCTGAAAACTTTGCCAGATGTGCAGGTCGGCAAAACTATCCAACTACCAATCGAAGGACGACTCACCAACTGGCGGGTCGTGGGTATCGTGAAGGAGTTGTCCGGAGCAACATGCCCCTGTGTGTCGAGCACGAGTTTCGAGCAGGCTACTGGCCGTTCAAATCGGGCCAATCTCATACGAATCGTCACTGATCGCCATGACCCCGAGTCACGACTAGCCGTTGGACAAGCAGCCAAGCAGGCACTCGCAGATGCATCAATCAAGGTGCAGTACGTGCGGCCGCTTGACTCGCTTATTGCGTCCACAGAGGGTCATTCTATCCTGCTAATCGTCTTAATTCTGCTGGCCGCTTCAGTGATGGGCGTGGTCGGGTTGATCGGGCTGGGCTCAATGATGAGCACGAATGTGATCGAGCGCACTCGCGAGTTCGGTGTGATGAGTGCGATTGGGGCACCGGCCTCAACCGTGCGTAGCCTCGTGATTTCTGAAGGCGTCTTCATTGCCTTGGCAAGCTGCGTGGTCGCGGTTGTTCCCACCCTCATTCTCACGGTGCTCATGGATGCGGGACTGGGCAATTTGTTTTTCAGTGCACCCTTGCCGTTCAGGGTCTCGATATCGGCAATTGTCATTTGGGTTGTTGTGGTTGTTCTTGGCGCGGTGCTGGCGACGTGGGCACCCGCCTCCTCGGCATCCCGGCTGACCGTTCGCGAAGCGCTCGCTTACATTTAAAGAAGGAGTTTTCAATGAAAAAGAAAGTGGTTAATATCGTGCTTGTAATCGTTGTCATTGCAGTCTGCGTGCTGCTGACTATGCTGCTCAACAATCTTAACCTTCACGAATTCTTCAAAAACATGCACGGCGGCTAGCGGCAGCGCCAACAGAACACTGCGATTCAATAAGTTAAGTAAGGAGAAAACAATATGCAACACGGTCCAGCTATGCACATGGGGGCAATGTCAAAACAGCGGGTAGCATACGAAGTTGCCTTGAAGAGCAAACAGCAGATAGCGGAAGGCACTTATGAATATGTGTTTGAAAAGCCGGATGGGTTTCGATTTAATGCCAGTCAACATGTACGGCTGACACTCATTGACCCTCCTGAAACTGACACTGAGGGTAATAGCCGTTTTTTCACGATCGCAAGCACTCCCCAGGAACCGAATTTAGTGTTCGCCATGAGGATGCGCGATACCGCCTTCAAGCGCGCGCTGAGTCGTATGCAAGTTGGCGAAAAAGTGCTGATCGAAATGCTGCTAGTGAGCCCGCGCGGGTCGTTCGTGTTGCATGAGGACAAATCAAAGCCGGCTGTGTTTATCGTCGGCGGTATCGGCATCGTTCCCCCCTACTCCATGATCAAAGACGCGATGCAGAGAAATCTAGCCCTCAAGATGTTTCTGTTCTATTCCAACCGGCGGCCGGAAGATGCTCCCTATTTGAATGAGCTGCAAAATCTGGCCAGGGAAAATCCCTCCTTCATATTGATTGCTACCATGACCGAGCCTGAAAAGTCAGCTCAAGCCTGGCAGGGAGAAACCGGGTTTATAAATCGTGCCATGCTTGAAAAATATATGGATGATTTGCGTTCCCCAATTTATTACGTGGCAGGACTACCAGAAATGGTTAATGCCATGCAAGCGGTGCTCGCCGAGGTAAGCGTAAACAAAGACAACATTTACGCGGAAGAATTTGCTGGCTTCAAAATGGATCACAACGAAGAAAGCTCCAATTCGAGAGGAAAGAAACAGTTCTGATCGCTGCTGTCGGTTATCTTCGACCATTTCTACCGCGTCCATAGGTAGGGCTCCCTCTCCTCAAAGCGGCGGCGAAGCGAAATTGGCTTGGCAATTGCACGCACCCATCGTCGAAGCTCATGGTGGGCAGAGTCAATAGGGGATGGGCAGGAAAGTACTTTTACGTTCACATGGCCGGTTCACAATTAAGTGCTCTCAGATAATTCACGTAATGTAAAGTCATCCTTTGATTGCCCTCACCGAATTCTTCAGGCTCAATCAGTCGATCATTTACCTTGTATATGAGCTGGTCTTTTGCATCTTGGGTTTTGCCTATTAAGGATAAGCGCGCGTCAGCCAGTCCATCGGATTGACCTGTACGCCGCCCACCCACACCTCCCAATGTAGATGGGGTTACCGTTGTCCGGCCCGTATCGCCCCCCAGACCGATCAATTGTCCGGGTTGAACCAGATCTCCGGATTGGACAAGGATTTTCGAGAGATGGTCATATGCCGTATAGACTCCCCAACCATGATCAATCACCACAACGCCCCCGCGCACAGTCAGCGAGCCGCTGTAAACAATCTTGCCGGGCGCGCTGGCGTAAAGTTCGGTTCCAACCTGGCCACAGAAATCCAGCCCGCTGTGAAAATAATCGTAAGCGCTGCCATTGTATGAGCGCCGATTGCCAAAAAGGGAAGGCCAACACTTCGTGAATTCTGGTAGCACTGGGCTGGCGAACAGACCATCCCACATCTTTTCAACCGTAACAGGAACACCCAATGATGCCCACAATTCGCTTTCAGGCCCGGTCACCGCCGGGTCAACAGTTACTGGGCCAACTTGCAGGCTGGGGTCATAAGGGAAGTTCGCATCTTGAACAAGCACATTCTGTGAAAAGGCAAAAGGCTCTCCGGTTGGCAGTTCGCCCTCCAATTTCAGAGGATAAAGGCCGGGTGGTGTCATCGCGTGAATACCCTGCAAAGCAACATAGCCATAATCTTGCGGAAAAAAGTTCAGGGTGCGATCCCCCAGCAAGCCGCGCATCGTAATGCCTGGCGGTGCATAGACTTTAACAACAGTCGTCCCGCCTTGGATCATTACCAGCGCTTCCACTTCAACCTTTGAAATTGTTCCCGTTATAACAGCCGGTGCGTCACTTTGGGAGTTGCCCGCCACGCGAAGCACATCACCCGGCAAACCTGCCCATGTGCCCAATAGATTGTTATTCAGTGCAACTTTCCAGAGGTCTTCATCGCGCAACACCGCCAATTCCAGCAAAGATTGACCCGATATGAGATTGGCGCGCCCAACAAAAGATGAAGCTTGATTTTCAGTCTTCCAAATAATCAACGTTGCGCCAGCATATAACTCAGCCGGACTGACGATGTGATTCAAGCGAGCCAGCGTCTCTTCTGAGGCACCATACTGACGGCTCAAACTCTGAAGCGTTTCACCATATGAGACTGTAATCGTATCCAACTGCCCGCTGACACCCTCCAATCCGGGGATGATGAGGCGAGCACCGACCACTATTTGTCCCACATCACTGATGTTATTTGCCTGTTGCAAGGCTTCAAGGGTTATTCCGAAACGCGCCGCAATCTCCCACAGCGAATCGCCTTCCTGAACGATATAGTAAGCTTCATTTTGTCCGCCATCCTGGGCCGCGACGGGTGAAGAGAAGATCAGCGGAAGAATGATCGCTAGCGCAATGAATGGATGTTTGGATAATGTCATTATGTCTCACTCTAAAGATTTTGATATGCCACAATAGTCAAAAGATTGTTCTTTCATATTATTAGGCGCTTCAAGGTTTGATGAAGATTGTGTAGATACGCTGTCTTGAACCAAATGGAAAAGCGCCATAACTTTTGAAAATTGACGGCAGAAAATAAGATACCGATGCCAAGGATTACGCCAATCAAGAAAAACCTGACGTTATTGTTATTCAAGGAATAAAACTCAACAACACCTTGAGCGCCTTGAGATTTTTGTCGAAGTCGCTGTCTTTGTGATTGGTTAATTCCATATCGACCGCCGCGCCCACGCCATTTTCAACAGCCCAGTCGGCGAGGGTTCCTGTGTACACACATCCTGTGTCGATCGGCGGGTAGGGATACTTGGTCACAAAAGCCAGTGCGCTTGCCAGTCGTTTAGAGTCTTCCTCCCAGGGCACACCGCCGGGAAAGGCCCCGAGAGCTGCGCTGTGATAACTGATCATGGCCTCAATTTTATGTGAAGCAATAAAGCTCATCACAGCGCGAGTCTCAGGTTCTGAGCCGCCAAACGCGCCTCCAGTTGTGTGACGATATGCCCAGCATCCGTGACGATTCCAGTCCGCTACCCAATTCTCGGATGGAAAATTCCGATTCAGATCCACGCCATTGTTGTTGACGCGCCCGTCCACACCCGAGTCGCGAGCTTCGCCATCCGGGTTCATGCTACGGATAATATAAAGTTTTGCGTCTAGCGGTATCACGTCAGGATGTTCATTGATGTATGTGATCAATTCATTTGCAAGCGCAATTGTGTTCCCCTCATAGCCACCGTGAATGCCAGCCACGATCAAATATGCTCTCTCGCCAGTGCCAAACGTATACACTTCAATCGGACGGCTCGCAACTGAAAACCCAATCACGCCGGGCAACGGTCCGTTGGCAAGTAGGAAGGGCGTTGACGTTTCAAAGACGAACGGCGTATAAAATGGATTAGGCGTAAGCGTGGGAAGGAAATAACTGGTCGGCACGCCATTTTGAATCGCGCCCGGTGTGGGTGTAACACCGAAGATGACATTTGCCGCCGAGGCGCCCTGTTTGTTGAAATAAAATAGTCCTGCTCCCAACAGGCAGAGCAGCACCATTCCGTTGAGTCCCCAAATGACGTATACCCCCAGCCATCCGATTGTTTTTTTGCGGCGTGCCATGTCAGTCACTCTCCATAGCGCGGCGTCTTAACCAATCGAGCGCCTCGCCCGAATCTGTTTTCATATAAGCTGGCATAAAGAGGCTGACCGCATCATGATTCGGGACGCGCAGACGCGTCTGGAGCAGCACAATAGCTGTCCTGGCCGAAAGAGCGGCGAGGGCCCCTTTCATTGCGGCGATGGTTTGATCCATGGGCAATGCTTTGCGAACTTCATCGGCATTGAGGATCAGCATGACTGAACTCCGATTTTCATTGTGTTTATACTCCTTGATATAAAAAAGCGCAGAGACACAAAAGCATCTCTGCGCTTTTCAGTCCACGAGAATTTTACTCCATGCCGAGATAAGCTTTTTTGCACGGTGGGGTCGTTTTTGAGTTTCTCGGCGCTGTCACTAATGACGATCTCACCGGTCTGGAGAACATAGCCACGATGGGCAATCGCCGGCGGCATCAGGGCGTCTCCTTTCACATCGCGTGTGTGAAAGCATCATCAGGTGTTCATTCCATCGCGTTCATTTATGCGACCAGTATATGAATCTTTCGCTGAAACACATAGCGCCATCCAGTCTGTTGGAGCGTAAGCATTTTTGCTTATGTAAGATGTCAGGTTTTGGTTCGGAGAAGTCGGCAATCGCCACTGTTTTGCGCCTTGTCATCATGAATGCAAAAGTCCGGCCCGAGCGTATTAGATTATAGACTGCGTAAGATTATGCAGGCTGATTAAAGTCGTTACTCGACCTTGACCTGCCAGAAGGATAATCCAATGAAAATAACGAATAGCATGACTGCAAAAGCTCCCATCAAGGTCAGCGGGTGGATTTATTGGCTCCTCTTTGGGTTAATGACCGCTGGCATCATCTATGTTCTCGTCGCGCCTTGGTTTGGTGTAGCGTCATCTTCATCTGACAAAACACCGCTCGGCAGAGGTGCCTATGATTTCGTTCAGCGCACTTTGCAAGCCTCGACGGACAGCCCAGCGTTTCCGGTGTTGGCCCTGGCGGCGGCTTTCGTGCTAGGCAGTTTACATGCGCTGACCCCCGGTCACAATAAGACCCTCGTCGGCTCTTACCTGGTGGGCGCGCGGGGACGCTTGCATCATGCGATGTTGATTGGGATGGTCACGGCCTTCTCGCATACGGCAAGCGCGCTCGTCATTGGCATTCTGGCGCTTTCTACAGCGGGGCAGATCGCAAGCGCAAAGTATCTGCAGTGGGTCGGGTTGCCATCGGGTATCCTCACCGTGGGCCTTGGACTATGGCTGCTCCGGCGACACTTCCGGGCTGGTGGCAGTCACGATGATTCGTATGGTCATGAGCATGGCCATCCGCATGACCATAGCCACGAATACGAGCATTCTCACCATCACCCATCCCCGGATGCTGTCACACTAGGTGGGTTGGTAGCCTTGGGGCTAATGCACGGTATCGTCCCGACTTTTGATGCCCTTGCGATTATTTTGGTGGCGCTCAGCCTGCAGAAAACAATATTGGGTGCTGGCTTGATTTTCGCCTACAGTCTCGGCATAGGCAGTGTACTGGTGGTCATTGGAGCACTAGTGGTGCGCGCCCAAACTGCTTTGCTTGACCATCCACGTTTTGAACGCGCCTTGCACCGCGCTCCAGCGATTGCTGCTGGTTTGGTGGTCGTGCTTGGTCTGTGGCTTATCCTCCGCACCCTTATCGCACTATAGAATTCACTGGCCTGAGCCGCTGGCATGGAAATAAAAGAGATTGATAGCGGTCGTCCTCCGACCTAACCGTAGGACGGCGCGCATATTCATTAACGCCCATAAAACAGGCCTTTGATAACTCTTATGTCGAGCATCACAAATATTCCCGCTGCTAGGCTCAGCGCGCCTGCTATGAATCTAATCGTGGGATTGAGGAATGCAAATTGTTGTGACGACAACGTAAACGGTGGACCGATCAGTGTGTTGATTACCATCATCCAGAGTAGGGAACCGACTTCGATTATAAGAATGTAATCGTTCCCTCAATCAGTAATCACTCATCCTCTTCGTGGATAGGATGCTCGATTTCCCCAGCCATGAATGCATCAGGGTCTTGCTCAAAAACTCGCAGACAAGCGCGCGTGCAAAAATAGATGCGCTCGCTGCGATAGATGGAGCTCGGAAAATCCGTCGTATTTTTGAGTTTGCCGCCACAAGCGGTCTTTGCGATGTAAGGCTGTTGAGTCTTTTCTTCCATAAATAGGATTTTATCCTAAAAAATTTCGCAGTGCTGGCAATATTGTATTGTTAATATCATATACCTTAACGCAGCGCTTTACACAGCAATAAGTATCACACCAATGACCATCACCAATGAGGCGGGCAGGCGTTGTGCTATTCCGCGCTCCTTGAGAAATAAAAAACTCCAGATAATGGTCATGAGCGTACTCAATTTGAAAAGTGTGGTCACATATCCAACATAACCAAGACTAAATGCGGTGTAGCCTAGGACGGGTGCAATCCCCGCAATGAGTCCGGCAATGACGAACTCGCGGCGATGCAAAGAGAGCCTATTGATGGCTGACTTACCGCGCATTATAACCGCTGGTGTCAAGATGATTGTGAGAAGAGTGGTTGCCACGAACGCCGCAAAGCGTGGGCTCTCGGGGTTCGTATGCAGAATGGCTGTTTTTTCAAAAAGCGGTGTAATTGCCCAGAGGAATCCTGCGAGCAAGACAAGCGTAACGCCAGGTGTGAGCGCCAATGACTTAAAAGGCGCGAGCCAGTCTGCCCTTGAATTTCGGTTAAGCCAATACGCCCCGACGAGCACCAATCCAACACCCAACCAGCCTCGCGCAGAAGGTATCTCGATTAGAAAAACCGCCGAAATCAGTACCGTGAAGACTGGGCTGAAGATAAGCAGAGGCGTAACCAGCGAAGCATCTGCCAGTTTCAAAGCCTTGGTTGAAGCAAGATGCGCGATGACATTCAAGCCTGCTGAACCAAGCATCCCAAAGACGAATAACCAATCAAGGGTTGGGAGTCGTGACATAAATGCAAAAGTAAATATGCCAAGCAATGGTAAAGAAAGCAAGGTGACTCCCCATACTATGACGATGGGGTCTGTATCTTTCAGCATCCGTTTGTAGAGGATAGGATTGAAGGAGGTCAACACTGCCGCGCCCAATGCCAGGAAAGCCCACATCATTTATCGCCAGCACCATCCAGCAGAATAGAACACTAGCATCCTTAACGCACTGACCTGTGAGCAGGTTGCAGAATGATCTCTTGCTCTATCGCCGAAACGGGAATTACTTATGAGGGTAAGGGGTCGTCTGTGCATAAAAAATTGGCTGAGACTTTTGTCAGTACCCAGCCAATTATAACGATAAAGGACATCCTGGCTGGCTTATGGATTGAGCAACCAACCGACGTTAACCTTGCTTTTCCATTCGCTGGTCAAGGCCCACGAATCTGGATCGATTACAACCATATAGTTCACGTTGTTGCTGATCGTACTGCTGGATGCCAGGATCGCCTCTCCATCCATGCGGCGGGTTGGGATCAAATATACACCATCGAGGTGTCTGGTGATGCCCCCGGAAGATATGTCATAAACATCTGTCCATGGAGTTCCATAGCTGGTATCTTTTTTCCACCCGCTCAAAAAGATTTGCTTGCCATCAGAGGACAGCCAAGTCGGACTTGCTTCCGTCTCTATTTTATCGACGAGTGTGCCATCTTCCACCGCAATCACTTGCAGACCAATGGAAGTGTCCGTTATGTCCCAGTTGTTGCCATTCGCTTGCTGGGTGACGACCTCAGTATTACCGCCCACAAAAAGAAACCTTCCATCCGGTGAGATGACGGCCTGCTTGGTGGTGCCATCCATGCCCTTGGCATACACAACGCCCGCGGTCAACGCCATGAGTTGATCGAGCCAGCTTGTTTTGACATGCACATTGACTGTAGTTACTTTTTGACTAGTGAAATCAACTGTAGTCAATTTATCTTCATCACCGTGCACCAGGTAAAGAATGTCACGGCTAGGGGAAAAAACGACGCCAGGTGTAAAGAACCATGCCGCGCCGGGTTGATAGATATCCGGTGTATCCGCTTTTTTCGGGAACACGCCATCTCGGATGCCATCCAGTTCAACAGACCAGAGCACACTTAAATCTGAGAGAGCGAACAACGCGGCCTTGGGCGCGCCGACGCTGATGCTATTATTAGGAGCAAGCTGAGGACCATAAACCATGAGCGCTTTTCCATCGGTCGTGAACTTGACATTCCTGATCGAGAAGCCGGCCTGTGCGCTGGCTTTAACCTCTCCGCTTCTTGCATTAACAACCCGGAGAGTGCCGTCTGATCCTCTGCTCGCCAATACGAGCAGAGTCCCATCTGGACTATAAACCAACCATCCATACAAACCCACAACGAATGTGCTAATTTTCCAGGACGGCAAATCAATCACATAGAGTTGTGCATTAGAGACAAGCGCGAGTGTATGCCCATCCGGCGCAAAAGCATAGTCATAATTTTCCCCAAGTGGAATGGGTGTAAAGGCATCGAACACCTTCCCTGTCACCGACGAAATAACCAGAAGCTCTTGCCGGCCATTGAGATATTTAATCACCGGCACGCCGACTCCAACTGGTTCGGGTGTTGGAATAGGTGTCGCCGGTGGCAAGGTTGGTTGTGGTATTGATGGGATGGGTGTCAGTGTTGGTGGGATCGGCATTTGTGTTGCCGGGGAACAAGCCGTGAGGATTACGTTCAGGCACAGACCCACAATTAAAATACGTCGAAGAGTTTGCATAGGAACCTCTCCTTTTCTCAAAAGTATACACCACGTGAGAAAAGATGGTTCCCCGAATCACTTCATCAACGTGGTAAATTTGATTCATTTCTCAGGGCGACAAATTGCAGGGTCGCCGCCCTATGGTCCATTCGCGAAACTCTGGATAAGCGTCGACTCAGCCATAAATATGATAAGGCAATCGCATCAAAAATGAGGTAAAACAGGCTATCTCAAGGAGGTAGCCATGCCCAAGAAGCCGCTCGAAGCAATTGAGGAACACTTTAACAAAGTCACCGACCCGCGCATGGATCGGACGAAAGAGCACAAGCTAATTGATATGATCGCCATCGCAATCTGTGCGGTGGTCTGTGGAGCGGAAGTTGGACAGACATCGAGAGTTTCGGGAACAGTAAATTATCCTGGCTGAAAACCTTTCTGGAAGTACCCAATGGCATCCCATGGCATGACACCTTTGGACGGGTATTCTCGATGCTAGACGCATAACAGTTCCAACTGGCATTTTATGAATGGGTGTTGGCAGTCAATGAGATGGTACAGGGGCAAATCATCAATATCGATGGAAAACGACTGGCGGGTTCGGAAGACAAGCTGCTCGGGAAGCGAGCGATATACATGGTAAGTGCCTGGGCAGAAGAGAACGAAATTGTGTTGGGCCAGCGGAAAGTGGATGAAAAGTCGAACGAAATCACCGCCATTCCCGAATTACTCAAGATTTTGGCTCTGACGGGCTGTATCGTGACAATTGACGCCATCGGAACCCAAACGCAGATTGCTAAAACGATTGTCGAAGCCCAAGCGGATTATGTTTTGAGTGTCAAAGAAAACCAAGGACACCTCTATGAAGATGTTTCCGTCTTGTTTGCGGTGGATCAGGCACACGCTTTCAAATATGCTTCTTTACAGCATCATGAAGAAGTCAACAAAGGACATGGGCGCATTGAAGTTCGAGAATGTTGGAGCACCTCCGAGCCTGCCTACCTCAACTTGATCCGTGAAAGAGAGAACTGGTCGAACCTACACAATATTGTTATGGTCATCTCGACACGGATCGTGGCTGGCAAGGAAACCAAAAAGACCCGCTACTATATTTCCAGCCTGCCCAGTAACCCAAAACGCTTGCTACACATTGTGCGCAGACATTGGGCTATTGAAAATGAACTCCATTGGGTACTGGATGTCGCTTTGAACGAAGACCGTAGCCGGGTACGTAAAGACCAGGCTCCTCAAAACTTGGCTGTTCTGCGCCATATCGCCTTGAACTTGTTGAAACAGGAGAAGACCGCCAAAGGCGGGATTCATGCCAAACAACTTCAAGCTGGCTGGAACGAAGATTATCTCCTCAAAGTTC
Organism: Anaerolineales bacterium; assembly: GCA_043767565.1. GTDB lineage: Bacteria > Chloroflexota > Anaerolineae > Anaerolineales > Villigracilaceae > Defluviilinea. The sequence continues at coordinate 17,252 of JAYUGV010000135.1, forward strand.
TTGCTTCCGCTATTTTGATGCGATTGCCTTAATAAATATGACCTTCGATCCTAACCTTGGCGTGATTCCATCACCGTATCCCAGTTTCGTGAGCGTCATACTTGTACGACGTGCGTATGTGACATCTATGACATGTCTGCTGGAACTTGGATCCGGATTCTCGTTATGGATTTGGCTGATTTCCAACTGATCATGATCTGAGATGCGTTGTTGCAACCATCCCGCTACCTGCGATTTTCCCTGAAATGTAATCACCTTGATGTTTTGGTAATCGTAATCGCTTACTCCTGCGTTCTCAGCCAGGAATGCCAACGCCGTCTGTAGTTGACCAGCATTGTATGCCTGAATGAATTTGATGAAGACAGCCACTTCCTGCGCTTGCTCGGCGGTCAGGTCAAATGTATTGTTTGGTTGCGATGTAGCATTTTTCTGTGGTGCCATTGGAGTATCAAACGTTGTCGTAACGGGAACAAGAGTTGTGGGTTGCGGCGTGGAGGTCACGCAGGCTGTCAGAGTGACGCTGAGGGTCAGACAAACGATCAAGACACGTCGCAGATTTAACATCAGAACATCTCCCTTTCTCAAACATATATATCATATACATTGCTTGGGATGAGGAATACGTAATCCGGTTTAGCCAAAGCTAGAAATGCCCACATGATTTATCCCGAACCCATCTAGCAGAATCTACGCACCGACTCCCTAACGCTCTGACTTGCGAATCAGTTGCAGAATCATCTCTTGTACGAAGACCGAGAAGGGAATCGCAGGCGAGAGTGAGGAGTGGTTTATGCATGTAGATTCAACTTACAAGTGTAATTTTACAGGCCGTCAGAAAAGGTAAGCCAGAGGTAAGCCGAGGCAGGATCAGCACTCTTAGACAACCAAGTCAAAGTAGTGCTCATGAGAACCTGCACTCAGCTCACCCCAGAGAAAAGATACCAGATTTATTTGTGGGCATTTCCTCCCATAACCTTGAATTCACGCTCAAGGTTTTACTGGCTTCCAGCTTGGGTCGCCGGCACTACCACTAATCAGTTTGACGATCTCGCCGCTGGCAACATTCACCATGAAGATCCCTTCTCCTTGGTCACCGTTTGAGTAAAAAGCAATTTCCGTTCCGTCCGGCGACCACTTGGGACCCCCTGCGAATCCGGCGGCGACAACTTGGATTGGGTTTGTGCCATCAGAATTCATAATATACAAGGCACGAAAGTCAGCGTTATCAGGGCTGGCGCGTTGGGTCTCAAACACAATGTGTTTTCCGTCCGGCGACCAATTCGGCCACGAGTCTTCACCAGGACTGTTCGTCAGCCGCGTTTGTCCGGAGCCATCAGCATTCATTACATAGATTTCCCAGTCGCCATCTCGATACGATTTGAAGGCGATCTTCTTCCCATCCGGCGACCAGGCAACGTCCTCATTATTAAAGCTGGGAGTATCTGTTAATTGCGTGACGCCTGAACCATCGGCGTTCATCACATATACTTCTGTGTTTGGGCGATCGTCACGATAAGAGGCAAAGACAATTCGAGTGCCATCGGGAGACCATTTAGGCCATCCATCTTCGTTTGCGGGGTTATTAGTCAAGTTAGTTTGGTTTGAGCCGTCGGCGTTCATCACGTAAATCTGAGCCGCATTGAATGAGGTGAATGGCGGTTTTCCGTCTCGGTCTGTCCGAAAGATTATCTTCGTTCCATCGGGTGACCAGTCCGGGTTAAAACTGTTGCCCCGCGCGTTGGTCAGCTGGGTGATGGTCTTGTTAGCAAAATCCGCAAGGTAGATTCCGGCGTTGCCATACGGACCAGAGGAGAAAGCCATCGCGGAAGTCCCGCCTGGGTTGGTTAAGTTGGTAGCGATAGCAGGCTGTGCATAAGCCGGCACATAAATTCCGCTAGCTACAGCGGTCAGCGGCAACCTGGTGGGTGTGGCGGCTAGCTGGGATATGGTTGTGGGCGCTGCGGTTTGCCGAACCGGGGAACACGCCGTTAATGTCAACAACACAAAAAGAGCTCCCCACCGGGATGATAGTGACAGACTCATATATCGCCTCCTGATCAGAAGTCATGACGATCGGACTTATTCTCAAGTAATACACCGCCTGCAAGGTGTGAGTTCCCGGAATCACTTTAGCGACACGGTAATTTTGATTTAGTTCCCAGGACGACAAGATTTGGGGTCACCGCCATATGGACCATTTGCGAAACTCTTGATAGGCGTTGTCTCAAGCGTAAAAATGACCTTCGATCCTAACTTTGGCGTGATCCCATCACCGAATCCTAGCTTCGCGAGTGTCATACTTGTACGGCGTGAGTGCGTAACGCTCGCCTTAACCAACCTTTGCACGACGATGCTGCAATCTGTCTACATTCTGAGGCGCGGGAGAAAACGTCCTGTGTGCTTCATATACTCGCGGTAGTCGTCGCCGAATTTTTCAAGCAGTGTCTGTTCTTCGATTTGGATGACTGAAGGAAGCAGAATGCCAAAGAGCAGACACATCATGATGATCATCCAGTTCGCTGCGATCAGAGCGACCGTCACAGAAATAGTGAAAAAGGTTGTGTACATTGGATGGCGAACCCAATGATAGGGCCCGGTAGTAATCAAGGTTTGGCGCGCCTGAATGATTCCAGGCGCGGCAAAATTCCTGCCGAGCGTCCAATGAACCCAGAAAAGCAGAAACACACTGCCGATACCGATACCAACGCCGAACCAGCGTAATGCTGGCGGCAGCCGCAACGCCGCCCACGCGAGCCAGCTGGGCGCAAGGATGTATACAATCGCTAAGAGGAGGATGAATACATAGAGGAACAACGCGAGCAAAGCGCGAAGTGAGCCTACCCGGCTCACCGAAAAGCTGCTACCCGATTTGACGGCAGCGACGGTATAGTAAAGACGTATGCTGGAAAGCAGGAAGAAAATCGCTCCCAGATTGATTCGGAAGATCAGTTCGTTGTCCATTGCCAATCTTTCTTTGTGTCAGGCGACTTCAAGCAGAAGTCTGTCTTTTCCAGACCACCGCTCAGGGCGCGGCGGTTTGGCAGAACAGGAAATCAAGTTCAAGCGCCCAAAATAGACACCGATCAGCTATGCGGGCCGTGTCCTTTGTCGTGCTCGTGCTCCTTCGGGTGACCATATTTATGCGGATCAGCATCGAACTTGTTCACGCAATTCTGCGAACAGAAGTAGAACGTGCGTCCCTCGTGTTCGCGCTTGGCGAACGCCTTTTCCGACTCAATTTCCATACCACAAACGGGATCTTTGACTTGCATATTAGTCTCCTTTTCTACTCAACGATCAACTTGCCTCGCAACATGCCCATCTGGCATTGAAAGCCGAACTCGCCAGCCTTATCGGGCGTGAACTCCAATGTGACTTGTTCACCTTCGGGGAGGTTCGCGTTTTGATTGAAATCCGGGAACAAGACCTTCTCGGAACACGCCGCGCTTTCCTGCCGTGTGAACGTCAACCGTACAGGGCGTCCTTTTTGCACGACGATAACATCCGGGGTGTAGCCGCCTTTCACAGTCACAGCTACTTCCTGAGCGCCCGACGCAGCTACTGCAACACGGGTTTGCGCTTTAGGCGCGAACCAGAAATACCAGGCGATAAGAACGGTGAGCACGATTCCCGAAAGAATTACAAAGACTTGAATTTGAGACATGTTAATTTCCTTTCATGGCTTTTATGATGGATAACGGACCAAAGACCGAGACAAAATGCTCCGCTTCTTTGACTTCGCTGAAACCTGCCTCTGTCACGAAGTGCGGAATTAACCCGTCGAAGTTGTCGGCAGTCTCTTCGAGGCGGCGCATGTAGTCCGTCATGAAGCGGGTGATGGAGGAATGCGGCGCGCCAAAATCCAGGACATACAATTCGCCGAGCGGCTTGAGCACACGGTAAATCTCTTTGAATGCGCGGCGCTTATCGTCAGTGATGAGGTGGTGGATGACAAGGCTGGTGACCACTCTATCGAAAACGGCATCAGGATACGGGAGGGAAGAAGCGAGTCCTTCATCCCATTGAATATCCGTGCCACGAGATTTATCTCGCGCGATGTCCAGCACCTCTTGGTCACCATCCATTCCCGTGACTTGGGCTTCGGGATGCGCGCGCTTGAGCATGAGCGTCAATGTGCCAGTGCCACAACCGATATCCAGCACATTCATCTTTGGCTGAACGTTTGCGTATTGAACCAGTTTGCGCTTGAAGGTCTCTTCGCGCATGACCCATTTGAGCAGGGGATCATACAACGGCGTGAGCCATTTAAAACTGAGCGCGGGAATGTAGCGGGACATGTTACACCTGTTTGAATTGTTTGAGTTGCTGTTTCAGCATGGCAACAGTCGGCCAGCCTTTGATACCCTCTGGCGTTGGGTAGACGCGGCAGCTCAATGAATAATTTTCACGTTCTTCGTGCCAGAGCTCTTGACCATCAACGCGGAATGATGGCGAGCCAAGAAACTTCAACCGATTGGCTTGTTCGTTATCTTTCACTTCGATCACATCAACAGAAGCGGTTAGCCCTTCTGCTTGCAATGAGATTTCCAGATTCTTCAATCCATTTTCCCAGGAGGGACAACCATCGAAGTAAAGCAATTCAATTTTCATCTTGATTTACCTCGCGCTGAACTTCGGCTTGAACCCGCGCAGACGATTGGCATTACCGACAACTGTCACAGAGGAGAACGCCATCGCCGCGCCAGCGATCAATGGGCTGAGCAACAGCCCAAAGAAGGGGAACAATACGCCCATTGCAACGGGAACACCCAGCGTGTTGTAGAAAAATGCGCCGACCAAATTTTGGTAAATATTCGTCATCGTGGCGCGACTGACTTCAATGGCAGTGACCACACCTTTGAGACTACCCTTGATGAGCGTGATGTCCGAGGCTTCGATGGCAACGTCCGTGCCTGTGCCGATGGCGAGACCGACATCCGCCTGTGCGAGCGCGGGAGCGTCGTTGATGCCATCGCCGACCATCGCAACCTTTTTGCCTTCAGACTGTAACAACTGAATATTGTTTGCTTTGTCTTCGGGCAATACTTCTGCCAGCACGCGCGTCACGCCGACCTTGCGAGCAATCGCTTCAGCAGTGCGGCGATTGTCGCCTGTAATCATCACCACTTCGATGCCCATGCCTTGCAGGGCTCTGATGGCTTCAGCGGAATCTTCTTTCACTGTATCTGCTACGGCAATGATGCCCGCGGCTTTGCCATCGAGCGCGATAAACATCGGAGTCTTGCCATCATCAGCGAGGGATTTTGATTTTTCTTCAAGTGATCCAAGCGCGATATTTTCACGGTTCATCAACTTGAGATTGCCTATCAAGATATTTCGTCCCCCAACCTTTGCCGAAACACCGTGACCTGGAATGGCTTCGAAATCTTTGACTTCCATTAATTCCAATTTCCGCGCCTGTGCACCTTCGACAATTGCCTGTGCCAATGGATGTTCACTGACTTTTTCAACCGACGAGGCCAACCTTAACAACTCGTCATCTTTTACCATCGATTGGTCGCTGAGTACGATATCCGTTAATTCAGGTTTGCCTTTTGTGATCGTGCCGGTCTTATCCAGCACCACGGTTTGAATGGCGCGCGCGGTTTGCAGGGCTTCACCCGAGCGGATGAGAATCCCGTTCTCCGCGCCCTTGCCGATGCCAACCATCAAACTCATAGGAGTGGCAAGTCCCAGTGCACAAGGGCAGGCAATAATGAGCACGGTCACGCTCGTAACCAGCGCGTATACCAAATGCGGTTGGGGACCGAGCACAAACCAAATGACGAAAGTCCACACGGCGAGGATCATCACGATCGGAACAAAATAGCCAGAGACTGTATCGGCGAGGCGGGCAATTGGTGCTTTGGAATTTTGTGCGTCCTGCACCATCTTGACGATTTGGGCCAGTGCCGTATCCTTGCCGACTTTCGTGGCCCGAAATTTGAAGGCGCCCGTTTTGTTCAATGTTGCGCCGATTACTTCATCGCCCTGCTTCTTTGAGACTGGCAGCGACTCACCGGTCAGCATGGATTCGTCCACGGCTGAACTCCCTTCGACGATGACACCATCCACTGGGACTTTTTCACCAGGGCGAACTTGAATCACATCGCCGACCAACACTTCTTCAACGGGTAAGTCCATCTCTTTACCGTCGCGAATGACACGGGCAGTCTTTGCCTGTAGACCCAATAATTTTTTGATCGCCGAACTGGATTGTCCCTTGGCGCGTAATTCCAACGCCTGACCCAAAACGACCAGAGCAATCACCACCGCGACAACATCATAAAAAGGTTCGGATGTCCCTTCCGGAAACACTGAGGGAAACAGAATCGCGAATGTCGAATACAGCCATGCCGCACCTGTGCCTAGGGCAATTAGCGTATTCATATTGGCAGACCGATGTTTGAATGCCGCCCATGCGCCTGTGAAAAAGTCATATCCCGAATAGAACAAAACGGGCAAGGTCACAAGCGCGGAGATCATCCAAGCTAGCCTGATAGCGCCCATGGATAAATCACGAAGGATGGGCACGTATTGTGGATATGAAAACAACAACACAGGCAGTGAAACAGTCGCTGCGAACCAGAACATGTTCATCAAACGGCTGTATTCGCGCGCATGAGCCTCTTCCTGTTTATCCACAGGCGCGTCGCTCAACGCGGGTCGCGGCTTGTAGCCCCAAGTTTCAATCGCGGCATTCAATTGTGAGAGTGTTGTATCTTGCGGAAGATAATCCACCACTGCTTCCTGCGTGGCGATGTTGACGGTTGCATTCAAAACGCCCTGCGTGGATTTCAACTCATCTTCGATAAATTTCACGCACGACGCACAGCGCAAATTCTCGATCCCGATTTTGACGTTCGCGCCGCCGACTTGAAAGCCAATGGATTTGACCGCGCTCACGAGTTTCGCTACATCCACTTTTCCCGCGTCATACAGGACCTCAAGCCTGCTCGTCGTTAAATTGACTTTTACCTCATCCACGCCATCTACAGCACGCAGGGCAGACTCAAGGTGAGTCGCATGTTCCTTTAGCGGCAAGCCGCTCACGGGTAGTTCGATGCGAGTAAGGGTTTGTTGAGAATTGAAGCCAGTTGTTGCAGACGTCATCACGTAGCGGTGCGGGTCGTTGTCGAATTGATCCACACAGGATTGCGAGCAAAAATAAAATGTCTGCCCCATATGCTCGCGTTTTGCAAACGCGCTTTGGGGTTCGATGTCCATTCCACAAACGGGATCGTGTTGAGTCATAGTTACCTGCCTTTAGGCGGATTTTCTTCCTGATATGATATAGGTCAAGCCAAAATAACGCTCAGTCACTTCAACGTCATCCAACAATTTTTTTATTGTGTTGCGAATTGTGTCCCAAGGACGGCGCTTAACCCATTCATCAGTCACGGCAAAGGGTTCCATCAATGCAACTGCGGCGGATGTAATCCAGGAAGGCCACGAAGTCGGGATCTGGAGTTCAAGGAGCACCAAGCGACCGTTGGGGGCTAACGAATTGGCAATGTTTTGTAAAACTTTTTCAGTATCAGGGAATATTGAAAGTGCAAAGCTGGAAAAGATAGCATTCACCTGAGATGGATATTGGAAAGTGGAAGCATCATGTTGTATCAAGGTAACATTTTTCCATCCATGACTGACGACTCGTTTTTGAGCCTGTTCCAACATGGCATCAGTCAAATCTATGCCTATGATTTGACCTGTGGGGCCAATGTAATGTTGAAATAGCGAGAAGTTTATTCCGGTGCCACAAGCCAATTCCAAAACGGTATCGCCTGGTTTTAACTTCAATGCTTTCACCGCCATTCGCCGATATGCCCATTCACGATATCCAAATAGATAGTATAAGTTTGCTGTAAAGTCGTAATTCGCAGCGCGCTTGCGATAGGTTTGGATAATATATTCTTTTAACGAGTCTTCCATTTTTACCTTCCTTGTAAAGATACTCAAAGTGTAAACCGACCTGACAAGGTAAGACAGCGGTTTTCAGCCTGATTCCACATAAGCAAAATAGCCTGCCTCAAAGTGGATAGGCTGTTTTGCATTGTGGGAAAATACAACATTTGCACTTCTCCATGCCGCTTATGCCGCGTGCATCTGACGCAGATATTCATCCCGCACTTGCGTGGGAATAGTGACGGTGAGCAGGCCATTGGCAAAGTGGCTCTCGGCAGAGGCGTACGCCCAATCCCCTTGTGGCAGATCAAGCACGCGGCCAATGTCGCCTTCCGGAAGTTCAGAAAGAATATAAGTGCGCTCCTCGCGGATGGGTTCTTCGCCGGAATGGCGTTCAGCCCTGATTAGCATCCTGGCAGGAGCCACAAAGACATGAACGTGATCCGGGAGGCAGCGGGGCAAGCCAGCATTGATTACGAGATAGCTATCGGTGTGGTAAAGATTCACCGGCGCATGTCGCGGGCATCTGGAGGAAGTGCTTCCAGATGCTCCTCTACGTGAACGGGAACAAGGTGTTGTTTTAACATGGGTAACTCCTTTTATATAGTTCAGATAGAATGATTGGTCTCAGTCTCTTCGCCTGCAACGTAACTGGAGACGTCATAGCCATCCCCCGGCAAACCCCGCCCGACGCAAGCCGCTGGCAAGGTATGGGCAGTTTCGCATCAATTGCCACAACAATCCAGTGCGATAATTTTCGATCATCAGAATAATCGGGCCCTGGTTGAGCCCGAAATGCCAGGGCGATATCCAGCCCCATAGGGATTGCCTGATTTCTTCCGAAAGGTCGGATTAAAAGACGCTTTGAATCCGTATGGATTCAACTCGGTTAAATGAGCCTCGTGGATACAATAGCCGAGCGCAGGCAGCACGATTTCAGGCGCGAATGGCAACGATGCCACCACGGCCCACGGAGCGATAGTACCATCGTCCGGTCCGTACGGTACGCCTCGCGCCACATAATCGAAAAACTGTCGCTTGATTCCGTCTATGCTGATGGTCTTTGGCCCTGGACCTTCGCTGGCGGTGATTCCCCAGCAATCGCGGCCGTAGGCCTCGAACTTCTGCGGGTTATCAATTGCATACTGTTGTTGCACATAAGTTGCGCGACGGCTGTTCTCGAAATAATCAATGCCTTTCTCGCGCATGAAGGTGTCCTGAATACCGCGAAAGTCGATCCAGATATGCGAGAGCTGGTGGGTGAACAAGGGCCCGGCGTAAAGATACTCCTGTCCATAAATGTGTTCCCACTTGTACGTGGCACACCATGCCGAATAGCTGGTCTCCGGCAACGGATGAGTGGGCGAGCCGAGCCCCAGAACATACAACAGCAGCGCCTCATCGTAGCCTTCCCAACGGTACTTGAGAAATCCGCTTTCGGGTTTCCAGCCGTGTGTGACCGTTACGCCGCCGTCTTGGGCCCATTGCCAATCAGCACATCGATAAAGTGCGTCGACCAAGGAGCGGATCTCACGTTCGTCGGGCGTATCCGCGTCAAAATAGAGTCCCGCCGTCAATGCGCCAGCAAGCAAAAACGTGCTGTCCACCGTTGACAGCTCGGATTGCCTCGCGCGCCGTCCGCTCCGCATATCGAGGAAATGATAATAGAAGCCCTTGTAGCAAGTGGCGTCAGGCTGCGGGCCTTGCCGGCTGCTCCAGAAGAATCGCAGTGTGATGAGCGTTCGCGCTACTGCGGCGGCACGCGACATATATCCACGCTCAACCCCAACCGGATATGCCGCCAACGCGAGGCCAGTAGCCGCGATGCTCGCGGGCCAGTCCGGCGCTGTCTTGTCGATCACCAGCCCGTTGGCGGCATTCGCTTCATATAAAAAGTAGTTGAACGATTCGTGCTGGAGCTTTTCCAGATCGGCATCGGTGGTTGGCTCTCTATGGTTCATATTGCTCTCTCATTGGGCAGCACGTCCACGATCTGCTCCAGCGCGACGCTGTATTGTCCCTCGCGAGCGGCGCTGTTGCAACGGGCACGATGAAGGAAGGCCTGCTGCCCCACTGAGATGTTGCGCGGCTTCCCATGCCAAGCCTCCAACGCTGGTTCTTGCAGCGCCCGAGCGAATGAGAAACCGAGCGGCCAAGGATGCGAGATCGGCATTGCATTCATAGCATTCAGATGTGCGGTCGCGGTCTGCGCCTCCTGCCCGCTGAAGAGGAAGATGATTTCTGGCACTGCCGCCGGTACCGTCCGGCGCAGACAGTTCACGGTCGCCTCCGCGACTTCGTGCACATTGGCCTGCTTCGGGGAGTCGACCCCGGTTAGTACCATGTTGGGCTTGAGCAGGATGTACTCAAGGATGACGCGCTGGGCTCGAAGCGCAGTGAAGACGTGCTCAAGCATCATCTCCGTCACTTCGAAGGCGCGCTCGACCGAATGCGCACTATCCATGAGAACCTCAGGCTCTATGATCGGGACCAGCCCCGCCTCCTGACACAACGACGCGTATCGTGCCAGCGCATGGGCGTTCGTGTCGAGGCAGTAGTCACTGGGCCGCTCGTCACCGATGGCAATCACGGCACGCCATTTGGCAAAGCGGGCACCCAGCGTCCGGTACCCCTCCAGCCGCTCGTGCAGACCATCGAGCCCCTCGGTGATGCGCTCGCCCGGGGCTCCCGCCAGCGGTTGCGCGCCCAAGTCGACCTTGATACCTGGAACGATGCCACTTTTGACCAGCATTTCCACGAACTGCCGGCCATCGTCAGCATGCTGCCGCAGCGTCTCGTCGAATAGGATCACGCCACTGATATACTCTCCTACGTCCGGCGCGGTAAACAACATCTGTCGATAGCGAGGACAACTCTCCTCAGTGGGTTCGATGGCGAAACGCTCGAAGCGCCTGGGGATCGTGGCATGGCTCTCATCAGCTGCCAGGATACCTTTGGATGGCGCCATGAGCGCCTTGATCGTGCTTTCTAGTTCCTTTGTCTTAATCATCATGCACCTATATCCTTCGTGATCTGCCCAACATGTGTTGCCATCCGAACAGCGCGCCAAACCGATTTGCCGTCCCAGCGCCGCAAGTAGCCGACGAACGCATTCGCGTTGTCAACATGCCGAACTCGCGTACCATGCGTGCCAATGAAACACCTTTACCGCCGACCTGCAGCGTCGTACCAGCGCCGTCCATCACGGGCGAGCAATTCATCAGCCGCCGCAGGACCGGCGGAGCCGGCAGCGTAGTTGGGAAAGTCGGTTGACTTTTCCGGCGCCCATTTTTTGATAACGCCTTCGATGATCTCCCAAGACGCTTCCACTTCATCCGCACGCGCAAAGAAGGTCGGGGCGCCGCGCATACTATCAAGCACGAGATGCTCATACGCCGATGGCGACTCGGTGATACCGCTTTTTTCGTCCATGCGGCAGTAATCGAGATTGATTGACTGAATCCGCATCTCCTGTCCCGGCTGCTTTGCTTCGACGCGAATGACGATGCCTTCTTCAGGCGAAACGTTGACAATCAACAGGTTGGGTCGCGCCGGTTCATTAGTCACGCCGTGTGTGCTCCAAGGCGTGTGCGGCGCGGGTTTGAACGCGACGATGATCTCGGTCGCGTGCTTCGCCAGACGCTTGCCCGACCGAAGATAGAAAGGCACGCCCGCCCAGCGCACATTATCAATGGAGAGTCGGAGTGCGGCGTAGGTCTCCACCTGCGAGTCCGCTGCAACTTTCTGCTCTCTACGGTAGGCGGGTACGCGCTCGTCCGCGATCACGCCCGCCCGATACTGACCGCGCACGGCGTAACGCTCAACCTCGCCGGGTTTGATCTTGTGGACAGCGCGCAATACTTTCACTTTCTCATCGCGCACGGCGCGCGGGTTCCATTCGGCAGGCGGCTCAATGGCAACCAGTGCACAGAGTTGCAGCAGATGGTTCTGCACCATGTCGCGCATAGCGCCGGCGGTTTCGTAATAGCCCCCGCGCCCTTCCATGCCGAGCGTTTCCGCCGCCGTGATCTGCACGTGATCAATGTAGTTGCGATTCCACACGGGTTCAAAAATGCCGTTGGCAAAACGAAGCGCGAAAAGGTTCTGCACGATCTCCTTGCCGAGGAAATGATCAATGCGATAGATATCATGTTCATCAAAGCTGCGGGCGATATCGGCGTTGAGAGCGCGCGCCGATGCGAGGTCGTGCCCAAAGGGTTTTTCGATAACGAAGCGTGCCCAGCCTCCGGCGGTAGTTTTATGCGCTTGACCAGCGAGTTTCGCATCGCTGAGGTGTTTCATGATGGGCGAAAACAGCGTAGGTGGCGTGGCGAGATAAAAGAGTCGTCGCCTGCCCGCACCCGTTTCGCGATCAAGCTCCTCGAACCTGCGCGTGAGTTCTGCATAGCCCTCCAAGTCCTCGCCATCGTATTCTGCCGAAAGGTAGGACAAACCAGCGGCGAACTTCGGTCCATGCCTGCTCGTCGCCCGCTCCGATCTCACGGCTCACGGCCTCGCGCATCCGCTGGCGGAAATCGTCGTCGGTCATCTTGCTGCGCGCATAACCGATCAAGCGGAACTCCGGCGAAAGCAGACCGCGCCGCGCGAGGCGAAAGATGGCCGGTACCACCATGCGTTGCGCCAGATCGCCTGATGCGCCAAACAGCACCAGCGTGCACGATTCCATCACTCGGTCTGCCTTCGTTACGGCACCTTTTACTTGTTCACTTGATGTCATTTTATTTGTCATCGTGCATCTCTTTCAAAATCTTATAGAGCGTTCAAATCAAAGTCGTACAATTTTCTAGGTTAGATTTCCCTGAGTTGCCTGTCAGGGCAAACTTTCTTCTATGGTGGATTGTACGAAGTCAAACTGTTTTCTCTATTAGAAAGCCGGTTGGGTTTCATTCGGCGGACTTGACGGCATGACCGCCGAATTCTTTGCGCAATGCGGTAATCACCTGCACGCCAAAGTTATCCTGTTGCGGCGAACAAAAGTGCATCAGGAACGAGAGCAATCATAAGGCGCACCACTGATCACGCCTGCCTGAGATACGAGCACCATTCGATCACTTAAACAATTAATGCATTCCAACCATCGTATGTGTTCTTTATTTTGCCCGGCGCAATGCTTAACACGATGATCAGCATACCGATGATAAGGTTATTAATGCCTGAAGCGAAGGTCGCTCCACCAAATACCCACGGCAACACGATGATGGCGAACGCCAGCGCAATGTTGATAAAGCGAGCGGCGCGGGTTACTTCCGCAAAGGCGACGATAGCGACCGTCACGACCAGCGCGCCGAGTATGTGATCGCTGTCTGCCGCCTTGCCCTGGGTTTGAAAGACATCTGGCGCAATCATCAGCCACGCGCCCAACAGTGCGGTCACGAGCAGATTCCACGGAATCGTCACGCCCCAGAACATCTGACTTGGATGATCTGTCTGCGGGCGTTGCGGTGTCAGGTTATCTCCCAGAGCGTCGCCGCCAAGCCAGAACGCGCGCCAAACCGATTTACCGGCACGGCGAGTTTGCATTAGAAACTGAAGCATCGCGATCACTTCATCGAGCGAGAGCGCGATCATGATCAGCATAAACAGCGCAGAAAGGAGACACACCGTACACCACTCGCCGATGATGATTGGCTGCAACATAATCAGCACGACACTGACCACGCCAAGCGGTATCACCATGAAGCCAAAGAGCGCCACCATCCACGGCATGGTGCGCCAGCGGCGCGGGTCGCCCATAAAGCCCGAGAGGAGTTCGACAAGATAGACGAACGCGCCCAGCCCGCCATCTGAGATGGGAAATGATTTAGAGAGATCGGAACCGAGAACCTTAACAGTGCCGTCGCCAAAAATCGGATCCC
>JAYUGV010000136.1:0-4647 GCA_043767565.1 Anaerolineales bacterium
CACACGGATTTTTTTGAATAAATCTGTGGAAATCGGTGAAATCCATGGCTAAGAATTTCGCTGCTTCTCTCTGGCTGTCACTTAGCACTCGTGTAAAAACAAGTTCCTCGTTTTGGATGCAGTTGAACTGCATCCTGCTCGCAGTGCAACTGCTCGCGAACTCTGGAATCGGGAAGTTGCTTTTACACAACTCCTTATGCAAGAGGTCTATTGGCAAAATCTGCCATAAGGTGAGACTTTTTAGGATATATGCCGTCTTTATATATGGATATATACAGAAAAGGCAGAAGTTTTACCCTGCTTTTAATATGGATTTGTCCGATGTGCGATTGACAATAGTTCTGTATAATGTAATCATCACCTCATTATAATATTGGGGTGCAAAGGTTTTTAAGTGAGCATTCGTTTAAAAGTTATTTTGCCATACTTATTGTTAACGCTCTTCGTCGCTGTAACGGGAGCGTATGTGGTCACACGCCTGGTTGCCAGTTCACTGGAAGAACGCCTTACCAACCAATTGCTCGAATCCGGGCGGGTGGTTTCAGACTTGATCGTGAAACAGGAAATTGAGCATGTCAGTTCTGCGCGCACGATCGCATTTACACGCGGACTGGGTGATGCGCTCCGTGATGGCGCCACGGCACAGGTCGCGCTTTTGGCAATGCCCGCTGCTGGCGGCGCGAACGTTGAATGCGTGATAATCTTTGATCGGCAGGGACGTGAGAAGTTCCATGCGATCAAACAATCCGATGGAAAACTTGCGGATGTCAGTCTGCAAGATCGCACATCCACATTACCTATCGTTGATAATTTGTTGGCTGAAAATAACGCGGATAGCCTGCCTAAACGCGGTCTGGCTCTTGACCCGATCGATGGACGTTATTACTACTTCACCACTCTGCCAATAGTTTCCGGCAGCGATGTTGTCGGTGCGGTAGTGATCGGCACCTCGGTCAATACGATCATGCCGTTGCTAAAAAACACCTCCCTGGCTGATGTTGTGTTCTATAATGCCAATGGGCAGGCGCTTTCGATGACACTAGTATCACAGGGAACCGATGCTGATTTGTTCCTGCGGACGATATCCATCCCTGTTGAAACTTACAAGCAGGTTATTGATCAAGATAAAACTGTGGAAGGCGATAACATTTCAGTGGACGGACGCTGGTACAAAGTGGCGCGCGGTCCACTCAAAATAGCAGACGACCGTCTGGCGGTTTTTGCGGTTATCCTGCCGCTTGATTTTGTAGTTGAGTCAGGTTCAACGAACCGGATCAATTACGCCATCTTATATTCCATTGCCATGGTTGGCGTGATCGTTATTGGATACCTCGTGGCGCGACTGATCGTCAACCCGCTGTCAACGCTTGTTAGCGCCTCACGCGCCATTGCGAACGGCGATCTGACCCAGCGCACCCGCATCCAAACTCGTGATGAGATTGGCGTGCTCTCGAACACCTTCGATGAAATGACCGAGAACCTGCAGCAGCGTACCATCGAGCTGGAACAAAGCAACCAGCTCCTTGAACAGATGGATCGTACTAAGATGCGCTTTATCCAGGTCTCTGCGCATGAACTGCGTACCCCCATGACACTTGTACAAGGGTATGCTCAAATGATGCAATTAAGGTCCAATGGCAATGCCGACCTGGAGAGATACACAAAAGGGATGCTTGAAGGCACATCCCGCATGGTCGAGGTCATCGATAACATGCTTGATGTCACCCGTATTGATAGCAACCTGCTTGAGATCTCACCTTCAGAAATACAAATCGATGAGGTCATCGAAAGAATAACCAAAACCTTTGGTACCGCCTTTGTAGAACGCAAGCAGACCTTCAAAACCCAGGGACTGGCAGAACTGCCCAAACTCAAGGCCGATAAAGACCTGCTTTACAAAGTCTTTTATCATGTCGTTGGCAATGCCATCAAATACACACCGGATGGCGGCTCGATCACCGTGAGCGGACGTGTTATTGAAGATAACCCCCAGGATCCCGAGATCGAGATTGCAGTCAAAGATACCGGCATTGGGCTTGATGTCCAATATCACGAGATCATTTTTGAGAAGTTCTATCAAACCGGCGAAGTGCTTTTACACTCCTCCGGCAAAACAAAATTCAAAGGCGGCGGACCCGGTCTTGGGCTTGCGATAGCGCGCGGCATCATCAACGCGCATCGCGGGCGCATCTGGCTCGAGAGCACAGGTCATAACGAACAAACCTATCCCGGCTCCACCGTCTATATCCGCCTCTCCATTAATGGACGTTTCAATGAAAACGCGTGAGAAAGAAAGACGCGATTCTGGAATTATCATTCTCCTGATCCTATTGCTGGGATTCATCTGTATTTTTCTCACCAGTGGATGGGCGCTTCGCTTCGCCCCAAGCTGGAAGCTAAATTCTAATATGGGATCGAATCTCAACCCCAACAGCGACTTTCTCACCAGCCGCCCCGTCAGTTTTTTTGAACCCCTTGACCCTGCCATCCTCACCAATCCTGCCTGGCTTGGTGTATTCCTCACACCGGGTATCGTGTTTGAAACTCGAACACCATTGCCAACCAGTACAACCACCCTTGTGCCAGCGAATACAAATACCAGCACACCACTCCCAACGCAGACCGTCCGTCCAACAAACACATTCGCTGTGATCGTGGTAGTCCCAACTAATACAAAGAAGAATCCTCCACCTCCACCTCTGCCTTCAACGGCAACACCTCAGCCGCCATCCCCCCCGTCTGCTGATCTGCAAATCACCAATACTGATAACGCCACAGATTATGATGCTGGTATTTCAGTTCAATATATCATTGTAGCTTCAAACCCGGCCGGTCCAAACGCCGTTACTGGTGCGACGGTGACTGATGCCTTCTCACTAAATCTCACCAGTGTTGCCTGGACGTGTGCAGGATCTGGAAGCGCTTCCTGTACCGCCAACGGCGTTGGAGATATTAACGACTCCGCTGTCAACTTACCTGTTGGCACATCTGTTACTTATACAGTAAATGCTACTGTAATTGCATCCCCAATAGGGCCCTTGGTCAACACAGCTTCAGTTAGTGCAGGTATTACCGACCCAGTATCCAGCAACAACTCAAAAACCGATACTGATCAACTGATTTCAGCCAGTACCTTTCCAGGTGCGCTCACAAGCCCTGATGGTTCTTCCCAAAATTTTGGCGCAGGTTCATTTCTTGATTTGAAATTTGGTACAGCACTCAATTTAAGCTCAAGTTCTTACATTGTGTATTACCCAGACCCAACTCCAACTGGTCCTACTGTCCAGATGGGCGCTGTCATCCTTCAAATTGGTGATGGCAGAAATTGGTATACCATTCTCAATTGGGGCGATGGTTCTCCGAATGCGAATACGGATATTCCTGCCTTTCCCCCGAACTCAACTGATTGCACGAGCGAGCCGGATAATTGTTTGATTGATGTGGCGTTGCTAACCAATTCACCCGGTATCACCATTAATGTGGGTGCCTTCATACCTGCGGGCACTTATCCTTACATCCGCATTATTTCCCCATCGAATCCACCTGATACAAATGGTGGAGTCAGCATAGATGCCATCGTTGCATTTCCATAAATTACGCTCGTAAATGAACAAAAACAGATGAGGCGGTTTCTTTGTCTCATCTGTTTTTGTTTAAGTCAGCGAGACTCTGCTACTTCCGATTTGAGCTGGTGAGCATTCTTATGACTTCATGCGATATTGACCATGTTCATAGCTAGTTTCTGATGCAAAAGGTGCACCGTTGAACATTAACAATTGACAAACGAAAAGCCTCTTTGGTACAAGGAAGGTGATGAAACCCAATCCATACCGCAGAGGCAACTCCAATGTTACGTGAACATCACCCGGTTGACAAGTTTTTTGAAGAAATCCTTGGATACATTCCAGATCTTTCGCCTGAACTAGCGAAGATCGATGGCTATCTGGAAGACGAGAAGTTGTATCGACTGATCAAGCAGGATTTCTCCAAGCGCAGGCCGAAGACCCTGCAAACGGGCAGGAATTCAACACCAGTAGAGATGATCTTGCGTATGCTGGTGGTGAAACGGCTGTATGCATACAGTTATGAAGAGACAGAACGGCAGGTGAGTGACAGCTTACGCTTGAGACAATTCTCTTGAGACAATTCTGTCGAGTGTATCTGAATGCAGTCCCGGACGATACAACCCTGATCCGCTGGGCCAATCTGATCCAACCAAAAACGCTGGCGAAGTTCAATCAGCGGATCGTGCAGTTGGCGGTGGAGCGGAAAGTGACCCGCGGGCGGAAACTGCGCACGGATGGCGCGCTGGTGGAAAGCAACATTCGTCCACCCAGTGACGGTCGTCTGCTGGCGGATAGTGTGCGGGTCCTGGCACGCAGTGTGGCTCGCGGCCGAACTTGGTTAAAGACTGCCAAACAGAAAGTCCAGGGTGAGTTTGAAGATTTCACACAAACCGCGAAAGGGCTGGCGCGCAAGATCGGGGAGACTTTGCGCAGCAAGCAGGAAGCCGCACTCACTGCGGGCAGACGACAGTATGAGGAAGTACTAACCAATGGTGCTAGTTATTAGAGCGAAAACTGTGCGATGCTCATCTTGTAAGGCTCAGCATCAGGATGAATAAAGTGAAATAAATTCTGAAGTACA
>JAYUGV010000137.1:0-4646 GCA_043767565.1 Anaerolineales bacterium
CTTTTAGGAAAGCCAAGCATGCCACTCTCCCCCTCCGCTCAAAAAATTCAAGACCTGCTTAACTCACTCGGATATAACTTCACTGTCATCGAACACGTCGAGTCCACGCGCACGGCGCAGGAAGCCGCGGACCGCGCGGGCTGTGCGCTCGGTCAGATCGTGAAGTCTTTAATATTCAAGAGCAAGGAATCTGGTAAGCCGATCCTTGTTCTGACGAGCGGCGCGAATCGGGTCGATGAAAAACGCATCAGCGGATATGCAGGTGAAAGCATCGGGCGGGCAGATGCCGATTTCGTGCGAGCAGTGACCGGCTTCGCGATCGGAGGCGTGCCACCTTTTGGTCACATCCAAAATATGGAAACGTATATCGACGAAGATTTCAGTCAATATCAAACTATCTGGGCGGCGGCTGGCACGCCCAATGCGATCTTTGAATTACCCACTGAAGTTCTGCAAACTCTTACAAGTGGAAAGGTAGCGATGGTGAAATGAACGATATTTACAACTACCTGAATTATCACGACAAGCTATCCAGCAGCGGCATGCCAACACCCGAACAAATGCGATCAGTTGCCGATGCGGGCGTGCAGCTTGTCATCAATCTCGCGCCGCATGATGTCCGTAATGCGATACCGGAGGAGCCTGAGCTTGTGACTTCCCTCGGCATGGAGTACATCAATATTCCAGTCAACTGGGGCACGCCGACCAAAGATGGCTTGAACATTTTCATGGATGCGCTAGATGCCAACATAGACAAAAAGGCCCACGTGCATTGCGAAGCCAATTTTCGAGCGAGCGCATTCATCACCATATATCGCATTTTGCGGCTGGACTGGCAGGTTGAAGATGCCTTGACAGTGATGCATACGATCTGGGATGAAGACGCCTATCCCGTTTGGAAGATGTTCATTGAGGATGCGTTGAAGAGAAGCGGAGACGGTTCATAAAATTCCATAACCAAGGATTACACAGGCGCACCGTTTGAGTTATTCAATCACCTTACGCAGTTTATGCTCTCGCAGGGTCTCCCTATTCGGGATGACATGTGACCCTGCGAAGTAATCTGCAAAACACGGCGGTCACACATTGTACCCTTCAGGGTAGACCGCCTTTGAGCGCGAGTGCGTAAGGTGAGTTATTCAGTCTGGGCGACGAGCAAACAACAAGTCACAGCGTAGAAAAAGACAGGTCGAAACCGAAGCAGCCATCCTGTAGAATGAGGCGCAGTACCACATCCTATGGGATAGTTTTTCTAATTGCATCCAGACAGCCTTTGTCGTAAAATCCTTATATCTTATTCAAGGAGGCTCAATGGCTACAACCGCAAAACCCGAAACCCGCCCAATGACCGAAGAGGCGGACTTCCTGCAGATCAAATCCGTTGACCATGTACATTTCTATGTGGGCAACGCCAAGCATGCCATGTATTATTGGTGGAAGGTGTTTGGCTTCAAGCCTGTGGCGTATTCAGGGCTGGAAACCGGCAACCGCGACTTTGCTTCGTATGTACTTGAAGCGGGGCAGGCGCGGTTTGTTGTTTCTGCGCCGTATTCTCCTTCAAGCCCTCTGGCATCGCATCACATGCTGCATGGCGATGGCGTCAAGGTCATCGCGCTGGGCGTAGACGATGTGGAAAAGGCGTGGCAGGAAACGACATCACGCGGCGGCAAATCAGCATGGACGCCCCGCGAAGAAAAAGATGATCACGGCATTTATCGCACGTCGGCAATTTATACATACGGCGAAACGATCCATATGTTCGTTGACCGTGACGATTACAAAGGCGTGTTCGCGCCGACTTACAAGCCGATCCAATACGAAGCCGAGTCAACGGGGCTGGCGGCGATCGACCACATGGTGGGCAACGTGCAGCTCGGCAAGATGAATCACTGGGTCAATTTTTATCATCAGGTGATGGGCTTCCGCCAGTTACTGCATTTTGACGATAAGGATATTTCAACAGAATATTCCGCGCTGATGTCGAAGGTCATGTCGAACGGCAATGGACGGGTCAAGTTCCCGATCAACGAACCCGCTGACGGACGGCGCAAGAGTCAGATCGAAGAATATCTCGATTACTATCTCACACCTGGTGTCCAACACATCGCAATTGCCACAGGCAACATCCTCAAAACAGTGGATGAACTCCGCAGACGGGGCGTGGAATTTTTGCGTGTGCCCGATACGTATTATGAAGCCCTACCCGACCGCATCGGCACCATCAAAGAGGATTTGAAAACCATCCACGACCTCGGCATTCTGGTTGACCGCGATGATGAGGGTTATCTCCTGCAGATCTTCACCAAACCGATCCAAGACCGCCCGACCATGTTCGTCGAAGTGATCCAACGTCACGGCGCAAAGGGCTTCGGCAAAGGCAACTTCAAAGCCTTGTTCGAATCGATCGAAGTGGAACAAGAGAGACGCGGAAATTTATAAAACACAATTCGTCATTGCGAGACCCCGATAGGGTTTGAAGCCGCGAAGCGTCCAACATTAACGGGGATTGCTTCGCCACTCGCTGTCGCTCGGGCTCGCAATGACGGGAAAAATCACATCATGAAATTTGCCACCATATCAACGCATCACGCTACGTCCCAGCCTGCTCTTGTTATCGACGACCGAGTCTACACCCTGCCTTATCCCGACATGTACGCGGTAATAGAGGCAGGTGCGGAAGTTGCCGCAAGCAGAAGATCAAACGATCCGCTTTCGATTGACGAAGTGAAATTCCTTTCGCCAATAAAACCGAACACGCTGCGTGACGGCTATGCCTTCGAGCAGCATGTATTGACCGCCAACAAGAATCGCGGACGTGATGTACCCAAGGAATGGTATGAGTTCCCGATTTTCTATTTCACAAATCCCAACGCTGTGTTTGGACATGACGACGAGATCCCCTATCCGCATTACACGGACGCCATGGACTATGAACTCGAAATTGCGATTGTCATTGGCAAGGGCGGGGTGAATATCAAAGCTGAGGATGCAGAACAACACATCTTCGGCTACACTATCTTCAATGATTGGTCAGCTCGCGATGTGCAGCGCAAGGAAATGGCAGTGGGACTCGGTCCAGCCAAGGGCAAGGATTTTGCGTCAGCATTTGGACCAGTTATCGTCACGCGAGATGCGCTTGCCGATAAAGCCGAGGGACGTCCGGGTGTGTTCAAGCTTGAGATGTCGGCAAGAGTCAATGGTGTGGAAATGTCCCGCGGCAATTTCAAGGATATGAAATGGTCATTCGGCGAGATCATCGCGCGCGCATCCGATTCGGCAATGCTGTTTCCTGGCGACGTGATCGGTTCGGGAACGGTCGGCACCGGCTGTCTGCTCGAACTGACAAAGTTCCAGGGACCATGGCTGAATGAGGGCGACGTGGTTGAACTGGAGATCGAACGGATCGGGATCTTACGGAATACGGTTGGAAAGAAATAATCTGAGATTGGAGCAATCGCATGGCAAACCCGCTCGCGCACGAAATTGAGTTGTACCCTTTTGGATCGTTCAAGACCCTGCTAAACCACGAGGTCAATCGGGCAAAACGCTATAAGGATCCAGTCACGCTTTTACACCTCGTTGTGGAAACAGATTCCAGCGAACCAAATGCAAAGCACGCCGCCGAATTGTTCACGATCAACACACTCAACGTTCACTTACGGGATACGGATATTCCATGCCGGCAGGGCAATGAGTTCCTGGTGCTCATGCCAGCCACCGATGCGCAGGGTGGACGAGTGGTTTGTGAACGACTGGGAAAACTTTTTCATACAGAAGCACAGATATACGACAAGGTATCATTTAAATTGTTTGTGTTTATCGGCATGACAACCCTATCTGGAGAAGACACTTCACTGACCAGCCACAAGCTTCTGGAAGAGGCGCTCACTGCCATGCAGATCGCGCACGCACAGCGAATGAAAGAACCCGTAATCTATTCAGAAATAGCGAATATGTAGAAGCACAAGGAGATTCCATGCCCTTTTATCATAAGCTCGGACAGATCCCTCACAAGCGTCACACGCAATTCAGGAAACCAAACGGTGAGTTGTATCGTGAAGAATTAATGGGACTGGAGGGATTCTCGTCCATTCAATCGATCCTGTATCACAACTTCATCCCGCCGCGCGTCAAAGCGACGGAAGATCTCGGCTCACGCCTGCCCGAAACTGTGGACTTCGGCCCGATCCGTCACCGCGCCTTTAGGACTTCTGACATCCCGCTGGGCGGTGACGCAGTCTCGGCACGAATTCCATTATTAGCGAACAAGGATGTGATCCTCGGCGTGGCACGTGCATCCAAAAGCATGGACTATTTCTACCGCAACGCCCAAGCCTACGAAACCTGGTGGGTGCATGAAGGGACAGGCGTGTTGAAATCCCAGTTCGGAAATCTCAAGTTTCGTCCCGGCGATTATATTGTGATTCCTTTCGGCACGACGTGGCAACTGCACATTGATGGCAGCGAAGCGCGCTTCTTCACCATTGAGAATCCATCGCAGATCGAACCGCCCAAGCGTTATCGCAACAATTTTGGTCAGATGCTTGAACATGCACCGTATTCCGAGCGTGATATTCGCTTACCGGAAGAACTCGAAACACACACCGAACGCGGCGAATTCGAAGTCCGCATCAAAGTGCGCGACC
>JAYUGV010000138.1:0-4642 GCA_043767565.1 Anaerolineales bacterium
TTTCAAAGCGTTCACAGCAAAGTAGCTGCATCCTTCCAGTAATCGTTTTTAGCCGAACGACTAAAGTCGTTACTACGTTTTCGTGATCTACTGATAATAGGAAAAGCCGGTCAGAAAGCTGTTCAGATACGGTCCGATTTTATAGAACCCGCCGAGCGAACTTGCCACGGCGATAAAGATCAGATAGCGCAAGCCGATATTAATGACATCCTCCGAGTCAAAGTAGAAGATGCCCATGAGGATGCCAACCAGCATCAGACCCGAGATCAAAAATTCATTTTGAAAGGCAAATATATTTGCCAGCCTGGCAACGACTCCGCCCAAGATAAAAATCCACTTGAACATCCACCTCCACTCATCCAGCATGCCTTTCTCGCGCGTCTTTTGCGGGCTGGCTGCATTTTTTGTTGGCATAGTTTGCTCCTTTTGAATGTCAGATGATTTCCATAACTGGAAACACTCCCACGCACGGAAGTTACTCCCCTTAATATTTACTTGAGGCTCAAGCCGCCGTCCTCGGCGGCGTTTTACGAGTACACCTTGCGCCGAGGACGGCGCAAGGTGCAAACTGCCTGACATGATTTGCGTGCACATGCCTGTTTAAGGTTATTCGTACAACAGGCCTACTACATCATGATGTTTCCGAAATACCTCTTCGAGAAATGCATGATGACTATCGCTAAGATAATTGGCTTGAGAAAGTCGGCATATATCCCTAGTGCCGATGGACGTAAGTGCTAATCCTATAAGAAAAAGTACTCGACCCTTGACCCACATACCAGTTTTGGGTAAAGTTTCCTACACTAAAATAATGGCCTTCCCCCCAAGGAGAACATGCGTTAATATTAGTACGAGTGGCACTATAACCATCTCCATAATATACCTTAAATTTCAAATCGGTCTCAGGGCATCCGGGCGCTTTGCCCATGTATACAGTCCAAACTGGCAAGTTTGAAGTTACCGTTTGATCCCCAGGATCAACACTTATCCATATAGTAAAAGCCAAGACAGGGAGTACGATCAATGTAGCCATAATGATAGCCAAAAGAGTACTTACCCTAACCTTCAACATTATTTTTGTCATTGGAAACTCTCCTTGTTTTATCAGGGCTATTAGTCTGCAGTGAATCTATTTATAAGTTTTATGGGTTAAAGACTATTATGTCTTCAATTTTGATAAACTCAAGGGATGTTTTTTCATCTGTAGGTAAATCCCCAGGCCCCGCAATATTAATTTCGGTTTGATCAGTAACTCCTATTTCAACAGTCGAAGTTGCTGCTTCAGCAAACCATGAAGCCCGGATTTTTGGATTTGATTGAAGAGTAGGTTTATCAACATCAAAGGCAAACCAAATCGTCTGGTTTATATCTGATACACCATTTGGATCTTTTACGGGCATATCTGCGAAAAACCAAGGATCACCAAGGCTATTCCTCACAACGAGGACAAACCGACGCTCCACCTCATCATTATTAAAATCAGTATAGTGAATTGCAAAGATATACAGCGGGCGAGCTCCTCGCCAGATATCCACCCCTGATATATGAATATTGTTTGTAGTTATATCCATATTGGAGCTAGAGTCTAATTTCATTTTCCCTAATTGAGTTTTTGGTTCTTTGTAATATAACGAGGCACTCATCCCTTGGTTTTTTGATTGAGCGCGGGAAACGTTTGCATTTCCAAAACTCGGAAGTATCAATAACCCTATTGTGATAACTAAAGCAAATAGCAGAAAGTGTTTAGGGTGTTGTATTACAATATTTTTCATCACAGCCTCCAAAACCTTAGCAATTGTGAGATTATTTGCGATGAGAGTTTTTTGTTAATTTGGATTGTCTTATATTAATTCCAGCTTAGCTAATTGTCAAGGCATTTTATCTTGCGTGTAAGTAAGATTTGTTAGATTGACATTGGCACTAAGTTATAATCCTTCCGCTTTATGAAAATTCTTACCGTTCTCACCTACTATCGTCCGCATACATCGGGACTCACCATCTATGCCGAGCGCCTCGCGCGCGCCTTTGCCAAACGCGGACATCAAGTCACTGTGATGACGACGCAGTTTGATCCGTCACTTTCGAGCGAAGAGACGATTGACGTCGTAAAAATCGTCCGTGTGCCGGTTGCGGCGCGCATCAGCAAAGGTGTCATTGCGCCCACGTTCGGCTTGGTTGCAACCAAACTGGTTGCGCAGCATGATGTTGTGCAAATGCACCTCCCGCAATTCGATGCCCCCGGCGTCGCCTTGCGCGCACGTCTCTTTGGCAAGCCCGCTGTGCTCACCTATCACTGTGACCTCTTCCTGCCGCCCGGATTCTTCAATCGCATCGTCAACACTGTTGTGGATTTTCAAAACAACATGGCTGGGATTTTGTCGAATCACATCGTGACTTACACTCAAGACTATGCCGATAACTCGCCCTATCTCTCACGCTACGCCTCAAAGCTGACCCCGATCCTGCCTCCCGTCGAATTGCCTGAGCCACTGCCTGGAGCTGTTCAAGCCTTCGCAGAGGAGCATCATATTGATGAACGCAAACCTGTCATCGGCATGGCGGCGCGCTTCGCCGCTGAAAAGGGCGTTGAAGTTCTGCTTGATGCGCTGCCAGCCATCTTGGAAAAATATCCGAAGGCGCAAGTCCTCTTCGCAGGGACGTATCAAAACGTGATGGGCGAACAAGCCTATTCAGACCGCCTCATGCCGCGCATCCGTGAATACGAGGTGCAGGGACATTGGACCTTCCTCGGTAATCTCGATCCTGTTCAAATGGCGGCGTTCTATCCCAACCTCGATGTGTTGACTGTTCCTTCATTGAATTCTACTGAGGCTTTCGGTCTTGTGCAGATCGAGGCGATGCTGAACGGCGTACCGTCTGTTCCGTCCGCATTGCCGGGTGTGCGTCAGCCTGTGACAATGCACGGTATGGGACGCGTTTCCAAGATCGGTGATTCGGCTGATCTGGCGGCATCCATTCTCGAAGTACTGGATAATCCGCAAAAATACAAAGGCGATATTGAATCGATTAAGAAATCCTATAACCCCGATTCAATTGCACAGGAATATGAAAAATTATTTGCAAAACTTATGGGGAAGCAATGACCAATCGTCAATCAGAAATCGTAAATCGTAAACCGAAGGATTTCCTGTTTTTACAACTACGTGACCTGCCCTACTTCCGTGCATTCTTGCGCGCGGTGGAGAGTTCCTATTATCAAGACCTGCCCCTGCCCGCCCCTGTCTATGATGTGGGTTGCGGTGACGGTCATTTCGCATCCCTGACCTTCGACAAAAAAATTGACGTGGGACTCGACCCGTGGCATGGACCGATCCATGAAGCGAAGAAATTCGGTGCGTATAAATCGTTGGTCGAATCCGACGGCGCCAAGTCGCCTTTCCCCTCCGAATATTTCGCCAGCGGATTCAGCAACTCGGTTCTGGAACACATCCCGCATATTGACGATGTCTTGAAAGAGACCGCGCGGGTCTTGAAAAAGGATGCGCCGTTCTATTTCTGTGTGCCGAATACCAGATATTTTTCCGAGTTATCCATTTCACAGGTGTTGGGCAAGCCGTATGAGAATTGGTTCCGCAAGATTTCACGCGTAGAGCACGCCGATGATCCGGATATTTGGAAAGAACGCCTGGAACGCGCGGGATTTGAAATGATACGGTACTGGCATTACTTTTCGCCCGCCTCGATGCGCGTGTTAGAATGGGGACATTATTTTGGCATCCCCTCGGTTTTTGCACGTGTGCTGACCGGCAAATGGATCATCTCGCGCACAGCCTGGAACCTCTGGCTGACGAAGAAATATGTAAGCCAATACGCGTCACCTGATCCGCTTGAGAATGGAACGTTCACGTTTTATATTGCGAGGAGAAAGTAAACACGTAGATACGTAAACAAGTAAACACGCGGATGCTGAAACAAGTTTTCCCAGACGTGTGTACTTGTGTACCTGTGTACCTGTATACTTGTATACTTCCCCCCATGTCCTTCGACGAAAAATATTTCTCCACGCACACGTACGCGAATATTACCTTCGCCAAATACAGCATGTATTGGTGGTCGAATCGTTTCTACGCCATACTGGCGCGCCGTTACGGCAAACGCAGAGCGCGCTTTTTGGAGGTGGGATCAGGCATGGGGCATCTCACCGGTCAGCTTGAAGATACGTTTGAAACGTACGGCATGGATCTCAATCACTGGGCGGTCAAGCAATCCAAAGCAGTCGTCAACACATCCAATTTGCAAACTGCCAGCGCGCAGGAACTTCCTTATAAAGACGGCGTCTTTAATGTCGTGATCATCAAGCACATCACCGAGCATCTGCCCGACCCGCAGAAAGCGATCCAGGAAATCGGACGTGTCACCGAAAAAGGCGGTATCCTCATCCTTGCCACGCCGAATCTCGATTCAATGCTCAAACCGTGGAAGGGTGATAAGTGGATCGGTTATCAAGACCCGACCCACATTTCCTTGAAACGCCCTGCCGAATGGCTTGACCTGATCCGTAGTGCGGACTTTAGTCCGCTTAGAGTGTTTGCCGATGGCTTTTGGGATGTACCCTACATCCGTTTTGTGCCCAAGCAGATCCAGAAATTATTTTTTGGTTCACTGGGCGGCTTGCAGGCGA
>JAYUGV010000139.1:0-11601 GCA_043767565.1 Anaerolineales bacterium
CTGCGTCCTGCTATCTATGAGCCTCGTCTCCCCGAATCCTTTGACTCTGAAATCACACGCTTTCTCGATGAAGTCAAGAAGCTCTCAGGCGTTGGACAAAAACTTTCTCCCTCTGATATCAACTCCACATTGAAGACTCTTGTTGCCGAACAAAATATCCGCAAAGCGACGGTGTGGGAGACCCCACATCTCAGGCAATTGAGGATTACAGAAATTCTCAACACCTTGGGCGTGGAACTTGTCTCTCCTAACGCAAATAAACACGAAATGGCGCACTGTGATCTCGGGATTACAGAGGCAGATTTCCTTTTGCCTGAAACTGGAACGATTGCCTTGCTTTCCTCTGCTGAAAAACCGCGTGCTGTTTCCCTTTTGCCACGTGTACATCTTGCAATTGTCCGTCCCGAAATGTTACGCGCCGATATGCACCAAGTCTTTGCCGAAGCTAAAGATTGTAATTATCTGGTCCTTATCACAGGTCCAAGCCGCACTGCGGATATAGAATTAACCGTTACTCTTGGTGTGCATGGACCAAAGAACCTGTATGTGTGGATGATGGATGAGTAAGGCAGAAAACGGGGCGGATGGTTGTATTGCCAAGAAAAGCCTTCAAAACAACCCTTCCACAGCTCGTTTTACATGAAAAATATGTCGGATTGTGTGTATCCCTGCCTATGCGGCTATTACGGGGACTCACAAAAAGCCTGCACTTGCGCTTCAGCACTCGTGACCAAATACCAAAAGCGAATCTCGGGTCCATTATTGGATCGCATCGATATTCATATCGAAGTTCCAAGAGTGGATTATGAAAAGTTGAGCGGAGATCGAGTAGGAGAATCAAGTGCGGCTATTCAAGCGCGTGTGCAATCTGCGCGTGATATACAAAATAAACGTTTTTCAAAGAATGGCTCAGTTGACATTGTTTGCAACGCAGATATGCGTGTCGGGGAGATACGGCAATTTTGCAAACTTCAGGATGAAGGTCAGAGTTTGATGCGGGCGGCGATGAGTCAGATGAATTTGTCTGCAAGAGCCTATCATCGCATCTTGAAACTAGCACGAACAATCGCTGATCTCGCGGGGAGTGAGGAGATTCAATCTCCGCATCTGGCGGAGGCGTTGCAATATCGTCCCAAGTTGATGATGGGTTGATTGCATATGGGTATTCGAATCAAATCTCATAAACGATCATGACCCACTTCCCTGCTTTCAAGCTGGGGAGTTTGTTTTTAAAAACAAAAAGGCAACTCAATGGCGTAGACTCGCTCAACTCAGCGCGAGAGTGATCGCTTGCTCGGTGGTCATCGCAGAGCCTTTTGACCATGCCATTTCGTATGCCACATCCCCAAGGTGAGAACGTGCGCTGACCAATACAGCCGTGACATGCTTCTGCGCGACTTGTTCGAGTGGCGCTCCAATGCGATTCCGCAAGGTCTCGGCTGCCGCCAGAAGTTGAACTGCTCCTTCGTAGTATCCTTCCCTTTCGTTGACCTGAGCAAGCAGTTCAAATGAGTAGGGATAGCCTCGAGGCAAACCCAAACGGTGGCGGATACGCAGCGATTCGCGGAGTAATTCCCTGGCATTTGCATACTCCTCCATCCTATAAGCTGTTTCTCCCAAGTTGTGTATGACCGTGGCGACTCCACGCTGGTAGCCCAGTGAACGAAAGAGGTCTCGGTCTTCAAGCAATGCCTGTTTTGCTGCTATGTTTTCGCCGATTTCCAACATAGCTATACCGGCATTCGTGAGGGCTCTTGCGAGTTCAAAGGGATTTTCCAATTCGCGCCACAGTGCAATACTTGGGAGACCATATTTAAGTGCTGTTTCAGGCATATTGGCATTGTAAGCAATTGTTCTCATCACTCCATTGGCTCTTGCTATCCCGACCGTATAGGAGATCTGCACGGCCATACGAAGCGCTTCTTCAGCCTGCACTTGTACTTTCATGTCTATGCTAGCGAGCAGGGTTAGATTGCAATACGTCAACTTGGCGTCAATCTCTCCCTTCTGATCGCTAAGTTGCTGAAACAGGTCATGCGCTTGCTGAACACACTGCAACCCATACTCGAAATCGGTAATCGCCGAGGACAGGTCGGCAGCCGCCAGCAGGGCATATCCCCGCTGGAGCGAAACCAACCCTTGAGTGCCTTCCAGAACACGTTGGAGCCAGCGACGTCCTTCCTGAAAAAATCCACCCAGTTCCCAGAAATTGAGATCACTACCCAATCGTGTGATCAAGGCAAGTGCCTGCTCGCCATCATTCACAAGCGACCATTCAAATACGCGACCCACGTTATTGTGGTCATCCACTACGATCCGTAGACGTTCGGGGAAGGCTTTTTCTGTTCGGCTATCTGCCGCACGGGAGACGAGCTTTGCATAGTAGCGAGCATGACGTTCCAGCGCCTCCGCCTCTTGATCACTACCGCGCAACTGCTCCTGTGCAAATTGACGAATGGTTTCATGCATGGTGTAACGCCGGTGCTCCGCATCCGCCCCAAAAACCACCAGCGAGTGGTCGACCAGTTCGGCAAGGAAATCGGCACACGGTTCTTCCGATGCGCTGATCGCCTCGGCTGCTTCCAAAGTCCAGCCGCCGGCAAAGACCGATAGTCGGCGCAACAGCGAGCGTTCCTGGTCGCTCAAGAGTTCAAATGACCAATCGATCAAGGTATGCAAGGTGCGCTGGCACGGCAATGAATCACCCACCTGACGATTCAGCCATGCAAAGCGTTGACCCAGCCGTTCAGCGATGGCTTCGATGGGTAAGGCACGGACTTGCGCCGCCGCGATTTCAATTGCCAGCGGAATACCATCAAGATGTTGGCAGATGTGAACAACTGCCGAAACTTTTGTGTCGGTGAGTGTAAAATTCAAAAGCGCTTGCGCGGCGCGGTTTGTGAACAGTTGAACCGAGTCAAAGTTCAGAGATTCTGCAACTGTGATTCGGTTCTCAGCATTGATACCTGGAGTGGCAAATGGTTCCAGCCGTACCACATGTTCTTCTTCAAGGTGAAGGGGGATGCGACTGGTCGTCAGCACGGTCAGCCCTTCGGCATCGCGGCAGAGGATTTGGACGAGTCGCGCACATGCTTTCACCTGATGTTCGCATTTATCCAGCACCAGAAGCATGGTTTTGCCGCGCAGGTAATCCAATATTGCACCCGTTAATGATCGACCGGTGCTGGTCGGCAAATGCAGAGCCGCCGCGACCGCGTCATCCACGGACTTTTCATCAGTTACCCCAGTTAATTCAACGAAGCAGATATTCTGTGCGAATACGCCTGCCATGCGATGGGCAACCTCGATCGCAAGGCGCGTCTTGCCAACGCCGCCGGGCCCTGCCAACGTCACCAGCCTGACCGTTCGGCGCGAAAGCAGGTCAACCAGTTTTGCGGATTCTGATTGGCGTCCGAAAAAGCGCGTTAGAACGGGAGGTAAAACAATCCGTGTTGACTGCGACTCGAACGGCGCAAGGGCGCGGATCTGTTCAGCCAACGTCATGGTTTCAACGGACGGTGCCAGACCAAGCTCTGTCCCCAACATGCGGCGATAGGTTTCATATGCATCCAGCGCCGCGGCGCGTTGATCTGCGCGCGCCAGGATACGCATCAATTGACGATATGTGGATTCATTCAGCGGGTCATATTCGAGCAGACGGCGTGTGAAGCGTTCGGCTTCGGTCAGTTGCCCGGCTCGTTCGTGAAACGCGGCGAGTTGTTCCAATGCCGAAGTCACCTGCACGCGAAAGTGTTCGCGTTGCAGGGTGAGCCATTCATCGAATTGCAGGCAATCGCCGAGTGAGAATTCTTCCATAAATTCGCCGCGTACCAATTCGAGAGCCTGTGTCAGCCGCTCGGTACATTCAGCACAATTGTGTGGATCAAGGTGTGGATGGAAGCGATAGGCATCGGTTAAAGAGTTGAAGCGTGCCACATCTAGTTCGTGATCGCTGAGGGGGTTGAAGCGCAGAGTGAGCCGATCGCCGATCAGGTGAGGTTGCCCTTTCGAATCATTTGTGTCCAGCGCTTTCTGAAGATACGCCCAGGTGACGCGCAGGTTATTTTGTGCAGCAGCAGTCGGCAGGTCAGGCCACAACAAACCGAGCAGGAATTCACGGCTGTGCGCGTGATCCGACTCGATTAGGAGATAGGACAGCAGTCCGACGGCTTTGCGATTGGCAAGAGTAATCGCTCCCATCCGAGAATATGAGATCAGCAAGCGGCCGAGAAAGGAAAAAATCAATTCAGGCAATTTGTGTCCAAATAATGATGAATTAATGGCGTTTCGCTAAAGTAAACAAAATATATCACACATAGTAAAAAGGAAAAAATCATGAAAGCCGTTGT
Organism: Anaerolineales bacterium; assembly: GCA_043767565.1. Taxonomy (GTDB): domain Bacteria; phylum Chloroflexota; class Anaerolineae; order Anaerolineales; family Villigracilaceae; genus Defluviilinea. The sequence continues at coordinate 4,350 of JAYUGV010000139.1, forward strand.
TATTGGTGCCACAGGATTGATTGGAAAAGCAGTTGTCGCACTGCTAACTGATAAAGGCCATGAAGTAGTTCAGGCCTCCCGTAATACACAACCGAGTTTGAATTTAGATGATCCCGCTTCCATCGAAGCGTTCTACAAAACACTTGGCGAGGTGGATGCCTTCATTTGCACAGCACCACAAGGTGGCGGTGGTATGGGCCCGTTAACCGGATTTTCCGATGAAGTAATCGATTCATATATCAAGAGTAAATTACTCGGACAGGTGAACCTGGTACGCAAAGGCCTCTCCAATATACGGCCGGGCGGCGTCTTCATTCTTACTGGTGGAATGTCAGGCTTTCTTGCTTTACCCAAAAGCTCAATCAGTGCAATGCTTAACATGGCCCTGGATAAGTTCGTAAACCGCGTAGCGCCTGAACTGCAAGACAGGCGACGCATCGTTATCGTTCACCCGGCTGCCGTTCGCGAGTGGGCAATTAAACTCGGAATGGAACGGATCACGCTTTCCAAACGTTGCCACGGTGGCTGAAACATATCTCAAGGCCATGGAAGGCACCAACACAGGCGAGCCTATTTTTGTGGATGGGCATGGTCCAGCGTGATGTATCGACGTATTTCCTATTCAGCAAGCGGCCGGGCAATACTTTGCCAGTCAAAGTGCCTGTGGTTGGAATAGAAAGGAACAAATACCATGACAATCAAGGTGATCGTTGAACTCCAGGCCAAACCTGGCAGGCGGGCTGAGCTCAAGAATCTGCTCGAGAGCGTGGCAACGAAATATGGGCCGGGCCAGCCAGGCTTTCTAGGCAGCAGGCGCTACGAAGTCCTTGATAACCCCAACATCCTGGTTGAGATCGCCAATTGGGCCTCGGCTGAGGTACGAGCGTCAGCGATGCAGCAAGCCATGGCTGATGGCATCTATGCGCCTTTGGAAGAACTTTTAGCCGCTCCGTTCAAAGCCATGGTCATCAGGCAACTGGCTTGACAGGCGCCCAACATCGTACGCACGATTACTTTTTCTAATAATTTCACGAAAGGAGAAAATCAAATGAAACTCAATGTTATGTTCACAATCGCGGCCATCGTAATGATCTTAATGGGAGCCTTGTCGTTCTTTGCTCCACCTGCTCTTCGAGGAACTGACCCTTCGGCAGCTTTCAGCGCCAAAATAATCGGTGTGGTCTTGCTCGCGCTTGGCGTGCTGGACTGGCTGGTTCGGAATGATGGGCCGTCAAAAACGCGCGACTCGGTCGTCCTGGGCTATACCTTGCTGTTTGCTTTATGGGCTGCCGTCAGTGTATATGGCATCTTTCTCACTGACATGCCCAACCATAATATTTCCTGGGGACCAGCCTTGATCCAAACCTTGATTGCAATTGGCTTCTTTGTGTCAGGCAGAGCCAATATGTCGACCAATCTGTCGAAAAGCGCAAGTTAATTTTATACGTTCATATGCTGCTCATCATTCTACATACTAGTGAATGATGAGTGCGTAGGCAAATTTTCAAATGTAAACAAAGAAAGAAACCTTAATTATGTCTACTATCGCCAGCACGTCTCCCGCCACCCGCAATTCACTCCTCCGTTTAAGTGTGATCGCCGGACTGATTATCGGTTTTGCCGATGAGATAATCTATCACTGGTTTGTCACTGGTGTCCTTGGTGGGACCCCATTAATTATTGTATATCAATATATAGCCAGTGGCGCACTGGGTGAATTTGCCTTTGCAGGCGGCATCACCACCGCACTGCTCGGGGTGCTATTCCACTACCTCTTTAGCATTGTAATCGCTGGCATTTTTATCCTGAGCGTTGATCGTATTCCTCTCCTTCGCCGCTATCTCATCCCTGGGTCGCTCCTGTATGGATTCGGCGTTTTCATTGTCATGAATATGATCGTAACCCTGCTCAGTGCGACACCTCCATTACCAACTCCAACAATGTCCCAACTCATTGTGATGATCTTGGATCACATCTTGGTCTTCGGATTGCTTTTGGGAATCCTCGTGAAGCGGAATGCCAATACCCATTAATCGTTTTTTGGCATGAACAAAATCCTGACTCAACTCTCTAGAAGGGAATCAGTGAAATCCGCCATCAGGACAAACTGGGAGGCGTATCATTATTGCCTGGCACAGTCACAGAGCGTGGAATTGTCCATTGGCCGCTACCTGACTTGGTTAATAACGGACCTTCCAGACCATTTCATGAATCTGGTCGTTTGCAACCAACTGCCGCCCGATGGCATTGACGACCTGATCGAAAGCACACTGGGTCACTTCAGATCGCTGAATATCAGGAGACTCTCCTGGCTGACTCAATTGGGTGTGCTGGATGCCAGCGTGCGCATGGATAGTTTGTTATTTGCGTTATTGGCAGAAGCTGTCGCCGATATTCGCCGCATCCGCGAAGCGCATCAGGGTGAGGTGAAACCAGAAATCCAGCGCCGAAAATTCGAAGCTTGGGAACGCGGACAGATCGTGAGTTCAGCAGGATTTCTCCTGGATTTCTCACAAGACTGGAACCTGCCCGATAGTGCGGTGAAACTATCCTATTCGGTATTGCAAGCCGAAGAACCATATCTGGATGAGATCGTGGCGGCCTCTGTTGCCGGCATCCCTTGGCGGCATGAGTTTCCCAATGCCTGTATGCGCTGCGGCAAGCCGGGTTCATGGCGTCCGATTCTGAATCCATCACTGGATGCACCTGTGGAAATTGCCTGGCGCTACCAACGACCGGAGAATGCCATTCCGATCTGCCATCATTGCACAGAGACGCTCGATCTGCTAAGGAACTGTGTAAAAATAACTTCCGTTTTTCGCGCGTAGTGAGCGGGGCTGAAGCCACCTGCTCAGTTCGTGGAAGTCCTTCGGACTGGCAGCCCGAGTCGGTTTTAACCGACTTTCATGAACTGAGGCAGGACTTTAGTCCGACGGACGCGGGCCAGAAGAAGTCTAGAATCGGGAAGTTATTCTTACATGTGCCCTAAGGAACGAGTCAATGCAACTTGATCTGGTCTGGGGACTGGGGTCTGCGCTTTGAAGCCTTTTGGCAGTGGCATCGCGCCATGAAAAACAATCATTTGCCTAAGTGGGATCAATATGCCTTTCCACTCTGGCCGCCTGAATTTGGTGGACCAACCTGGGAATCTGGTAGTGGCGCGTTGAAACATGCCGAACCGCGCCCGCCGCAAGATGTCACACGCAATGAACAACATATGACGGCGTTGCGTCGCGCCCTGTACAGTAAACCCTTTCGCGGACGACAGTTGGGTGAAGCCCCTCTGCAGAAACTATTAGACTTTTGCTTCGATATTCCTGAAGGAGAACCCCTATGACTTTTTTTGCTTTCCTCGGCGCGTTGAGTTTGAGTGTGCTGGCATTTGAACTGCTGACCATCCTCCAAACCGCGTTCGGCACTTTTGGCGGCAATCGCCTGATGAATTTACGATCAACGAATACAACAAAGAGACGCTCGGTGTGGGAAGCTTTGTTGATCGCCATTCTGCCGGGTCGCTTTGATCCAGATCAGGCGCAGAACACGGCGGATGTGATCAGTCTGCTGAGACGGGCAGGCTATCCCTATGACACCCCAGGTGAATTCTATGCAGTTGCCATTCGTGACTTTTCGATCTTTCTCGCAGTGGGTGGGATGTTGGCAGGCGCACTGGCAGCCATGAATATCCTTGCCGTTGCACCCGTGTGATTGCTTTGATTTTTATTTTCCTAGGTCTGCGCCGGCCGTATGTGCGTTTGAAGACTCTGGCGAAGAAACGCGCCGAGTCCTTGCGCAACAATATGTTGATCGGTTTGTCTGTGTTGAGTTCACTGCTTTCATCTGGTGTGGGTGTGCAGGAAGCATTGCGACGCGCCTCCACCGTGGGTGGACCGTTCTGCAACTTGTTGGGCTTGCTGGTGGCGCGCATGGAGGTGGATGATTTTACGAAGGCCGTGGAAGTCACCCGCGCACATCTGCCTGATCCCACTGATGTGGAAGCCAATTTGTTCCTCCGCGACATTTATGATTTCTTCGCCAACAACCGTCCGGTCCTGTCCAGTGTGCAGGGTTTGCAGGAGTCTGTCCATCGCTCCGTAATCGAAACCACCGAAGCCCGCGCCGCATTGGTGCGCCAACGGGCCGGCTTGTTCGGTGTGATGGCAGTACTCGGTCTGGTGCTGGCGATCATCGCGCCATTCATGTGGGGAGGGTTGATGTAGCTTCTTGACAAAATTGTTTTTATATCGGATAATATGCAAAATATGTACATTATCCGATATAAAAATGAAAACAGATTTATTACGCCTTTTTGAAAATATTCCCTACTTTACGCTGGAAGGCTTTAAGCAGGCTACAGGGATGGAGGCGCCAAACCAGGTACGCAGCCTGCTCCATCGTTGGATAAATGCCGGCCACATCTTATCCCTCAAAAAGGGTGTGTACATGACGCGCCGTTTTTATGAGGGGCACCGCGCAGATTATTTGTTCTCGGGAGCGGTCAGCAATATCCTGCTCCCCCAGTCCTACCTCTCCCTTGAATTCATCCTGCAACGGCATAATTTTCTGACCGAAGTCACCTATCCGGTGACCTGCGTCACGATCAAAAACACGCGCAGGATCGTTAATGCCATTGGAACATTCTCGTATCGCCATATGCAGGCAGGCCACTATCATGGCTTCACCATCACTGAATATTTTGGCATCCGTATTGCCGAGGCCTCCACAGCCAAAGCGCTGTTCGATTATTTATACCTGCGGCCTCTGCCGGCCTCCCATTGGAATCAAAGAGTCAATCTGGCCGAGGAACTGCGGCTAAATATGGATGAATTTTCCACAGCCGACCGTGAGGCGTTCGCCAGCCTTGTCGAGAAGAGTGGCAGCCGCAAACTGACGCACATCCTGAATAACTTTCGGAGCAATGTATGGCATCCCTGATCCAAACCCTGCGACACACGCTTGATACCAAGGACCCGCTTCTGGCGTCTGAAACAAAACGCATTCTGCTCAAGGAGGTCCTGCAGGCGTATGTACTGGACTTTCTCTATAACCACACCACCTATCGACGCTTGAATTTTTACGGCGGGACCTGTCTGCATGTTATTTATGATCTGAACCGCCTGTCCGAGGATTTGGATTTCGATAATGGTGCAGAAATTGACACATCCAACCTTGCTGAAGACATGGCTGGCTTGTTTCGCAAATCCCTGGGCTACCAGCCGATCGAGATTAAACCCCAGCAGGGAGGGAACGGCGTCCTGCGTTTGACCCTCAAGTTGCCCGTGCTCAACGAGTTGGGTTTATCCCCCTATCCTAATGAAGCCCTGCATCTCAAGGTGGAGATCAGTCACCATAAACAGATAGCGGTGCTGCAGAAGACGCCGGTCTTCTATCTCGGGCGCAGCTTTGTGCCCTCCCATTTTTCCCTGGAAACCATGATGGCGGGCAAGATGCTCGCCTGCCTGGAACGTAATTTCCAACGTGGCAGGGAGGGCGCCTTCATCAAAGGTCGTGATTACTATGACCTGTTATGGTTCATGCAGAAGGGAATCCAGCCCCTGAAGGAAAAACTTGCAAAGGACGGGGGAAAACCATATACGGTGGAGTCCGCCATACTGTCCCTGAAAAAGAAGATCGACGGAATCTCTGTTTCTGATTTGGCGGTAGATTTATTGTCCATGTTTGAATCTAGGACATTCATTGAAACCTGGCTTGAGACCTTTCATACCAACATTGCACGATACACAACCGACTATATAACTCGATAACTTTTCTTTTTGATAAGTCGGCAACGGTGTGTAATTCCACAGTAAAATATCCTCATGCTTGCGCGTATTTTTTCATGTGCCGTGGTTGGCCTTGATGGCGTCATCATCGAGGTCGAAGTGGATTACACCAACGGCCTGCCCGGAATGACAATTGTGGGACTCCCCGACACTGCCGTTCAAGAAAGCCGCAGACCGCTGTCAAGAACGCGGGCCTGCACTTCCCGCGTCATCGTGTCGTTGTCAACCTGTCGCCCGCGTCTGTCCGCAAGGAAGGTCCCGCCTACGACTTACCCATCGCGCTCGGCGTGATCGTGCTGGCAGGCTTCCTGCCTCAAAATGCCATCGAAGACACGCTGGTCATCGGCGAACTTTCGCTGGATGGGCTTGTCCGTCACACGCGCGGCGTCCTACCGATGGCCGCTACTGCCCGATTAAATGGATACAAGCGGATGTTCGTCCCCGAAGTGGATGCGCCCGAAGCGGCCTTGATCCCGGACATTGAAGTTGTCCCGGTAAAAACGCTTGCGGATCTTTACGACCATCTTTTTGGTCGCCGTTTCATCGAACCCTATCAACCCTCCAGCGAAGTTCTTGAGCCGTTATTCACGCCAACAGACTTCAGCGAAGTGAAGGGACAGGAACACGTAAAACGCGCACTTGAGGTTGCCGCGGCTGGCGGCCATAACTGTCTTCTTATTGGCCCGCCGGGCGGAGGCAAAACATTGCTCGCGCGCGCATTACCGGGCATCCTGCCTGATATGAGTATTGAGGAATCACTGGATGTGACGCGCATCTATTCCGTGGCAGATCAGCTTCCCGCAGGCATGCCCTTGATCCGACATCGTCCCTTCCGGGCGCCGCATCATACGATCTCACATGCGGGTTTAGTGGGTGGTGAAAATATTCCGAAGCCTGGTGAAATCTCGCTTGCACATCGCGGCGTGTTATTCCTCGATGAATTTCCTGAATTCGGCACACGCGTCCTCGAAGTATTGCGCCAGCCGATGGAAGATAAAGTAGTTACCATCAGCCGCGCGAAGGGTTCATTAACTTTGATCGATGTTGCCGTGCCGAGAAATGTGGAACCATCCACGGCAAATATTCCAAACGTATTTCTTCACAACATGGATTCTTTGCAGACATATCTAAAACATTCTGTCAGATCGCGCCAGCTCGAACAACCTCACGCAGAAAAAATCCTTGCAGAGGAGTTGGATGAATTCTGTGAATATTTGCGGACTTATCAAATCCTGCCCGTCATCACGGCGTTATATGAACGTACGGAAAATATTCGTACAAGCGAACTTGAAAAAAGCCTCAAGCGTATGACCACGCTTAATGGTGAGGAGCAGGCAAAGGTCGAAGCGCTGACGCGCGCCATCGTCAGCAAATTGCTTCACGTACCCACATCCCATCTTCGCAATTCAGAAAACTCCCTCGCTTATGCAGACATCCTGAATGAATTATTTGAATTGAATACGAAATGAAAC
>JAYUGV010000140.1:0-11585 GCA_043767565.1 Anaerolineales bacterium
GGTATTGCCGTGGATGCTCAGGGCAGCATCTTTGTCGCTGATTACCAGAACAAGCGCGTCCAAAAATTTAACAGCGCAGGCGAATTCATCAAACTTTGGAGAATGGGCACAGATATCAAAGTCTCCGGTGTCCCTGAAGCGATTGCCGTGGGTAACGATGGCAGGGTTTACATCACCGATTATGATTTTGGGCGTATGCAGGTCTTCACCAACGACGGTGAATTTCTCTGGGCATTAAGCGGCAAAAAAATAACAGAGAATCCCCTCAAAAGACCGGTCGGTCTTGCCTTCGACACCAACGGGCACATCCTGATCGTGAATCAATCCGGGAATAACGTGCAGGCATTCAATCTGCCGTAATACCTTCTGGTTAGGGATGCGCACAGACATAATGGATGAGCAGATCGCTTCCGATTGCCTGCCCATCAACAACCAGTTGCCCCGCATAATAATCCGAGGCTGTCGTAGATAGGCTGATTCCCTCGGAAGGGGCATATGCCGAAGACGCCAACCTGATTTCATAGTCCGTGCCTTGCAAGCCAGTGGATGGCCCCACATCAAAATTCAGATAATTATCGGGCTGGATCTCTGCAAACGAAATTTGTTGTCTGCTGAGTCCATGTTGATCACCATCAAGTAATGAAAATTCCAGGGTTGCAACCCTGTTTTCAGGGACGGATTTCACAAATACTTGAACGGCTTCCAGTCCATTGCAGTAGCTGGTGAATGTCTGGCTGACCAGTGTGCCATCCCCCAGAACTATTTCCTGGGCAGCCTCCTTTTCCAGATTTTTATAAACAGGCAGGGTGCAGGGACCTCCAGCGTATGCCTCATATCCGCAATAGGTATAGTAGGTGGTATACATCCCAAAAGAATAATATCCAGCGACGATTAGCAGCGAGCCAAGCGCTATGAATTGCGCGATCTTTCGCCATTTTTCACGGATGCTAACAAGCCCACTGAGCGAAAGAAAGAAGAGCGGGGCAAAGGGGATGAAATACCGTCCATGTTTCCCCAGGGCGATTGCGCCTCCTGGAGTGTACGTGACCACAAAAAACATCCCCACAGTAATTGCGGAACACAGTAGACCAAGCAGGCTCGTGAAAATTCGTATCTTTGTCGGAAGTCCCATCGCGTGAGGCTCGGCAAGCAAGGCTGCCAAAAGTAGCAGAGCATAGAAAAAGTAAACAGGTCCCGGTATGGTGCCTGCCCAGTAGCCATAAGCCGCTATCCAATCCTGGATGTAGCTGACAATGGACGAGACAATGCCCCGCAGGAAGGTGCTGATAAACGCGCCTGGGTCTGCCAATACAAAACCCAATTGCCGGGGCAGGCTTTGAGACCCGTCTGCTGAGAACGTTGAGTTTGGTATTGCAAAGGCGATCCAGCCAATGTTCCAAAGTATGGCTAGTAGCGCTCCCAGTGCAAGCAGTGCCATCCATTTTTTTGAGGGAAACATATCTTTCGTGAGGATCAATAACAAAGGCAGGATGATGATCGCGCCCGGCTTGGCAGAACCTACCAGGAGTGAGAGCCCGATCAATATCCAGATCGATCGCGGGCGAATGCCTTTCTTCTCATCCAGATAAACATGGTAGACCCACGCTATAAACGCGAAGCTGACAGCATTTGTGAATCCATCTGCATTCAGGGTGGCAGCCTGGAACATTGCCATGGGCGCGAGCGCGAGCGCCAGCATGGTCCACTTGCCGAATGGCAGCGCTCGTATCGCCATGTAACACCCGGCGATGTATACCAGTAACCCGGCCAGCCGTGCCAGAATTATGGTTGGGAGGATCGCGAAATCAAGATATTGCCACAGCAGTCTTGTCACCAGGGCTTGTGGCAGAAAGATCACCGGCGAATAAATTGAGCGGGTCTTATAGCCGTATCTATAATTTTCTTCCAGCCTGCTGAATTTTCGCCAAAAACTCTCCGGGCTGAACATGTCAAACGCGGGGGTTTGAATGGGGCGGCGTTGGTAGGATAGATCGAATATTTCGCTGAAAATAACCGGGTGCGGAAGTATGGGGAGAAGCTTGGCTTCAGACATCTGGTAAATGCGGACCATATGCCCCTCTTCGTCAAAGCCGGCTCCATAGGGAATCACTATACAATAGACACTGCCGATGAACAACCCAAGGATCAGGAAAATGATCGCTGGGTCAAAAATAAAGTTTCTCCTGACAGGCACGGGTAGAAATTCCTTGCGATTTACGATTGTCTTACGGATATGCAGCCAAAGATTGCGTACAGTTGATTATATCCCACTCAATTTTTTCCACCCGAACGCCAGCATAAAGAACACTGTCGCAGTTAACACGATCGCTGCGCCGGAGGCAATGCTGAGATAGAACGAAAGATACAAACCAATAATACCTGATAGCGAAGCAAAGACCGCGGCGAGCAGCATCATATGGGATAGGCGATGGGTGAGCAGATAGGCTGTCGCGGCTGGGGTGACAAGCATGGCGACCATCAATGCCACACCGACGGTTTGAAGCGAGACCGCCACCGTCACTGCGATGAGGGTGAGCAAAAGATTATTGAGCAAGCCAACAGGCAGACGCAGTGTGGCGGCGAGGACGGGGTCAAAGGACAGGGTTGTGAATTCTTTGTAGAACAGGAAAACGGTCAGGAGTACGAGTCCGCCAAAGATTAGGATCAGCCACAGGCTTTGAGTCGAGACGCTCAACACATCCCCAAAAAGAAAATGACTTAAGTCTACCGCGTAGCTGCGGACCGTGGAGATCAATGCAATGCCGAGGGCGAACATCCCGGCGAAGATAATCCCGATGGCAGTATCTTCCTTGATCTGCGAATTTTTACTGATCGCGCCAATGCCCAACGCCGCGACAATGGATGTGCCCAGCGCCCACCAAAATAAAGTATCGCGCGCGCCGCCGCTGACGAGATATCCGAGGGCGATGCCGGGGAGAATGGTGTGCGCGAGCGCGTCACCGAAGAAAGCCATACCGCGCAAGACAACATACGTGCCAACCACCGCGCACACAATGCCGACCAGCACTGCCGCGAGCATGCCGCGCTGCATAAATTCATATTGGAGGGGGGTGAGGAGGAAAGACATTGGATTTACGATTTTAGATTTACGATTTTGGGCAGGTTGTCGTCCATGCAGGGTTTTAAGTGACGCTACTGTCATGGCTAGGATCTCATCTGTTTCCTTGTAGATATTTTTAATTTGTTCTTGAGGGACGAGTTCGGCTTCAACCAGAAGTTCAAGCCAGTATTCGGTTTCGTCGGATTCCTCTTCGACGATTTTCAGCTTGTTGGATCATATCGGGAGTAGACTTTGCCCGGCACGCGGCACGGTAATTTGCGCCGATGGAAGTCCCTGAACGGATTAATTGTTTGGCGATCACATCTGCGGCGAGTGAGCGGGGTAACTTGTTAACTTCTTTGATAATTGCAACCGCCAACTTCTTCGTTCTTGCTTTGAAAGTTTTTTCGTCCATGTTGAACTCCTCTCGATCTTCATATAAGCAGGACTTTCGCTCGCAGGCGGTCTGTGACCGCCATATTCCCTGTAAATTCGACGGTCGCAGACCGTCTTGGAGCAGGGGCAGCGAAAGCCCTAATAGGGTAATCATGGAAAATAGCCACAACCCTGATTCAATCGTAAATCGTCACTCGTAAATCGAAAATTAGATGTGTTCCCCTTCATCACAGCAATCATCGATGTTCAAGATATTTTGTCCGTCCACTGGTTTCAATCGTCCGCCATACGCTTGTAAAAGATTATCCGTATGTAAGACACTTTGCGGTTCACCAAAGGCAATGATCTTATGATTGAGCAGCATGATGCGGTCAAAGTGGGTTGCGGCTTGGTCGAGATCATGCGTGGCGACCATCACGGTCACTCGTTCTTGTTTGAGCCGATCAAGCAAATTTAGAATACCTTCCTGTGAAGGCGTATCGAGTCCGCTGAGCGGTTCATCCATCAGCATCAGTTCGGCTTCCTGTGCCAGCGCACGCGCAATGAACATGCGCTGCTGCTGCCCGCCGGAGAGTTGACTGATCTGGCGTGAGGCTAAATTGCTAATCTCCACTGTCTCCAAAGCATGGTTCACAATTTCCCAATCTTTTTTATGGGGCCAGTTGAATGGACCCAGTTTAGCAGAGCGTCCCATCATCACCACATCAGCCACACTGACGGGGAATGTCCAATCGACCTGATTGCGCTGTGGGATGTAGCCGATGCAAACATGTCCGCGCGGACGTGAACCGTAGATGTTCACTTCTCCGCTATTCGGTTGTAAAACACCGGCGACAACTTTGAACAAGGTGCTTTTGCCTGCGCCGTTCGGTCCAACGACTGCGACGCGTTCGCCTTCATGCAAATGGAAGCTGATCTCTTCCAGTGCCATATGTCCGTTGTAGCGCACGCTGAGGTTGGAAACATCGAGGATGGGTTGGTTGGGTTTGTGGTGGGTGTGTGGGTACATGGTTTATTGTAGGGGCGGCGCTTCGACTACAGTCTTCGCTAGCGCTCAGACTTCCGCTCAGCGCGAAGGTTACTTTAAAGCATTCACAATCTGCGTGACGTTGTATTTCAGCATATCAATATAGGTTCCAGCAGGTGCGCCGTCGGTCAGGGATTCAAGATGCAGGTCGGTGATGACTCTTACGTCGGTTTCAGCGGCGATCTGTTGCGCGAGCGTTGTGTTATCCGATGCATCCAAAAAGATGGCTGGCGCGCCAGAGGATTTGATCTGGTCGATCAGCGTTGCCATTTGCTGAGCGGAGGGCGAGGCATCGGAGCTGAAACTTTCGATCACGGTTCCGGCAATGGTAAAGCCATAGCGTTCTGAGAAGTAACCCAAAGCCTCGTGATTGGTAATTAGTAATTTGTGCTCAGGCGGAATTTGCTGCACTTGTTCAACGATCCACGTATCTAAACTTTTTAGCTCACGGACATACGCATCTGCATTGGTTTCGTAAACTTGTGCTCCGTCTGGATCGAAATGTGTCAGTGCTTCGCGGATGTTCTCGACATAGACGATGACGTTGTTCGGATCAAGCCACACATGCGGATCGGCTGCGCCCTGCGCGTCTTTTCTCAGAGCTGTGCCTGCTGAGGCTTCGATGATTTCTCGCTCCCCTCCAGCATTTTCTAATAACGGTTCCAGAAAGTGTTCATAGCCTGCGCCGTTGATGATGAGCAGTTTGCTCTGCGAGATCTTTGTCACATCTTGCGGTGTGGGTTGGTAGGAATGCGGATCTGCTCCAATTGGCAAAAGCGACTCGACTGTGAGACGGTCGCCTGCAATGTTGCGGGTGATATCTGTCAGAAAAGTAGTAGACGTCAGGATAACGGGAGCAGGCTTGCCTGAGGGTGAAGCGGGTTCTCCTCCGCATGAAGTGAGGGTGAGGAGCAAAATGAACAGGAGGAGAAAATGTCGCATTTAGTTCGAGTCTAGATCGGCGCTTTCGTTGGGAAGCACTTCTTTCTTGAGGAGGAAATAGGCGCCGGATAGCAGCGCCTCTGTGTTTCTGGTCAATGCCGCGCGCCCGCTTGGGTTGACATGCACAACCTCCCAGCCTTCGAGGCCCTGATGATCTAATAAGGGAATTTCGAAGCCTGTGCTGAATGGGTCGTTGTTCATAAGCGCTTCGGCTGGAAGGTAGACCATTTTGTAGCGAAAAACCTTACCGCCCATTTTTAAACGCTTTCTGGCGGATTCGATGTGGGCGCGGCGTTCGCTGGCTTGTTCGTCTTCGATCTCACGTTTCATCTTTGCGAGTTCGGGGGCAGCGAGGATCTCTTTCGCCACATCAAGGATCTCTTCATCGTCACTCAGGGTGGCGGTGAGAATGAATTCATAGCCGCGGCGGTCGCCGAGCTTGACCAGCCCTTCGGCAGCGTCGAGCTGGTTCATCCATTCATCGTCTTCGGACATGATCTCATACAGGGATTCAGTATCGCGCATGGCGACGAGGTCGTTGATCTGGGAACTCATGGTTGCCTCCAATGCAAGCGGGTTTTTGGTATTGTATCACTTTGGCAATATACAACTCGGGCGGCAATTTACCAGGGTGCGCTAAAAGTATGTAGATGGATTTGCTCCCTTCGCCGTCCTCGGCGAAGGGGTTGCACGCAAAACGCCGCCGAGGCTTGTACTGACGGTTCGTCTTGCGCTCACCGTGTCGAAGTGACGGCGGCTTGAGCTTACGTTGTGCTAAGAAAGCTTTTGCCACTGAGATACATAGTGCACAGAGAGCTTATTTTTTTCTCCCGTGTTCTCAGCGGCTGTGTGGCTAATCCTCTCTAATTTAGCCAATTTGGGATACCGGTTGATCGAAATATGAGTTATTATTTGAGATGGAATATTACGAATGGAAATTTTCAGAAAATTATCCAGCCAAATCTTGACCGACTTACGGGAGCTCGAAGGGGATTATCGGGTATTTAATTTGCAGATCGATAAGGCGCAGGGCATGCTCTCCATGATCATTGCCTGTGTTGGTATCTTTGGTATGTTGTGGGGGGATCGATTGATCTTTCCAGCCAGACCAGACCTGGTATGGTGGATGGCATTTTATCGCGGTTGTTATGTGGCAGGTACTGCACTAGCCATATTCGCTCTTACAAAAATAAATAAAGTTCGAATATTCGACCGCCTGATCTTTGGCTGGCTGGCGTTCACGATCTTGTGGATATTGACTTTTAACTTTATCCGCCCAGCCAGTTTCCAATCCACGGCTTTTGACATTATTGCGGTCTTTGCGATCTATGCGCTTTCGCCGCTCAAATTACGAAGTAACATTATTTTGGTGCTGGTCTTTTCAATAGGCACGCTGTATATCAATTACTTTGTAAAGGCTGGGATGGATCTGGTTGCCTTGAACGCTGCAACAGCGGCGCAGGTGATCGTACATGTCTTGGGACTGGGATCAGCTTTACAGACGCAGTCCTATCGCCGTAAATCCTTCAAAGCGTATATCGATGAGAAGGATGCCAAGGAGATGGTGGCGTACCTGGCAAATATCGACCAGTTGACGAAGAGCCTGACGCGGCGTCATTTTTTCAGTATCGCTGAAAGTGAGTTCATGCGTTTTTTTCGTTATCGCCGCGCATTGTCCGTTTTGGTGATCGATGCAGACAGTTTCAAAGAGATCAACGATACGTATGGGCATCACGCTGGGGATATCGTGCTGCGCAGTCTTTCATTGGTGGCGCTGGAACAAAAGCGCGCGCAGGATACCTTCGGCAGGCTGGGCGGTGAGGAGTTCGGTTTGATCCTGCCGGAGACCGGGCTTGAACAGGCAAAGATCGTGGCAGACCGCATCCAGACCGTGTGGGCGCGAACCCCGTCAAATCTGGATGGAGTGATGATTCATTCGACCGTCAGTGTTGGGGTGGCAGAGGCGCAGCCTGAAGATAAAACTTTTGATGATATTTTGCGGCGGGCTGACTTAAAGATGTATAAAGCCAAGGAGCAGGGGCGCAACCGGGTTGTGTCAGAATGAAACATGACTTACCCCGAATTTAATCTTTCAAGTTTTTAGCCACGGATTTCACTGACTTACACGAAAAAGGCAACCCCGTTCAGAGGGTTGCCTTTTGGGTTTAACCTATTTTGGATCATTAATTTAAAAATCCGTGACGATCCGTGTAATCCGTGGCTAGACTCTTAAGTTTGTGGTTGTTTGTCGGGGATATTTTTATTTGCCACCGCTTTGCAGGATGATAAATATGATCAACGCCACGACGATCAGAATAGTGATCTGTACACCGGGGCGCATCATTACCGAGCGCGGACGGCGTTCGGTATTATGACGGCGATAATTACGACGATTATTATCTCTATTTCTTCTGTACATAGTGCCTCTTTATAAAATCAGAATGATTGGAGCGCTGTTTCAAGATCGGTATACACTTTGAAGAACAACTTCAAGCCCGCCATTTTGAGAGCTTCATCCACTTCAGGTTGGGGGCTGAGCAGTTTTACGAATTTGCGGGCGTTGCTATTGTGAGTGAAATCCGGGCGGCTCTCGTCTTTATCAACTTGCATGTGTGGGTCTCCGCTGTAGACGAGGGCGATCTTGTGCAACCCGACCAGCCCGGCACTGCTGACGGTGGTGACGCCGCTCAAGTCGATGATGAGATAGCGCGCCGGGTTGTTGTAGAGTTCCTGCGCCTTGTTGACAACTTCCATGTAACTGGCGGCGCTGATCTCGCCCTGGAGTTTCATAATGGCGATGGGATGTTCTGCCGGGTGGATGGTGACTGTGATTTCCATAGTTCGATTCCTTTCATGAATAGCGCTTAGCGAAAGTTAAATTCTTCATAATGAATGTTGTTGGCAGGCATGCCCAGCGCCAGGAATTTTTTCTCGAAAGCCTGCACCATGGGGAGCGGTCCGCACATATACAGGTGGTGACCCGTGATGGAGCCGCCTGCGTCCCTTACTATATCATCAATATTCAACGACCCGTCCGTTGCAGAGTAGCGAACATGCACCTTCAAGCGTGGATTCTTTTTGGCGCCAGCTTCGAGTTCATCTACGAACAGAGATTCCTCTTTATGGCGCACCGTATAGTAGAGATCAATATCGTGTTGTAGGTTGCCATCCATGGCGCGGACGAAGGACAGGAATGGCGTCAGACCGATGCCGCCTGCGATCCAGATCTGTTTTTCTCCGCCGGTCTTGTAATCGAACATGCCATACGCGCCATCGACGACCGCGTCCATGCCGGGTTTGAGTTGGGCGAACAAGGCTCGGGTGAAGTCCCCGCTGGCTTTGACGGTAACCCGCAAAACGTCCTCATGCGGCGCGCTGGAGATGGTGAAGGGATGCGATTCGTCCAACGTCCTATCACCGGGAAAACGCACGAAGAGAAATTGTCCCGCCCGCTGCGTGGGGATGGAATCCTTTTTGGTGCGCAGGACAACTTCGGTGGTGGCGTTATTGGGATGGTTGACCGCTTCTACTTGATAAGGCACATATTTTTTGAGGAAGCGCCCGAAGACTTCGGTGTAAAGATATGAAGCTGTGCCGATGATGAAAAAGATCTGCACCCAGTTGATGGCAATGAACGCATTGAGCGGATCCTTGATCGTCAAAGGATGGATATAGGCAATGATAAAAAAGATACCGATATATTTTTTGAGGTTCTTCCAACCTTCGTACGTGCCGCCGGTGAATTTGTTCAAAAAGGCGATGCGCGGCGCGAGGCTGACCAGCACAATGGAAACGATGCCCGTGAACGCAATGACCGCCAGGTAATTGCCGAGTACCCAGTGAGCCGAGATGGGCACGGTTAGCACATGCACAAAGATCAACAGGAAGGCTGTGGTGGCGACGCGGCGATGGGTGACGTACATTTTGTCCAAGCCGCCGAAATAGGGTTCAGCCCATTTCGGTCGCGTAGAGAGGAACAGGGCGCAAGCCATCAGAACGATGTTGACCGAGCCGATGATCTCGCCCGCATACTGCCTCATAAAGTTCGTACGCGCATCGTTCACAGGCGGAAAAACAAGCCACACAACCACGGTCAGAACTACACAAAGAATAATGAATAAATTACCAATATTACGTTTCATGTTCTCTCCATTAATTATTGGGCAGGGTGACCCTAAGCCTAAAGAATTAAATCAAAAAGCGATGCGACAGTTCTATCGCATCGCTTTTCATGCTAGAAAGATTTAACTGCCATATCAAGATCTGTGAAGGTCTCAAACACAGCGCTGAACCCAACCATATCGAGCACGCTTTGTACTTCAGCGCGCGGGTTGAGTAGTTTCATGTGCTTCTGGATCCCCGACTCTTTTGAACGACCCATCGAACGAAAAGCAGACCAGCCTGAATCGGTATCGGGCAATTCCTCGCCCTGTAACAGTAACGCCATGCTATGCAAAGCTACAAGCCCGGCACTGCTGATATAAGTCAGGTCAGTCATGTCGACCAGAAAATCACGCCAGCCAGCCTTATACGCCTCGCGTGCCTTGTTGATCAGATCCTGATACGTCTGACCGTCGAGTTGACCATCGACTTTTAAAACGGTCACAGGCACTTGTCCCTGTACTTGCGAAACAGAAATATTCATATGCCGCTCCTCTTTCCTTTTTGGAGTCGGACAGCTTGCTGTCCGGGTATGGCAGGAGCACATCCTATCGGGCACACGAGCTCCTGCATTCCAAATTATATACCCGCTTTGCGTTTTAGCCGTTCCAGGCGATGCTCAATTTCAGCCAGCCAGAACTTATGCACGTACGCGGGTTGGTCAACTTTCTCCGCCTGCTTCATGGCAGATCTCGTCCATTTCAACGCAGCTTTCACATCGCGTTCTTTATGTTCATAATGTTTCGCCAGTTCAACGAACGCATACAGATGACCTTGTTCCGCGGCTGCTTCCCACAAGCGGATGGCTTCGCCGACATCGCCGCGTTTTTTTTGCAGGATGGATAACCGCTTCACTGCCAAGCCGAAATCTGCTTCGTTTAACCACTGCCCTGAGCCTGTCGAAGGGTGAGACTCGAGTCCACGCTCGAACAGACGCGCCGCCTCGTCCCAGTGACCGAGATCCTCGAATAACTTGCCCAACGCCACGAAATCGAGTCCGTGTTGCACCTTGCCCTCATAGGGGTTTTGCAACATATCGTTCATGTGCGTGAGCAGTGCCGCCATCGCCACCACATCCATGGCGTTGTGATAGAACACACCGCCCAACGGACGGGCATCGCCGGTCCGCAAGTAATCAAAATACAGCCAGGGGATTTCGTAACCGGGCACTTCTTCGCTGGAGCGTTTTAATCCCAGCACATGTTCTTCAAGATATTTCAAAGCACGCGACTCGAGACGGTCACGCCAGAGGCGGCGGGCGAGCGGGAGCAGGTCGAGATGTGAGTAATCTTTATATGGGATTGGGATCTGATGCAGGCGATAACGCGTGGATAGCAATGGTGCATCAAAGGATTTGCCGTTGAAGGTCACTAGTGATTCGCAAGGAGCTATAAATGTCGCAATGCCTTCGAGCAGGGCGGGTTCTTCAGCAGGGTCGCGCATGAAGAACTGCCGGAGTACGAATTGGTCATCAATAAAGCGGGCAATGCCCACCATGAAAGCGTACGTCCCTGTGCCGCCGGAGAGACCGGATGTTTCAGTATCGAGAAAGGCGAATTTACTGAGCGGGAGTTTTTCAATGGCGGGGTCATTTGCCCATTGCGATATATAGGAAAGCGGGAAAGAAGAAAGCAGGGGAGAAGCGCCATAGATGTAATTGGATGGAAATGTCTGTTCGGCGGCGAACACGTCCCCGAGCGGGGTGGGGTGAAAGGTCCCAGCCACGACCGAGTCGATAGGATGTGAATCAGGCTTCGGCTTGGAGAGAGGCGGGATGCCCGTCTTTACGCCGAGCGACTTGAGCTTGTCTGATATAGATCTTTTGAGGGGTGATCCCATGAATATCCTGCTTATCGTAATTATAACCAAATTGCAATAATTGGTTTTGTAAGACATGTAACAATAAGAACCTATCCGAAAAACAATTGAAAGAGGAGACGAAACCTGATAGAACAGGATTAGCGACAATCCATCTAACAAAGGTAACGTCTCCATGAC
>JAYUGV010000141.1:0-11557 GCA_043767565.1 Anaerolineales bacterium
GGAGACAAAGGGTCACGAAGGAAAAAAGCAAAAAACATCCTTTGTGTACCATTGTGACCCTTTGTGGTAAGGGGTTTTCCCGCCAGAAACGGGAGAGCCAAAAAGATAAGTAGCAGTAAACTCACACATGAAAGCGAACCCACAACATGCTTGAATACCTGAAAAAGTTTTACCAACAAGAAAGCCTGTCAAAACGCAGAGAGCGGATGATACCCGCCGCGATCTACGGCATGTTAATTGCAGTTATCTATACTCTGACAGTTTCATTCATCAACGTATACACCTTCCCCAACCTGCCACTAGGCATGGACTGGACGCGGATGTTGGTGATGTTAGTTGGGCTCAGTGCTGCATTCAGCTTGTGTGGGGTGATCGCCGGTTGGTTCACGGAGGAATATGAGGGCATTGTAGGTGGCGGCATCATTATTACCGTGTTGCTGGCAATTATTTATCTGATCTCTTCTGAGGCAACGAACAGTACACTGATGGCGCAAGCCATTATTACAGCACTACCCATGATCGGCGTGGACTGCCTGGCAGCCTGGGGCTTGAGATGGGCTGCGCGGCGTCACCTTGAGATCATAAACAAGGAGAAGCCCGAATTACGCCGTAAGCGTATGATGCAACACGTGTTAACCATAGTCCTAATTGGATTAGTCCCCGGTATGTTGGGACGCATGGATCGCCCCGCCGAACTCACGCTAACTCGGTTGCACGAACTACTGCAAGCCGCGCCCAATGACCCATCGGTGTTGCCCCGCCTGCCGTTGAAGCAAGCTCCAGCGCTGAAAGATCATTTCGGCGTGGATTATTTGCTCTACCCGCGCCAATCTACATTGTCAGTTGGGGTGCTGGATGTGACTGTACGATTCAAAGATGGCTACATCCTGACCTGCTCTCTACCAGTCACAAGCGGAATGAGTTTTATTACAGATTGTAATGAAGGGGATCATGTGAAGTGAAAGTAAAATATTGTTTGTGGGTCTTCTATGACATCAGATCATTGGTGATAAGATGGAATGGAAAATAAATGATTTGAAACGCCAGTTTCTTTGTCACTAGTCCACTACTAAGCTGAATACTTTAGATAGATTATACTTGGCGGATGAGAACAAAATATCACATTCACTTATCCAAAGAAAATCGTCAAGAACTGGAAAGTCTGATACGAAGTGGCGAATCATCGGCTCGCACACAAACCCGTGCCCGCATTTTATTGTTGACGGACGAGAGCCAGAAGAAGAACAAAGGAACGGAAGAAATAGCCTCAGCTTTAATGTGTTCCTTGCCAACCATCACAAATATTCGCAAGAAATATGTGGAAGGCGGATTAGAGAATGCGCTGTATGACAAACCGCGCCCGGGCGCAACGCCGAAAATCACCGGAGAGATTGAAGCGCAATTAACGCTGCTGGCTTGTAGTGTACCGCCTGAAGGCAGATCACGCTGGACCCTGCAACTGCTGGCCGACAAACTGGTTGAATTGAAGTTGGTAGACAGCATTAGCGACGTCGCCGTGATGCACCGGCTAAAAAAAATGAACTTAAGCCTTGGCTCGTAAAATCTTGGGTAATTGCCAAGCCCTCGGCGCAGTTCGTGGCGAAGATGGAAGATGTACTGGCGGTGTATGAACGTCCGTATGACTCAAAACGCCCGCTGGTGTGCGTAGATGAAGTCAGCAAAACCTTGCACGAGACGCCGCATGGCATATTAGCCATTGAAGCAGGGCAGCCGCCACGCCAGGACTATGAATACAAAAGAAACGGCACAGCCAATATTTTTATGGCGGTTGAACCCTTGGTTGGTAAACGCAAAACGTTTGTAACCGATCAGCGTACCAAGCAGGATTTTGCCGAGTTGTTACGTTACCTGTCTGATGATGCATATCCGGACGCTGAAATGATCGTGTTGGTCACAGACAATCTCAACACGCATTCTCCGGCATGCCTGTATGAACGGTTCGAGCCTGCTGCAGCCAGACGACTGGCTCAACGCTTTGAATGGCATTACACACCCGAGCATGGTTCCTGGTTGAACATGGCTGAGATCGAATTGAGCATACTCAGTCGCCAGTGTACAAATCGCAGGATTTCCAACAAGACAACGCTGGCGGTTGAAGTCGCTGCCTGGGAGAAAGACCGTAATCAGATAAAGGTGCGGATCAATTGGCAATTCAAACCGGACAACGCCCGCATTAAACTTAAGCGACTTTACCCTGTTGCCATTGTAAAAAAATCAGGTTAGCAGAGTACTAGATACAATATCGTTTATTAGCTATAGCCAACCTGGAGAAAATTCTTTATGGGTACTCTACCGACTGGCACTGTCACATTTTTATTCACTGATATCGAAGGCAGCACGCGCCTCTGGCAGGAACAGCCTGAAGCGATGGCAGTCTCGCACACACGACATGATGCGATATTGCGCGAGGCGATTGAATCCAATCACGGCTATGTCTTTCAGATCGTCGGCGATTCGTTCAGCGCGGCGTTCCATAATACGGTGGATGGACTCAATGCTGTTTTGAAGGCACAAAGAAATCTGGGGGGAATGCAGAATGATGAAGGCAGAATACAGAATTCACCATTCAACAATCTTCATCCTGCATTGGCTTTGAAAGTCCGCATGGGGTTGCATACAGGCGCGGCAGAAGTTACTGCGGAAGGCAAATACGAAGGCTACGCCACGATCGCATCTACGCAACGCGTAATGTCCGTGGCGCATGGTGGACAGGTTTTATTTTCGCAAACCACCTATGAATTACTGCAAAACGATTTGCCTGAAAATATTTCTCTGCGTGATATGGGCGAGCATCGTATCAAGGACTTGCGCGCGCCATTGCGACTCTATCAACTCGTCGCGCCTGATCTGGCACAAGACTTTCCTCCCATCAAATCACTCAATGCATTTCCGAATAATCTTCCGCAACAACTCACATCCTTCATCGGGCGTGAAAAAGAAGTTGCCGAAGCACAGGTGAAACTCGCGAATGCAAGATTGCTCACGTTGATCGGTCCCGGCGGCACCGGCAAAACCCGTTTGTCATTGCAACTCGCTGAAGAACAACTCACCGCATTCAAAGAGGGTGTCTGGTTCATTGAACTCGCACCGCTGACAGATGCAGCCTATATCATCTCAACGGTTGCATCCGTGTTCGGTCTGCGTGAAGTACAGGGCGCACCGCTCCTCAACATCGTCATAGATTATCTGCGCGGCAGGCAACTACTCATCCTCCTTGACAATTGCGAGCATCTCGTGGAGGCATGCGCACAGTTGGCTGATCAACTACTGCATGAATGTCCGCAACTCAAGATGATCGCCTCCAGCCGCGAAGCGTTGGGCATCAACGGTGAGACCGTCTTCCGCGTGCCGTCATTGATGGACACGGAAGCCACGCGCCTCTTTGTGGAACGCGCGACCAAAGCCGACTCGCGTTTCAAGCTGACGGAACACAACGCATCTTCCATCGCCCAGATCTGTTCCCGCCTCGACGGCATTCCCCTGGCTGTAGAATTAGCCGCTGCGCGCGTCAAATTGTTTTCCCCTGAACAGATCGCCGAGCGACTCGATGACAGATTTAAACTGCTCACAGGCGGAAGCCGCACGGCATTGCCGCGTCAACAGACTTTGCGCGCACTCATCGATTGGAGTTATCAAACCCTCAACGAAACGGAGCAGCGCACCCTGCGCCGACTCGCCGTGCTCTCAGGCGGCTGGACGTTCGAGGCGGCTGAGGCAGTTGTCGATGAGTCAGAAGCGTTGGATGGACTGGCAGGGCTGGTCAACAAATCGCTGGTCAACGTCGAAGAGCAGGGTGACTCGTCCCGGTATTTTTTCCTCGAGACCATCCGTCAATATGCGATGGAAAAATTGGTTGAGACGGGCGAAGCCAACGAGACGCGCAACCGTCACCTGGATTATCTTTTGAAATTCATTGTTCAGCTCAAACCCGATCTGTATGGGATTGAACCGGAATGGCTCAACCAGGTCGATGGCGAGCATGATAACCTGCGCGCCGCGCTGGAATGGGGAGTCGCTAACAATATTGGGAAAGCCATTCACCTGGTACTCAAGGTGAATATGTATTGGTCAACCCGCGATTTCATGAGCGAGGCGTTGTTCTGGTACAAGGTAATTCTGCAAAAGAGCGAGGCGCTATCTGGTTACGACTCTGAACGTGCGTCTATCTACTCTTTGATGGGATGGAACTCCATCTTAATAGGTCAACATCGCGAAGGGCGCACCGCGGCAGATACTGCGATTGCATTGGCGAAGAAAGTTGATAATGTGCATACCTTCATATTTTCATCGTGTATTCTGGCATTGGCTTCAACCTTTCTCGGAGATCTTGCAACGGCGCAGAGCGTCATGATTGAAGCCGAAACTCTGGCGCGCGAAAAAGGATTCAAGGAAGAACTGGCTTTCGTAACATCTGCCCGAGCGCAAGTGATCTATTACACCACCCGCGATGCGGCAAAGGCGAAGAAATATCTTGATGAAGCCATACAACTCAGCGCGGAAGTGGGCTACCGCTGGGAGACTGCGTTCATCACCTTCGGGCAGGCGCGCCTCGCAGCCATGCTCGGTGACGCTGAAACCGCGCGCCTCAAATTTGAGGAAGGCGCAGAGATGGCTCGTCGCATCGGGAACAAGCGCATGGTTTATTCCAACCGCAGTGAATATGCACACGTGCTGCGGGAAACTGGTCGCTTTGATGAGGCGTACGCGATCTACAAGGAAGTGATCCCCGGTTGGAAAGATCTCGGTCACCGCGCGGCAGTAGCGCATGAATTGGAATGTATGGCTTATATTCTTTCACGCAGAGAAGAACCTGAACGTGCTGTCACGCTTTTGAGCGCGGCGCAGGCGATCCGCAAAGTGATAGACATGCCGCGGACGCAAATAGAAGACGAGGAATACGAAAAGGAAGTTACTGCACTGCGTTCCATGCTCGCCGAAACAGAGTTCACCGCGCTCTGGGCGGAAGGCAAGTCCATGACGATGGAGCAGGCGATCCAGCTGGCGTCGAGTTAATTGTGACAAATATTTTTTAGTATAAGGAAATCTATGAAACTTCAACCAGCCTACCCCACCCCGCAGCACGCAACTGCCGCAGAAACGATCACGCACTTCTTTTCCACCAAATACAACATTGATGCCGTATTACTGGTTAACTCGTGTGCGCGCGGCAAAGCGAGTCGCGACAGCTGTCTCGATATCAATGTCCTTGCCAAACCCGAGTCTCTGCGTTCACAACTTAGCACACTCGAAGTGGATTGGGCAAGGTTTGAAGAATCCGATCTGACCATTCAAGCCTTGAAGGCTGCAGGGAAATATTCAGTTGTCCATTTGGATTTTCTAGATGGCGTATTCACTCCCTACGAACAAGACGAAGCCGCCGGACCCGATAGCTTTGAGGTAGGTGTTGGAAACTTCCTCGCGTATGGTGTTCCACTTTGGCAGGGCAGTGATTATTTATCGAAGCTCAAAGCGCAGTGGCTCCCATATTACAATGATAACCTGCGCGCCCAACGCCTGACAAAAGTGCGGTGGTTTTGCCTCAACAACCTGCACCATATCCCACTCTATATCGAACGCGGACTCTACTTCCAATCCTTTGACCGGCTCTATAACGCCTACCAGGAATTCCTGCAAGCCTTATTCATTGCCCGCCGCACGTATCCAATTGCCTACAACAAATGGATACGAGAGCAGGTCGAGGAGATTCTTGGAGAACCTGTGTTATATGATCAACTGACCCACCTCTTTGAGATCAAACATTTTGAAAGCGCAGAAATTACGGAGAAGGCAAAGGAAGTAGAATCCCTACTAGAGAAATACGCGCCTCCGTCATAACAATAAGGATTTACCATGACAATCATTCTTGAAACATCCCGCCTTATTCTCCGCCATCAAGTCATCGCAGACTTGGATGACCTTTGGGCTTTATATTGCGACCCTGAGATCACCAAATATATTCCCGATGCGCCGCGTTCGCGTGAGGAAGCTAAAGAAGAACTCGAATGGCACATGCATGGACATCCCAAATATCCCGAGTTGGGCTTGTGGGCAACCATCCACAAAGAGACGGGAAAGTTCATTGGTCGCTGTGGCCTTCTTCCCTGGGAAATTGACGGTCAACATGAAGTGGAAGTAGCCTATACCATCGCCCGCGAATATTGGAGGCAAGGTCTAGGTTCGGAGGCGGCACAAGCCATTCTGCAATACGGCTTTGAGAAATTAAATCTCTCGCGCCTGATTTGTTTGATAAAGGCAGAGAACATTGCTTCTCAAGCAGTTGCTAAAAAGATTGGCATGACTTTTGAAAAAGAAGGTCGAGATGAAGAACTGGGTCCGTTTTTGGTTTATTCGATCAACAAGAAGTGAAGCATGGGATATAAACTCGCGATTGACTTCGGCATGACCAACTCTGTAATTGCGCAGTGGGACGAATCCATTGCGGATGGGCGAACGTTGGATATACCTTTTATCAGCGCTCCCACCTCTGCGGGAGTATTCCTGATCCCGACCCTGCTGTATGTGCGTGACGGTCGTACTGGAGATGTTGTTATCGGTCAGGCTGTGCTTGAACAGGGCCTCGACCATCAAACGGATAACCGTCTGTTCCGCAATTTCAAACGTACGCTCAAAGCTGAAGCAAGTTTTGACTCGCGCCTCATCGACGGCGTACCCTGGACCGAGGCGCAGGCTGGGCAAATTTTCCTGCGCCGTTTATTGAAATCGCTTCCTTACCAGCCTAATGAAATTGAACAATTAGTTATCACCGTCCCTGTCGCCGCCCTCGATGAATATACGGCATGGCTCGGCAATACAGTCAATGAGATTCCGGTTGAAAAAATCCGCATTGTCGACGAATCAACAGCGGCGGCTTTGGGACATACCATCACCGAGCCGGGAGCAACCGTGCTTATTATTGATTTCGGCGGAGGCACACTCGATTTATCTCTCGTACGCCTGCCCACAGCTCGCACAAAAACCGGCAGGCAATTGCTGGCTGTACCAAAAAATGCAAATGAAAGGGCACAAGTTATTGCCAAAGCTGGCATAGCGTTGGGCGGGTCGGATATCGATCAATGGCTATTGCAGGAAGTTTTGCGGCGCGAACATCTTTTACCAGAGACTCTCGGCACAAGCTATGCACCGCTCCTTTCTGCATGTGAGCAGGCAAAGATCGTCCTCTCCAAATCACAAGAAACGACGGTTCAATTCACGGGAAATACGGGTCACGAGACAGTAATTTCATTCACGCGCGATGACTTGGAAGCGCTGCTCAGACAGAACGGGCTATTTACCGCGCTGACGCAGGTGCTCGAAAAAGTTATGGGGCTGGCTGCGCAAAAAGGTGTCTACCGCGAAGATATTCAACACGTCCTGCTCGTTGGCGGAACGTCGCTGATCCCATCTGTTCAACAGACCCTCGATGAATATTTCCGAAACATAACGAAGCGCCAGCGCAAAGCCATTGCCCAAATGCCCACATGGCCCGCCACTTCTTGGAATATCGAAAACACCTCCATCCGCGTGGATAAGCCATTCACAGCCGTAGTTGAAGGCGCTTTACTTGTCTCAAAGGGATTTCAACTGGATGATCAACTCGCACATGGATATGGTCTGCGCTATCTCGATGAAACCGGCAAATATCGTTTCGATGAAATCATCGCCATGCGAAGTACCTATCCAAGTAAGAAACCTGTCAGCGTAACTCTAGGCGCTTCGCAACCGCATCAGGCTGTGGTGGAGTTTGTGATCGGGCAAATTAACATGGATGCATTAGCCGCGACGGAAGTCCAGATCGAGGGCGGACAAAAAATATCCATCACGCAGGCAGGTACGAAGACCCAACAAATCGTACCGATCAATGCGGGGCATCCACTGCAAGTGAGGCTGTCCCCGCCTGGTCAACCCGGAAAGGCGCGCCTGCACGCTGAGTTCAAAGTGGATGCCATGCGCCGCTTACTGGTTTCCGTCTCGGATCTGAAAACGAGGAATAAATTGCTCGTGGATATGATTGTAGCGACACTTGGAACGTCACCCACAATGTCGTCAACGAATCAAGATAACACTGAAATGCAATCAGGCGCTGCACCAGCTCTGTTACAGCAAAGAAAAAGCAGACTGCAATTGATCGCTCAACGTTTTATGAATATCTTCGATTATTTCTCCCCTGAGAAGATTTCGGTGGATGCTTTTCTGGCAGCGTTGCAGTCAGAGGATGCGTTGGCACGCTTTGATGCAGCGGATGCTCTCGCACGGCGCGGTGATCGTGAGGCGCGTCTGGCGTTTGAAAATATCTTACAAACTGGCACAGCCCATCAACGAGCCAGCGCTGCGCGGCATCTCCATCATTTTTCATGGTTCACAGCGGAGTCATTATTTCGTCAAACATTGAACGATGATGACATGCGCGTACGAGAAGCGGCTGCATTTGCGTTGTGCAAAATGCGCACCCCTGAAGCATACGTACTTGCGTCTGATATTTTGACCAATAGCAACGATGCCATCCGCTTGTCGGCAGTCTGGGCTCTTTATAATCATCCCGACCCGGCGGCTGTACCAGTCCTAGCAGTAATCTTGCGAGCCGAAAACCCAGAAGTGCGTGAATTGGCATTGGAAGTGCTGGGCGCGACCGAGACTCCGCAAGCCATTCCGATCGTCAAATCGTTAATCGACGATCCAAGTACAAAAGTGCGCTATGCCGCCACACTCTCCTGGGTCGAATTGGCGCGTGAAGCTTGTTTTTCTGAATTGGCTGATTGGATCAACCGGACGCAAGGCGAGTCGCGGTACTGGATTTTGCGAGGCTTTTTCCATGCGACTAACTATATGGGAATTGAGAGCGGCACGTCCCCAGATGCCGATGTTCTCATCCAGGCATTGGAAAACGCTTTACACGACGAACTGCCGCGGACACGTCTAGCCGCGTTTCTCCCGCTGGCATGGATGCGTCACCCCGCTGCTGAGAAAGCCCTCGCGACAGGTTTTAGAAATGAACCTGACAGCGACACAAAAGCGCATATGCTGGTTGCAGCAAAACATCTCATGTCGCCAGTTGCGGGTATTTTATTGGAAGATGCCCAACAAAGTAACGATCCGCTTGTGAGGCAAACAGCAGAATTTCTCACAAAGCGTCAGCAGAACTTATGATATAAGGAATCACCATGACCATCATCCTCGAAACACCGCGTCTCGTTCTCCGCCACCAAGTCATTGCAGATTTGGATGATCTTTGGGCTTTGTATTGCGACCCTGAGATCACCAAATATATTCCCGATGCACCGCGTTCGCGCGCAGAAGCCCAGGAAGAATTGGAATGGCACATGCACGGACATCCCAAATATCCAGAGTTGGGCTTGTGGGCAACCATCCACAAAGAGACAGGAAAGTTCATTGGTCGCTGCGGTCTTCTTCCCTGGGAAATTGACGGTCAACATGAAGTGGAAGTAGCCTATACCATCGCCCGCGACTACTGGAGACAGGGTCTCGGCTCCGAAGCGGCGCAAGCCATTCTCGAATATGGCTTCGAGAAATTAAATCTTTCCCGCCTAATCTGTCTGATCGATGCAGAGAATGCCGCCTCACAAAAGGTCGCTGAAAAAATCGGCATGAAATTTGAAAAAGAGAGCCGCGATGAAATGGGTCCGTTCCTGGTTTATTCAATTAATAGAATAGCGTAGTGTAAAATACAACAACTTCATCCACCCGCCAATTAAGGGAGCAAGATACGTTCCATGAAAACTGATACGATCAAAAGCAGTTCTCTCAGTACGTTTGGCACCAGTCTCTTTACAGCATTTTTCATTTTCATTCTTGAGATCATCTTCGTGCTGGCGTTCACCGCCCTGATGTATTCGGGCGAACTTTCGAGTCAAATCCCGCGCGCATTGGGTTTTATTATTTTTGGCGATGCCATTCTGTGCGGGATCGCCGCGTATTTCAGTTCCAATCCCGGCGCGATTGGCGTGGAGCAGGATGCACCGGGCGCCATGCTCGCTGTCATCACTGCCGGTATCATTGCCGCCCTCAGCGGCGCCGCCGCCAAACAATTTGCCACTGTCACTCTCATGATCGTTTCCACCACCCTGCTCACCGGGGTGTTGTTATTAGGGTTGGGTTATTTCAAACTAGGCGGCATCGTCCGGTTCCTGCCGTATCCGGTCATCGGTGGTTTTCTGGCGGGTTCTGGCTGGCTCCTTGTGCAGGGCGGTATCGGCGTCATGGCAGATATTCCGATAGGTTTGGGCTGGTTCAAAACTCACACCCTGATGCTCTGGCTTCCCGGTATTCTGCTTGGCATCCTCAGCCGCATCCTTTCACAAAAGGTCAAAAAGCCCTACATCATTCCGCTCTTGATGTTGATAGCATCATTGGTGTTTTATTTAATCGTTTGGATGACGGATCTAACACTGAGCGATTTACGCGCCACAGGCTGGCTGTTGGACTCAACCGCATCAACCTCCGCTTGGGAATTTCCTCTCGCCCCAGCCTTTCTCTCCCAAGTGGATTGGTCCGTACTCCTCTCGCACCTGCCCGCGATGATTCCGATTGCGACGATCAGTGCCATTGGACTCTTATTGAACTCCAGCGGTATGGAATTGCTGATCAAAAAGGATATCGATCTGAACCGCGAGTTGATGGTGGCGGGCTTCGGAAATCTCTTTGCCGGTCTGGCGGGCGGACTCGCTGGTTTTCAGGATATCAGCTTTTCGACACTGAATCAGGTCATGAGCGGCGGGAAGCGTTTGGTCGGCATCCTCACGGCTTTGATGATCGCAGCAACTTTATTTATCGGCACATCCGCCATTCTTTACATCCCCAAATTTGTTTTCGGCTCCGTGCTGATCTACCTTGGCATCGAGCTCTTGATGGACTGGGTCTACGAAGCCTGGTTCAAATTTTCGCGGATCGATTTTCTGGTGGTCGTGACTATCCTGGTGATCCTCGCCGTCAGCGGTGTTCTGCAAGGGATCATTGCCGGTCTCATTCTGGCAGTGGTGATGTTCACGGTGAGTTACAGCCGCATCAACGTGATCAAGTTCGCTTTCACCGGGCGTGAATTTCGGAGCCGCGTGACGCGCGCGCCGCATGAGGGACAGGTACTGGATACTCACGGCGATCAACTCTACATTATGAAACTCGAAGGCTTCATCTTCTTCGGCACCGCCAATGGCATCTTCGATGCTGTGCGACAGCGCGTCAAAGCCGCCAAAAATATCGAGATGAAATATTGCCTGCTGGATTTTACAAAAGTCAGCGGCATTGATTCGACCGGCATGTTGAGTTTCAACCGCATGCTCCAATGGAGTCATGAACAGGGTGTCACACTGGTCTTCAGCGGCTTGGGGCAAAAAGAACGGGAGCACTTTTTGCAGGAAAGCACTGAATACAAAGACACCATGCTATTCCTGCCCAACCTTGATCGTGCGCTCGAATGGTGTGAAAACGAGATCATCTCCATCCACCTTGCGGACTTGCGTCTCAAAAAAGATATCGCTGACCAACTACGAGCCATCCTCAAAGATGAGGGTGTTGAAAAATT
>JAYUGV010000142.1:0-4608 GCA_043767565.1 Anaerolineales bacterium
ACATAATCCACATCGGGATGCGCAACAACAGCCACATTGCCCGGCAGCGTCCACGGCGTCGTCGTCCACACCAGAAGTGAAGTGTCTGGTTTATCCACCAGCGGCATACGGACATAAACCGAAGGGTCGGTCACATCTTCGTAACCTTGCGCAACTTCATGGTCAGAAAGCGGCGTCTGATCGCGTGGGCAAAACGGCACGACTTTGTAAGCCTTGAACAGCAGATCCTTATCCCAGAAATTTTTCAAGATCCACCACACCGACTCGATGTAGTCGTTGGTATACGTCACATACGCATCTTTTAGATCGACCCAGAAGGCGATGCGGTCAGTAAGTTTCTCCCAATCTTGAATATAGGTAAAAACAGACTTCCTGCAAAGTTCGTTGAATTTCTCGATGCCAAACTCTTCGATTTGACGCTTGTTGGTGATACCCAACTGCTTTTCCACTTCGATCTCAACCGGCAGACCGTGCGTATCCCAGCCGCCGCGGCGCGAGACATGATATCCGCGCATGATCTTGTAACGTGGAAACATATCCTTGAAAGCGCGCGCCAACACATGGTGCACGCCAGGTTTGCCGTTCGCGGTCGGCGGTCCCTCATAGAAAACATACTCGGGTCCGCCTTCGCGCTGCTCAAGGGTCTTCTTGAAGATTTCGCGCTGCTTCCACGTCTTCAGCACGTCTTCTTCCATCGAAGTCACGTTGAGTTTGGACGATACAGGTTTAAACATTTTGACTCCTCAGTAACGCGACATTTATGTCGCAGTACAGAATACTTAAAACAAAAACTCTCATCTCAAACAGAGACGAGAGCAAAGCTCACGCGGTACCACTCTGGTTTCCCAAACTCGCCGTTTAAGGCTCGCGGGACACTCATTGGATGACCAACATCATCCTGTTCTGATAACGAAGAACAACTTCGGTTTGCTTACTTGGTTCAGCTCACAGCTCCGAGATGATTTTCAACCTGCTTTGTTGACCTGCTTTCACTAATTCAGGCTCGCTGACAACATTTTGACAGATTTACTCGTTCTCTTCATCGCCTTTTCCCTTACGGGATTGATATGTGATTAACCGCATTATGCCACATTTTAAATTGACCGTCAACACGATACGCGGGATAATGCCGCTATGACCATTCTACATCTGCAGCTTGATTCTGTTCGTCAGGTCTCAGACTCGCAAATCTTCACCGCTTCATCGCTCAGCCTGAACCTGCCCCAGCCTCCGAAACGCTTTTTTCGCCACGGATGGCAATCCTGGACACTCACCACCTGGCTCGACGCCAGCGAGCCACCCTTCCCCATCAGCTCGCCTCAATTCCGTGCCAAGGACGAGGACCCCGCGTACGCGTTGGCAAAGAACCACGTCAGTGCCTGGGTCGGCGCCGTAGAACTCGGTGATGACGATATCCTGCTCATCGGCGCCCTAGACTTAAGCGGACGCGTCGAATTAGATGGCACAACCCTCACAGCATTTTACGAAGATGAACACGAAAGTCAGTGGGTACTTATACGCGGCAAAGAAGATACTGTCTTTGCAAAATACACCTCCCTGCTTGAAACTAAATTCGGCAAAACCCGCTTCGACAAAGCTCCGCGTGTCTGGTGCTCATGGTACAGCCTCTACAAATGGATCAACGAACATATCATCACGAACGCTCTGCATGCTTTAGGCGATTTACCCTTCGATGTCTTTCAGCTTGATGACGGCTGGCAGGTCACACATGGAGATTGGGAGCCCACCAAAAAATTCCCCTCCGGGATGGCAGAGCTGGCAAACAAGATCAAGGCTACAGGCAAAACTGCCGGGCTTTGGCTTGCGCCATTCATGGTCACAAAACTCTCCAGTATCTTCCGCGATCATCCTGACTGGTTATTGAAAGATAAAAACGGACAGCCAGTCCCCGTTGGGCTTACTTGGGAAGGCGTGCCGTACGCTCTCGATGTGAGTCACCCCGAAGTGTTGGCATGGCTCGATCAACTCATCCGCAAGGTTCGAGGCTGGGGCTATGAGTATCTAAAACTGGACTTTCTCTACGCGGGCGCGATTCCCGGTAAACGCTATCAAGATCTTCCGCGCGAAGTTGCTTATCGCAACGCCATGCAGGTTATGCGCGAAGCGGCTGGCGATGCTTACATTTTGGCATGCGGCGCGCCGGTTATCCCATCACTAGGCTTGTGCGATGGCATCCGTGTTGGACCAGATGTTTCGCCATATTGGTTGAACAACGCTCTCTCAGTATGGCTCAACAACCCCAACGACCCCTGCACGCAAAACTCGATCCGCACTAGCTTTCACCGCTTATGGCTGAAACCGCTCGTCAACATTGATCCTGATATCATGTTTTTTCGTTCTAAATTCAACTGGCTCAAACCCCACGAAAAACAATTACTCCTTGATCTGGGAACTATCTCCGGCTTCAAAGCCACGTCCGACCTGCCGCAATGGATGAATCGACAGGAACTCGACTCGTTACACGGTTATTTGGAAACTGATGTCAACGTCTGCAAAATCTCGCGCTACAAATATCAACTTAATGATCGCGAAGTGGATTTCAGCCCCAGCATGCCCATCTCGGAACATCACAATGTCCCCGTGTGGTTCGCCCAAAATCTCGGACTTCTGAAGATCGCAAGACTTCAGGTTTTGCCTGCAATTATGGAAAGCCTCAAACACAACCACAAAAAGAGGTGGATCTTTTATCCGTTGGCGACAAGTCTATCCACTTTTGCCACAATGTTGAATTCCCTCTAACCTGAGAGTTCGAAATAAGGCTGCTAAGAGAGTGTCTGAAAACTAGCAAAAAGAGAAGAAGTCGGGCAAACTTGGAAGATGATCAAATCCAACGAAGCCTACCCGACCGACCTGAATGATACCCAATGGTTGAAAATTCGACCATACCTGCCAGCCGAAGAAGCGCAGACCGGTCGCCCCCGCGTGAACATAGCTGGCGAGTGATTTTGAACAGCATTTTCTATATTTTGCAAAGCGGTTGTTCATGGCGTAGGTTGCCGCATGATCTGCCGCCGTGGCAAACTGTCTATCATTATTTTCGTTTGGGGCGCAAAGAAGGCGTATGGGAACGCATGAATCAAGCCTTGTGTCAGAAAGTACGCCGACGACATAAAAAGAAAAGTCAGCCCAGTGCAGCCATGCTGGATAGTCAATCTATAAAAACTTCGGAAGGCGGTTTGGAGCGTGGTTTTGACGCTGGCAAGAGCATTACCGGTCGCAGAAGACATGTACTCGTGGACACCCTGGGATTGCTGATGAAAGTGCTGGTCACGGCTGGTCATGTGCAAGATCGGGATGGCGCAAAACTTTTATTGGAAAAAGTGGCGCAACAAAAAGACTTGATCAAACGCTTGAAACTGATTTGGGCAGACGGAGGGTATCGCGGAGTCTTGATCGCCTGGGTTCAAGAACTCTTTGGCTGGCAGTTGGAAATTGTTGAAAAACCAAAAGAACAAATTGGGTTTCAGGTCTTGCCCAGACGCTGGGTGGTCGAACGTACTTTTGCTTGGCTGGTTCGTCAGCGCCGTTTGGCTAGAGATTATGAAAGATTGCCAGAGACCAGTGAATCCTTTATCTATGCCGCTATGATCCGATTGATGGTTCGCAGATTAGCCAAAACTTGAGTTTTCAGACACTTTCTAACAATAAGCAGGCGTCATCTTGACGCCTGCTTATTGTATTGTTTTGACAATGATTCAGGCAGCCGATTCGGTGGATAATGGCGGGCAAGAGGAATTATGTCCAAATTATCAACTTCAGAAAAAGCCGTTCTTTTTCTCAACAACCTGGCTGGCGACGATCTATGGGAATATGGTCATGCGCTGTTGCCGGAGTATCAAAAAGCCAGTATCCCGCACGAATTAATGAAGTACAAAAAGGGTTCAAAGAACGCGTACAAATCCGACGGCATCCATATTACATCCACACCCTACAACCTGAACGGCTGCGGAAATATCCATATCTACGGATTCCCCTTCCTCTCGATCTCTGTTGATCCTTTTGATATTGAATACCCAAATCCCATTTATGGACTGGTGATCACAGAAGACATGCGGATGTTCGACTATTTCATGGAACAGGAACCCGGTCTGCTTAACACCGCCAATCCTCAATTCAGCCGCCTGGCGTGGGCAAAGACTCAAAACCTGCCGACCGTTCTCGCCGTCCATCACGCAGACGGTTACGCTGGAGACCTCGCTAAATTAAGCACCTTGGTTGGGATGGAAATATTTTGCCCCGTGGTTTGGCACGCAGGGGACTTAAACTCCGATTTTCTAAACCGAGCAGTTGAAGCTGTTTTCTCTGAGATCAAACAGATTTAAACTCAGCCGCCACTTCGTCCGTTTTCGCCGCCATAATGAAATCGTTCTTGTGGAGTCCCTTCACCACATGCGTCCACCATTGGACGGTAACTTTTCCCCATTCCAAAACAATCAACGGATGATGATCTTGCTCTTCGGCAATTGATCCGATTTTATTGACAAACTCTAAAGCTTCAACAAAATTTTTACGTTTGAAAACTTTTTCCACGCGCAAGATTCCATCAACCTCTTTGAGTTGCCAGCCTTGAACCTGTCCTTGTAATTC
>JAYUGV010000143.1:0-4590 GCA_043767565.1 Anaerolineales bacterium
CCTGAGATTCACACAGCCGTGACTCATGGGTGTGCCAAAATTACTATGCCAGTACGTGCCATGCAAACCGTAGCCCTTATAGAAATACATCACATATGGAACGTTCGGCAAATAATAACCAGGTCCGGTCATGGTGGTGGACTTTAACTTGATCCAGATCTTGAACTTGCCGGTGACTGTGGGAGTGTATTGGGTGCCGGTCGAAACAATAAATGAATTGACCACAGTATTGCCTTCATAAGCATACAAACTTTGCGTTGAAAGGTTCACATCGATCCAGCGCGCACCGCCGTTGCCGTTGCTGGCTATCACTGCGGCTGGCGGCGCATTAGTTGGCGGGACGTAGACACTCGTCGGCGTATCTGCGACAATTTCCATTGCCATCACACCGGGGGTTTCTGTGACGGCAGGTGTGTCCGTGGGAATGGCATTGGTCACTTCGGTTGGGATGGAAGTCGGTACATCCGCTGCAACAGGCGGAGGCAGGTTCGCGGCAGATGTTGGTTGAGCGAAGGCGCTGACATCGATCGGTGTCACACTGGGTTTGGGAATATTCACCTTTGCCCAGTGCCCCTCATTAACAGCCACGTTACCATTTGAAGAAAGGATCGAAGAGAAAACACCGTTGTTAAATGCCCACCATGTGGCAACCGCCAATGCAATACAAATGATTAAGCCCAATGCGCCAGCCACGATCAGCAAATTACTGTTGTTGGATTTTTTCGCAACCAGCGGCGGACTCTTCTGCGCCTCGCGTTTTACAGGAGGCGGTGACACCGGCGCTTCGTCATACACGCTGGCAGTACGGGATGTGTTGGCTTGCGACGTTCCGAGATTTAGATTCGGTTCAGGATTTAATTGAGCCTGCTTCAGTTTCCCCATTGCCCATTCCACGCCTTTGCGGGCGCGCACACTGGCAGGGTTTAGCTCCAGAGCTTTTTGGGCATACGCCAACGCATCTTCAGGATTTGAATCCGCGGCGGTCAGCACCAGCCAGGCGTCTTCAAGGTCTGGCGCGAGGAGTGCGGCTTTCTCACCCAGATCACGGGCGGCCTCTTTGTCACCGCTTTTCAGGGCTTCGCGGGCTTTGGCTATAAATTCACGGGCTTCGATGATATTTGTATTCATGGATCTGCCTTTTGTGATCTAACGTTAATTTTTTTCGAAATTATTTTCTTGCCTTAGCACTCGTGTAAAAATAAGTTCCTTGTTTTGGATGCAGTTGAACTGCATCCTGCTCGCAGTGCAACTGCTCGCGAACTCTGGAATCGAGAAGTTGCTTTTAGACAACTCCTTATATAACCAAGCTAGAAGAATAGCTCTGACACCCCTTCGGGGTTAAACACACCATGCTGTTCAAATCTATAATCATTTGACCCTTCGGGGTCTCAAAATACTTTGTATAACAAGTGCTTGATAATAAAGACAACTGCTACCAGCGGATCTCTACGGGCGTGCCGATATCTGCCCAATCATACAACAATTGTGCTTCATAGGAGCCCAAAACTACACATCCATATGAAATTGGTCTGCCGAGGAATCCAGCCCACAAGGTGGCACCATTGGATAAGATCGGCAGGGCATGGATGCCATTCTCCAGACCGCCAGACCAATAGATGCCCAACCAATTAGGCATCCAGAGATCCCAGGTGGAGCCATAAGCATTGGGGATCTTGCTTTGCACGGCAAAGGCGCCCACACTGGTGGCATTGTTCAATCCTGTAGAAACTACAAAACTATAAACCAATGTATCGCCTTCGTAGACATATATGTGCTGTTCTGAAATATCCACGAGGATGTATTTTGCGCCAGAGTATATCGGCGCGGACCGGGCTTGTTGAACCACTGGCGCATAAGTGGGCAAAGGCGTATCCGCAATCACTTCCATGGACATCACGCCGGGTGTTTCGGTGGCTATGGGTGTGGAAGTATTAAGCGGCATGGGTGTATACGTTGCTTTAGGGAGGTCAACGAATGCCCACAGATTTTCCTGAGTGGGTATCGGTGTGGCAAAAATCAGGGCGCTGACCGTCGAGGAGGAAAAAAAGAAAAAGGCGAGTCCCAAGCTCCCGAATATCAGGAGCAGGATGAAAGTTGGAAAGAGGCGCAGACGTCTGGTTGAGGCAGGTTTGGTCATGGCGTCAGGTTAGGGATGGGAGTCAATTCGATGTTCTGGTTGTTGGTAAAACATAGAATGCCGTCCACGATACCGGCGGCGACGCTTTCGGTGCGCTTGGTGAGGATCTCGCGGTCGAGGTTGAGGAAACCAGTTTCGATGATGGCGGCGACTGTGCTGGGGTCGATCTCACGGAAGGCATGGTACTCACGCATATCAGCGGTGATACTGCCCGAGTGGAAAGACATGTTGGTGGCGCGCTCGTAACGATCGACCATGCAAGCGGTGAGGCGATTGGCGCGGTTGATATCGTTGGTATTGAGTGCCGCAGCGACTTTAAAACCGGTGGCTTCATCGTTAATGTATTCACAGGAGTCGTTATGAATTGAAACGATCGCGAGGGCGCGATAGCCATTGAGACGTGTATCGAATTCGCGCAGAAGATCAACTTGAAAACCCTTTTGGGTTAATTGTTGTTGGACGATGGCGGCGATCTTCAGGTTCACTTCTGCTTCGGTGAGGGTGACGTTGCCGTTGCCGTCGTAGCAGACCGCGCCTGAGTCGTTGCCGGAGTGTCCCGCTACGATGCCGATCCGCAGCTGCGGTTGTGAGACCAGCTGTGCGCCTTCTTGGGAACGCGGCGTAAGGATGAGACTCAAGCGTTCGTAGAAATCGCCGGTCGCGAGTCCGCGCGAAGGCAGCATGGTAAACAGGGTTGCTAACAGGATGGCAATGCCGAGGATGCTTTGCACCGCGCGCAAGGGACGCGGTCGCTTGTTGGGTTTGGGCGTGGAGGTTGAAACGGAAGCCATAGTGCTTAATTTACGATAGTACCTTTGAAGGCGATAGGATGCAAGGTTTTTTATACCTTTCGGGGAGCCTTTTTTCTTTGAATGGAATCCACCAAAAGCAGATTTTGACAGATTTTCAGAGGGATAATTCCATACAATACATGACCATTTCCATCACCCAAAGTTTCATATGAACTTCAGACATTTTTTAGCTTGACTCATACATTCGTCCTCATTATGATGAAATCAGACTGGAGCAATCAATGACCCTCGACTCTGAACAACTGCGCCGCGCCATGCGCGCATGGACAACTGGTGTGACCGTCGTCACCGCGATCCACGACGGACAACAATATGGCATGACCGTTAACTCGTTTACATCCATTTCATTGGAACCGCCTATGGTTTCACTGGCTTTACGAAAGTTAACTCACACGCATAAACTGGTTGAAAAGTCAGGTGAGTTTTCAGTAACGATCCTAGCATCTGACCAGCAGGAATTATCCGATCGTTTTGCAGGTAAACACCCGGAGATCAAGGATCGCTTTGAAGGTGTGGCAACCGAGATACTTGCGCTCAATGCGCCGTTGCTCAAAGGCGGCAGTGCCTATTTCAATTGCCGCGTGGTGAATTCGATTCCAGTGGGCGAGAATACGCTCTTCGTGGCGGAGGTCATTGCCGCGCAAGGTGATGGGACTAGTGAGCCGCTGGTGTATCACAATCGCGTGTATTGGAAGCTGGCAAAGCAATGATGAATGTTGAATGACACTTGCACCTGCACAAGTGCAGGTGTGAAGGATGAATAAAATTAGCCTTTCCACATGATCTTCGCGAATTTGCTCTGATCTTTTAAATTCGCGGGGATTGGTGTAAATTAGCGGATAAAGATTTTGTTAATGTGTATGTCCATTTTCGAATGGAGATAAATCTATGAACGCTCAACTCTCACTTGAAGAACAACAGACTTTACTGCGCATGGCGCGCGAAGCCATGGAATGTAGTGTGCGGGGTAAAAAATTAACACCATTCGATGAAAGATCTTTGTCACATCATTTACGTGAACAAGGCGCATCGTTCGTGACTCTCACCATCCATGGACAACTGCGCGGTTGCATCGGCGCATTGGAAGCGCATCAACCGCTGGCAAAAGATGTGCGCGAACATGCCATCGCCGCCGCGTTGGAAGATCCGCGTTTTCCTCCGGTGAGAGAAGATGAGTTAAGCAGGATCCAGATCGAAGTCTCGTGTTTGACGCGCCCGATTCCGCTTGAGTATGAAGATGCGGTTGAGCTCTTGTCCAAATTACGACCGCACACCGACGGCGTCATCCTGCGTGATAGCGGCAGACGCGCAACCTTCCTGCCGCAAGTCTGGGAAAAGATTCCCGACCCCGCCGAATTCATGGATAACCTTTGCTACAAGATGGGCGTGAGCGATAACACCTGGCGCATCAAACATCTGGAGGTGCTTGTTTATCAAGTGGATGAATTTCACGAGCATGCAGCCAAACTGCATGAGTAGGGTAAAATCAGAATATGGCTGACGATCTAGCATTCCAGGAAGCAGTAGAAGCCCTGCGCGCGGCAAATAACGCGAAGGCGCGTGAATTATTCACCGCTCTGATCAAGACCGACCAAAGCAATGTGACGTATTGGATCTGGTTAAGCGGCGCGATGGAAACCA
>JAYUGV010000144.1:0-11478 GCA_043767565.1 Anaerolineales bacterium
TGCGGGTGAGTTTCAATTCTTCATACATTATGCCCAACAGGTTAGCATTCCCATCCTGTTTTGCATAGGACCGTTTTTCATATTGAGAATTGCTGGGCAGTGGATCAGCAAATTGAAAAATTAACTAATCAACATCACGCGAAATAGAAACTAAACGACATTTCAAACAAAAGGAGATAATTACCATGGAACTTTCAACTATTCTGATTGCCGTCGCGGTGCTGGCTTGCCCCATCGCTATGGGAGTGATGATGTGGATGATGAATAAAAATATGAGCGGCCAGCAGGACCATTCCACGATGAGTCATACCGCACTCACGTCGGAGGCGGATCGCCTCAAAGCGTTGCGTGATCAGCGTGAGCGGCTGGAGCAGGAGATCGCCGAGACTGAAAAGATCGCGGCACTCGAAGCAAAGAAACAGGCTCTCACCCGAAGCGATGCTGCTGACCGCAAGTCCCGGCCTGTGAACGTGCGCACTTAATTGCTTAGGATCGCCAGATGCATCTGCACCCCTGATGCGAACTTTCTAATAACAGGGGTGCAGTTGCGATTCGGATAACAGGAAAGATCTGCTGCCACTTGGCTGACGAATCGTTCCCAAAAATAAAGAATTATGGTGATTAAGGAATTGGCATGAGCAAAAAGAAAGTAAAGTCTAAGCCCAGTCCAAAAAACGAATGGCCCTTTGTAGTTTACCTGTGGGCAGTTGGGCTCGGGCTTGCTGGTTATTTGATCGTCGGTGAAATGATCCTGGAGCCGAAGCCGCATCCGATCCATTGGCTTGCAGGGCTTATCGGTGGAATCTTGGGAATCGGCATCGGTTGGCTTTGGTATCGCTGGCGCGGCGACGTGTTCTAGCCCGGCCGCTGCCAGAAAGGAATGCAGGTTATGACAGAAGCCCCAATAAATCCACGGCGCGGTGTCTCACTCCGGGCGCAGATCCTCATTTGGGCACTCCTTGCCGGCTTTCTCGTCCTCATGGGAATGGGCATGGCACGTGCCCAGCAAGGAACCGTTCAACCCGGATACAAAGTCCCGGATTTCAGCCTCACCTTTTTTAGCGGCTATGAATACAACGGTCAATCTGAAACAAAAATTTCGGACCTGCACGGGAAGGTAGTCTTCATCAACTTTTGGGCTTCGTGGTGCAAGCCGTGCGAACAGGAAGCGCGGGTATTGGAGCAAGCCTGGAAGTATTATCAGCCCGTTGGAAAAGTAGTTTTCCTGGGAGTGGATTACGTCGATACCGAGCCGGAGGCGCGCATCTTTCTCAAAAAATTCGGTAATACCTATCCCAACGGTCCGGACATGGGTACAAGAATCTCACAGTTGTTCCGTATCCAGGGTGTGCCAGAGACTTACATCATTGATACCAACGGCGTCCTCAAATATGTCAAGATTGGTCCGTTCCTCAGTATGGACGAGATCAGTGCCGTGATTGACCCTTTACTTCGATAGAGGATCGCAGTATTTTAGTTCTAAAGTTTGAAGAGGAGAAAATTGCCATGAATACAATTGAGAAGGAGAAAATTGATATGAATACCACAGTAACTACAAATCAGCGTCTTATCACAATTCTGCTTGTTCTGCTCATCATTCTTGTCGTTCTGCTTGTTATTGGGATCGTCGTAGGTTTCCTCATGATGAGCGGCATGATGGGCGGATGGATGATGGGCATGAATGGACAGACGATGAGTAATATGATGTCCGCCTGCACTGATATAATGAAAAACTTTCAAAACCCCTAAACTGCACCTTGAAAAAGATAATACCGAGAAAATATTATGAGCAAACAACAAGAACGTGAAAAAATGCGTACAAAAAGAAAGCAACAACGCTCCCGTCAGTTAATGATTGGCGGCATTATGCTGATCCTGGTCACTGGGTTGATATTTGTATTTCTTTCCAATACAAATTCCGAAAGTTCAGGCGTAAGTGCAATCAGCCACTTATCAACCAGTGATTTCCATTCGCTTGCATTTTCACCGACTGAACCAGAGACTGTCTTTTTTGGGCATCACAACGGCTTACTGGTCAGTTACGATGGCGGAGTGGATTGGCAATCCACCGCGCTTACCGATGTGGATGCAATGGCATTGGCTCTGCCACTTTCAGATGCAGACATCATGTATGCCGCTGGGCACGATGTTTTCTTCAAATCCACGGATGGTGGGAAGACCTGGAAATCTGTCACCACGAATCTACCGGGCTTCGATATTCACGGCTTTACTGTTAATCCCGATGATGCTATCAGAGTCTTTGCCCATGTTGTCG
Organism: Anaerolineales bacterium; assembly: GCA_043767565.1. Taxonomy (GTDB): domain Bacteria; phylum Chloroflexota; class Anaerolineae; order Anaerolineales; family Villigracilaceae; genus Defluviilinea. The sequence goes on from JAYUGV010000144.1 coordinate 2,276, forward strand.
GCTTCGGCATCTTCGGTTCCGAGGATGGCGGGAGTACGTGGACCCAACTATCTGATGGCGCACCTCCCTCGACGTTCAATCTCGCGATGGGGGAAAGTTCGGAATCGCTGTATGCGGCGGCGGGTCAGGCTGGGTTGTGGCATAGTCTGGATGGCGGACGGACCTGGTCGCTTGTTCAGAATATCCCAGGCAACGGTGTGGTCGCAGTGAATTATGTCCGCGCAAATGGACGTTTATATGTGACCACGCTTGGCAATTCGGCTGGACTTTATGTTTCGGATGATAATGGTCAAAGCTGGAAGGCAACGGGTCTGAAGGGGACTTTGCTGGCAGTCGCGGTTAGCCCGCTTGATCCTAATCATATTATTGTAGTCAGCGATCAAGGCGAGGTTTATGCCAGCCGAGATAACGGCATCTCGTGGTCGGATAAATGAGCTCAGAATGAAAATATCTTCCACTATTCCCCGTTCGCCCTCGCAAATCCAGCGAATCATTCTGATGAAGCGCGTTGTACTTGGATTTGCTCGCCACTGGTTGTTACTTGTAAATTTTCTGATTGCTGTATGGGTTGGCTTGCCGTGGCTTGCCCCTGTTTTTATGCACTGGGGTTGGACGAGTGCAGGAAAGGCAACCTACCTCTTTTATGCTTTTCAATGTCATCAGCTTCCCGAAAGGTCATTCTTTCTATTTGGCACGAAGGGCATGTATTCGCTGGCTGAGATCCAAACCGCGTGGCAACCCACCAACGACCCGTTTCTCCTCCGTCAGTTCATTGGAAACTCCGAAATGGGCTGGAAAGTGGCATGGTCGGATCGAATGGTCTCGATGTATACAAGTATTTTGTTTGGTGGCCTGCTGTATGGGCTGGTTCGGAAGCAAATGAAACCTATTTCGTTTTGGATGTTTGCGATTCTGCTTTTGCCGATGGTGCTAGATGGTAGCACTCATACTCTCAGCGATTTAGCAGGCATAGGGCAGGGCTTTCGCGACACAAATGTCTGGCTTCAAATTATCACTAATCACGCTTTTTCAATGGCTTTCTATCAGGGGGATGCCCTTGGCTCCTTCAATTCCTGGATGCGCTTGATTACTGGCGTGCTGCTTGGAATCCCTCTAGTCAGATTTGCCTTTCCCTACGTCAACGAATCGTTCGCTGATACGGTTCATCGCAGTGAGATTACTCTTATGAAAGGCATTGAACAATGAAGGACTGGCGTATTTGGCTTATTCTCGGTTCCATCGTCATCGCGGGCACGCTCGGTTACTTTTCATGGATGTCTCGTGAGAGCGCTCTACCTTATGAAGGTACGGAACTCAGCGGCGAGGCACCTGATTTCATTCTAACGGACCAGAATGGTTCCATGATAAGTCTGTCAAACTTTCGCGGAAAAGTGATCGTTCTGACCTTCATGGATTCCAAATGCAAGGACACCTGTCCGTTAACTGCCGCTCAACTAAGGCTCGCTTATCAACAGCTTGATCAAACGGAGGCTAGTCAGGTTGCTTTTATAGGCGTCAACGTGAATGTTGAAGACAATGCGATTGCTGATGTATATGAGATTACCCAAACCTGGCATCTCGATGAAATCCCGATATGGCATTTTCTAACCGGAAGCGCTGATGAATTGACGCCCGTTTGGAAAGCCTATGGTGTTGCAGCTGTTCCGCAACCGGCCGGGGAGATCATCCATACGCCGGGCGTTTTTCTCGTTGATAAGGTCAGACAGGAACGCTGGTATATTTCCATGCCTTATGATCAAAATGGAGAGCCCCAGAGTACAGCTCCTTTGAGCAATCTGTTAGTGAAGCATATTCGCGAAATCTTGAGCGAAATCAAAAGTTAATAGACCTGCCGCTGGCGGTTTGTCACAGCAATTTCCAGATATTCTTCCTATAATCATTTCGATTGTTGGAGATACAATACATAACAGATATAGTAGAGGATGTTATGTCATTCAAAGAACAAAAACCCGCTTTTGATCCCGTTATTCTGGTTGCGCTTGGAATTGGTTTGGTCACCATGGCAGTTGTCATGATCGCTTTCCAAAACCAGAGCGCTCAAGCATTGGATATCGGCGCAGGGACAGGTCTTTCAGGACGCATCATGGTTGCGTTCATCACCGGGTTAACCACGGGCGGCTTAAGTTGCCTCGCAGTGCAGGGCGGCTTATTGGCGAGCTCACTCGCGCATCAGATCGAAACGGATTACCTCGAACAATCCACACAGCATGGTAAGCGTGGCAAAAAAGTTCAACCCCAAAAGCGTTCAAGCACAGCGCTGCCGATCTTGTTGTTTCTGATCGCGAAACTTGCTGCATATACGTTATTGGGAGTCCTGCTGGGCTGGATCGGCAAGTTCCTCACTTTGAGTCCGCTCACGCGCGCCTTCCTCATGATCGCCATTGGCATCTTCATGATCGGTAACGCGCTGCGTATGTTCAACGTGCATCCCATCTTCCGCTACTTTTCGGTCGAGCCGCCAAAATTCATCACGCGCTATATCCGCCGCACTTCCAAAGGTACCGACACCTTCACGCCGCTTTTTCTCGGCGCACTCACGGTCTTCATCCCCTGCGGCGTGACCCAAGCCATGATGGCAGCCGCGCTTGCCACCGGCAGTCCAGTCACCGGCGCGGCAATGATGTTCGCCTTCGTCCTCGGCACCAGCCCGGTCTTCTTCATTGTTGCCTACCTCACCACCGAACTCGGCTCACGTCTGGAGAAATTCTTTATGCGTTTTGTCGCTGTGACTGTCTTGATCTTGGGACTTGTGACTTTAGACGGCGGACTCAATGTAATGGGATCCCCGCTCTCGTTTCATAACCTACGCCGGAGCCTGCTTCCATCCGAAAGTGTTTCCTCCGCTCAAGCCTCAGTTCCCCAATCTCCGGCATCTGACGGTGAACTCACTCTCTATGTGAAAAACAAAGGTTACTTCCCCCAAACCTTAAATGCGGATGCAAATACCGCGTTTATCCTGAACCTTGTCACAGACAAGACCTATTCCTGCGCCCGTGATTTTGTCATCCCTGCGTTGGATGTGTATCAACTGCTGCCCGATACTGGCACTGTGCAGGTCAATATCCCCGCACAGCCATCTGGTACGCGCATGTTCTTCACCTGTTCCATGGGCATGTATACGGGCATGATCGTGTTTCAATAAAAACCGTTGGTCGAATAGCCCTGAGCGATTGTTGCGAAGGGCGTATCGAGACCAAACGTGATGAGGCATACCTATGCTAAAAAAAACCTTCAAGATCCCCGACATGACGTGCATCAACTGCGCCATGAAACTCGAAAGCCTCGAAGATGTGCTCGAGGGCGTCAAAGAGATCAATGCCAGTTATCACCGCTTGGAAATGGTCATTGAATTTGACGAATCAAAACTGACTGACGATCAGATTATTGCGGCTGTAAAGAAAAAAGGCTATCACGCTTCTCTGGCTTAAGAGTTGTACACAAGTGAGACAGGTACACAGGTAAACACAATTACGCGTTTACCTGTGTACCTGTCTTCGTGTATACTACCAATCATGCCTAAATTTTTTACCCTCCCCGAAGCCAACGAAGCATTAAAGTCCATCTGCCCGTGGATGGACGAGATCCAGTCCATTCGCAGCGAGATCCTTGTACACCAGCCTGAGATCTGGAGCGTTATGGAAAAAACCGCAGGCAATGGCGGGAACCCGACCATGAGTAAACTGGTCAAAAGCTTTGATCGGCTGGATGCCTTGATCCACAGTATTCAAGATATCGGCGTTCTCATCAAAGACATTAACACCGGCTTGCTTGATTTCCCTGCCCTGAGAGATGAGCGCGAAGTGTATTTGTGTTGGAAACACGGCAAAGGCGATATAGAGTTTTGGCACGAAATTGATGATGGCTTTGCGGGGCGTCAGTCCATCGATAATTTTTAAACATCTCATACAGGAGTGATATGAATAAAGGTATTTTATACGGCATTGGCGCCTATGTGCTGTGGGGTTTCTTTCCCATTTACTGGAAGTTCTTGCATCCGGTCCCAGCTCTGCAGGTGATCGGACATCGTATCGGCTGGTCGTTTATTTTGCTGGCAATTTACATCGTCGTAACCAAACAATGGAAAGAATTTCGCTCTGTCGCATTCCAATGGAAAACGATCGGGATCTATTCGATAGCGGCTGTGCTGCTGAGTATTAACTGGCTGATCTATGTTTGGGGAGTTAATGCCGGTTTCATTGTTGAAACCAGCCTCGGATATTTTATCAACCCGTTGCTGAGCGTAATGCTTGGCGTTATTTTTTTACGTGAGCGATTACGCCCCATGCAGTGGATTCCCGTGGGGCTCGCGGCGGTTGGCGTGATCTATCTGACCTCTGTCTACGGTCGCCTGCCATGGATCGCGCTTTCGCTGGCATTTTCATTTGGGTTTTACGGCTTCGTGAAAAAACTTTCGCCGCTTGGTTCTCTTTACGGGCTTACGCTCGAAACGGGCATCGTCTTCCCGGTTGCATTGATCTATCTTACGATCGTTGGCGTAACCGGCTCGGGCGCATTCCTGCATACCGGCACGCTTGTAGATACTTTTCTGATCGGCGCAGGCGTCGTGACCACAATTCCGCTCTTGATGTTTGCATCTGCCGCGAAACAGATCCCGCTCACGATCGTGGGGCTTCTGCAGTACATCGCGCCGACGTTGCAATTCCTGATAGGTGTATTTGTTTATAAGGAAGCTTTTGATATGTCGCACTTCATCGGCTTTGCCATTGTTTGGGCGGCGCTGATCATCTTTGCACTGGAAAGTTATATGGCGAATCGGATGCCAATGCAACCGATCCCTGAATTGGGTGAAGGATAATCAAATTGTTTTTCCGTTTTTTTCATTTAGCGATGTGATATATTCTCCCAAATGGAGCAATAGCATTAATGAAACCTGATTTCATTGGTCAGATGTTGAGACCGCTCTTTGGGTCGGATCGCCGTGAGTTGATCGCAGGGATACTGAGAGCGATCTTTACAGGTGTAATCGTGGTCAGCGTATTGGTGTTCTTTTCTCACCAATGGCAGCATGGGGGCGTGTTCGATGCGACCACTACGTTTTTGGTCGGTTTAGTTGCCACCCAATTTTTCCTGTTATTCTTATTAAAACGCGGCTTCGTCAACCAGTCTGCGGTACTTCTGGTGGTGACAGTCTGGATCGGGGTCACATATCTCGCCTGGCATGCAGACGGTGTCCATGATGTGGCGATCTATGTTTATATGCTGCTCATCCTTATGGCGGCACTGCTCATTGGCTGGCGTTTTTCCCTTACATTTTCAGCCTTAAGCATTATAACGATTTGGGTTTTTGCTGTCGCTGAAGCGCGCGGCTTGCGAACCGCGCATATCGATGAACCCATCACTATAGCGCGCGACTTGACCGCTATTTTTGCCCTGTTTGTTTTTTTGGTCTTTTTAGTGATCAATACCCTGCGTCAGACCCTCGAGCAAATGCAGGCTGAATTTGCCGAACGTTCACACGCTGAACAGGCTTTACGGGTGGGGGAGGAACGCTTCCGCAAAATATTCGATTTCAACCCCGTGGCGATCAATGTCACAGCCTTGACTGATGGGACGTTGATCGATGCCAATAATGCCTATTGGAATTTGACCGGCTTCGATCGTGAAACGTCCATTGGGCGCACGACTGTCGAATTGAAGGTCTGGGATAAGGAGACAGAACGCCAGAAGTTCGTCTCAAAATTATTAAAATATAAATCCTTGCATAACCCCAACTACGAGTTTTTTAATGAAAGCGGCGAATATCGTGTCACCGTTGCCTTTTACGAATTAATTGACCTGGGTGATAAACCAACGATTATGTCCATGTTTTATGATGTGACAGAACAAAGAATTGCCCAACTGGCAATGCAACAAAGTGAGGAACGGTTTCATAAGGTGTTTCAAAACAGCCCGGTTGCCATTGTGATCACCACCCTGGCTGAAGGACGCATCATCGATGCCAATGCCGCTTTCTGGAAGCTTTCCGGTCACGATCCTGAAACATCCATTGGACGGACCACCTTCGAACTAAGGCATGATTTGAAATCGGAAGAACGCAACAAATTTATTGCTGAACTGCTCGAAAATAGATCCATTCAAAACCCTGCTTATGATTTTATAAACGAAGCCGGAAAACACCTGAAGACAATTGCTTTTTACGAATTGATCGACGAGGGCGGTATACCAGCTATTCTCTCCATGTTCTACGATATAACCGAACAGGATGATGCCCGCGAAGCATTGATCCAAAGTGAGGCGCGGGTGCGTGCCCTGCTTGAAGCTACTCCCGACATGATCTTTGAACTTACAGGTGCGGGGAACATTGTTCAATTTATACCCTCCGCTGATCAAAATCTGCTTCAAAGACCAGACCAGATCATTGGCAGGAATATTGCACAAATTTTTCCTGATATGGCGGCGCAGGTGAACTTTGCTACTGGACGCGCGCTGGACTCTGGACAAGTCAATGCCTTTGAGTATCAACTGCCTGAAGACGCCAGCAAAATCTTTGAAGTGCGTATCACGCTAGCCGGACCGGATCTGGTGCTAGCCACCATCCGCGATGTGTCCCTTCGCAAACGGGCTGTATCTGAACGCGATAAACTGATCGACGAATTAGAAGCCAAGAATTATGAACTTGAGCGGTTTACCTATACCGTCTCGCATGATCTAAAATCTCCCCTCATTACCATCAAAGGCTTTATTGGCTATGTGCGCGAAGATGTGCAGAAGGGTAACATGGCTCGCTTTGAATCTGACCTTCAACGGATTAGTGATGCCACTGAGAAAATGCAGCACCTATTGGGTGATCTTCTGGAGCTTTCGCGTATCGGGCGCCTCACCAACGAGCCTGTCTCTATCGCAATGAATGACTTGATCACTCAAGTATTGGAACTGCTGCATGGCCGCATCAGTGCGGGCAACATCGCGACCCACGTGGCTGAAAAACTCCCGTCTGTGTATGGTGACCGGCAACGGTTATTCGAGGTGTTCCAGAATCTTATCGATAATGCCGCCAAATTTATGGGCGAACAGCCCGCACCGCAGATCAGCATTGGCGTGCAGGGTGAATTAAATGGTGACCCCGTCTTTTTTGTTAGTGATAATGGTATCGGTATCGCCCCTCAATTCAAAGACAAGATATTCGGACTCTTCGACAAACTGAATGCCCAAAGTGAAGGCACGGGTATTGGGCTGGCGTTGGTGAAGCGGATCGTTGAATATCATAAAGGCCGGATCTGGGTAGAGTCTGAGGTGGGAAAAGGCGCGACTTTCTTCCTCTCGCTTCCAACTCAACCGGAAATTGATGAGGTCAACAAATGAATCGACTTTGGCTGATGCTTTCGCTCCCGCACTTTGATGATGACCCCGAAAAGACACGCCATGCGCAACTATTGCATGTGGTCTCATTGGCATTATTAATTGTTTTTATTCCATTGATCATTGTTAACCTGGCTTTGGACACCCAGTTCGGAAAGGCTTTTAATACCATTTTGATCGCCTCGGCGTTCCTTCAGATGATCGTCCAGATATTGATCAAGCGTGGATACGTGCGTGCTGCTGGCTATGTTCTACTGATCCTTTCCTGGGTCAGTATTACCTGGATCGCAAGCCAGTTTGATGGTGTACGAAGTGTTCTTTTGTTCGTATATTTTACGATCATTCTTAGCGCAGGATATATTTACAGCTGGCGTACAGTCACGCTGTTTACTTCATGGAGTATTCTGGCGGTTTGGGTCCTGGCTTTGTATGAAGATTGGGGTATCAGCAAGCCAGTGATGGATACGCCCATCGGCATCGCCATCAACTTGACCGGGTTATTTGTTTTCTCGTCTGTGCAGATCTATTTCATCATCAACATTTTGAAAAAGTCTCTGCGTGAGGCAGATCAGGAATTGCGCGAACGATTGCGGATTGAACAAATATTACGAAGTGAGCAGGAACGGTTGGCGCTCGCGCTCGATGCGTCAAAGATGGGGACGTGGAACTGGGATATCGAAACCGGAGCAGTTTCATGGTCCGATAAGATCGAGACGTTGTTCGGGATGAGTAAAGGTGAGTTTGACGGCAAGTATGATACGTATCTGGCGCTCATCCATCCCGAAGACTTTCCAAATGTGCAGCAAGCGATCGCTCATTCATTATCCACCCCGGATTATTATTATGTTATCGAGCATCGTTTTATCTGGCGCAGCGGGGAGATACGTTGGCTGGAAGGTCGCGGCAATGTCTACCGAAATGCAGAGGGACATCCGATCCGCATGGCTGGTACAGTAGTGGATGTGACTGAACGCAAGCGCAGCGAGGCAGAACGTGAGCGCCTGATCCATGAGCTTGCGGCCAAGAACACCGAGCTTGAACAATTCACTTACACGGTTTCACATGACCTGAAGGCGCCAATCATCACCATCAAAGGCTTTCTCGGTTTTCTTGAACAAGATGTGGCAGCCGGGAATCAGGCGCGCTTGCAAAGAGACATGGAGCGGATCAACGGCGCGGTTGAAAAAATGCATGACCTGCTAAATGACCTGCTGGAACTATCGCGTATTGGGCGCATGATAAATTCACCTGAACCGGTCGCCTTTGGGGATTTAGTGAACGAAGCCCTGGAAATATTACATGGGCGCTTGCAGGAAAGTGCGCCGCAGATCAAGGTTGATCAGGATTTTCCGGCTGTGCAGGGCGACCGCAGAAGACTGCTGCAAGTCGTTCAAAATCTAATTGATAACGCCGTGAAGTTTTCCGGCAGACAGCCTGAACCTGTGATCGAAATAGGCACGCGCGGTTCGGAAAATGGCATGCCGATTTTCTTTGTGCGCGATAATGGGATCGGGATCGCGCCTGAACACCATGAACGCATTTTTGGCTTGTTCAACAAATTGGACCCCCTGGCTGATGGAACCGGTATCGGACTTGCGATCGTAAAACGGATCGTTGAATTTCATGGCGGTCAGATCTGGGTAGAGAGTGAAGTAGGTAAGGGGGCGGCTTTCCTGTTCACTCTCCCAAATACATAAAAATAAATAAGGACGAATCTCCAAGATCCATCTGACAAATGTCAAAGGCTGATTGAAGCCATTCTAGATATAATCAGTACTTCACGAAAAAGTTCCCGTAGTGGCGACTTCAGTCGCTTGGTGGGTGGTCAAAAACAGTGATGAACGAATGCGGCAGCATTTTTT
>JAYUGV010000145.1:0-4577 GCA_043767565.1 Anaerolineales bacterium
AGGCATCGAAGAGCGGGATGAAGTTGCGGGTCTTATCTGAGATCAAGGTGACGAAATCAAAACGACCGGTAACCTCGAGCTTGCCTTCGATCTCATAGACACTGGTTGTGAGCCGGGTGGCCATACTCACTTGATTCGAATAGCCGCCACGCACCACCGCGGTGGGACCCAGGTCTTCGCGCCGTGCCGCACAAACGGCGAACACCTGATTTTTCATCAAACGTACCACTTCAAAGTGATCCACCAGTTTGGTCGGCATATGAATGCGCGCCAGCCGGGCATCGTGGACTTCCAGATGCGATTTGGTGATGTCATTGAGCACACCCATAATGCCGTTCGTGGATATCATGATCTTACCGACCACCCGATAACCGGCAATATAAACATCGGCTGGCAGGAAGCGATAAGTGCGTTGTGAAGTATCCATAAGGTTTCTAGCTCGGGTGTGTGTTAATCAAGCATGGGGGGCGGGGCGTTTCGTTTTCGTGGTTCAGGCTGAGTGGTCCGTTTGACGCGGCGGGTGGGATGTCCCGCTTCAGGGTTGAGCAGCATACTTAACCAGGAGATGGCGCTTTGGTCGTATTCGCGTTTGCCGCACATATCACAGACCCAGGCTGGGAAGTTTGGAACCGTGACCAGTTCTTCGCCCAGCCAGGTGAAGTAGGTGATGTGGCGAATGTGCATGATGCCAGCCGAACACTCATTACATGGAAATGCTTTGGAGGTATTTGCTGAACTTAATTCTTTCATCTGAATTGCCCTATTCCTGTGGTGTAAGCACTTCTACAGTATGATTAATCGACTGCCATTCAGCGGGGGGCCAGTAAATGACAAGTGATTTGCCGATCACATTTTCCAGCGGCAATAAGCCCCATTGATGCGAATCCCTTGAGTCGTTGCGGTTATCGCCGAGCACGAAGAGGTTGCCCTCGGGGACTGTCCATTCGCCAAAATAGAGCGGGGCTTGGGCGATATAGGGCTCTGCCAATTTGGCGCCATTGATGGTGACAATACCATCGCTGACGTGAACCGTATCGCCGGGCAAGCCGATGACACGTTTAATCAGATCTTGTGATTCATCACCAGGCAGGCGAAAGACGATGATATCGCCGCGTTCGGGTTGTCCGGTTTTATAAGACAGCCGGTTGACAAGGATGTATTCGCCGTTCTGCAGGGTGGGGATCATGCTAAAGCCATCCACGCGTACGCGCGCAGAGAGGGCATTGATGCCGAAATAGAGCACGACTGCCAGGACGATGGTTTCGAGAATATCCAGGGCGAAGCGTTTCCAATCCTCTTTGTTTTCAAGCTGTGCTTCAGGCTGCGCCTCGGGTTGAACTTCAGGTTGGATCTGTTGTTCGAGTTGCGGCTCGAATTCGGGTTCTAGTTGGGTTGATTCCAAAATTGCTCCTGAAAAGATTATACTGCTTTTTAGTTTACCCCTGACCATCCTTAAGATGGAGTTAATATGCTGTAAGGACTGCTGTTCAGCCTTATGAACTCGTCTTACGCAGTTTATGCTCCCGCAGGATCTGTGATCCTGCGGTGTGACATGCAAAACACGGCGGTCAGAGACCGCCTTAGAGCCAGTATGCGTAAGGTGGGCTTATTTATTTTCGTATTTTGCCCAGTTGCGGATGAATTCTGCTTGCTCGTATGTTTCAGGTGAGCGGCGGTGAAACTGACTTTTGGGAACTTTTTGCCACCACTCTGCCAGTTGCTGTAATGCTTCTTCACCTGTTTTCCCGCGCCGTACGAGATAGCATCCAACCGTTGTACCGGTGCGGCCGATACCGCCCCAGCAATGCAGATAGATCTTGCGCCCGGCTTGCAGTTCAGCATCAATGGTATTGAGAATGGTCGTCATATGTTCGGGGGTTGGCAGACCGAAATTCCCGATGGCGAAGCGTTGATGTTCTACTTCTGCATCATAGAGCTTGGCTTCATCCATCAGAGTACGGATGTAGGCAAGCGTTTCGTTGGGCTTGGTTAGATCAATGAAGGTATTGAAGCCAGCCTGGATCAACGCATCGATGCGTTGAAGGGTGAGTTCGTTGTTGAATTGAGCCGGGTATTCTCCGGCCAGCAGGCGTCCGGGTTCAACCCAATAGGATTCGGGAATGGGGCGGGTGAGATCATTCATATTGTTATTGGTACTCAACACATATTCTATCCAGGATCTGCGCGCGTAATGCGACCAGTTCTGGATATTCATAAAAGAACAGGATCTTTTCATGTGCGATCGAATCGAGTTCGGGCTTGGGCGCAAAGATGAAGAACGCCCAGGATTCAGCGATATCTTCCGCCGGGCTGGTGGGGGCGTAATCGGTGAGGAACTGGTCTTGATAGGTATTATAGAAATCATCAAGCATATCGTATTGCTTGTCTTTATCCTGCTCCGCATCGATCACCTGCCATTCAGCGTAGAAATCTGTCCAGAAGCGCTCGAAGAATTGATTGAGGTATGAATCCGGATTACTGCAGCCTTCACCAGGGAAATACTGCGGACAGGCATCCAGCTCTTGTTGATAAATATCCTCATCATAGGGATGATGGTAGATCGGCACACTTACTTCCACTTGATCGCGGTTCAACGTTAGCAGATGCCCAAATTCGTGGAGCAGGGTGAACGTCAACGAGGTCTTTTGGGCGGCGTCGGTGAGATCCACGTTCAATTCCCACTTGTACGGATTCCTCTCCGCTTGATTGACTGCCGCCAGGTAATTGTATTTACCGTCGGTGAAGATACCAAAGCCCGAGACGATCTCGCGCTGTTCAACCGGAATGAGCCGTTTGAAAAGCTCCCAGATCGCTTCGTGCGCGGTGCGGTCTTGCTGATCCTTTTCGAGGTTGGCAGGAATCTTCTCAAAGAGTGGGGTCTTTAACTCTTCGTCGATCACGCTGTAGTGGACGAGATACGCCACATCCTTCTCCGAAGTTGATTCATCACCTGCGAGCTTCTCGTCGCTGACGGTGGCATCTTTGAGTATCTGATCCAGCGCCAGCGGACAACTGGCTGTATATTCGACAGTGGCTGTTATAGGCGGGAGGAAAGGTGTCAGGGTAAAAGTTGGCGGTGGGAATGCAGCAGTGAGTGTGGGTTGCGGCGTAGCGGTATCAGGGATGATCAGCCTCGTTGCGGCGCGGCAGGCTAAGGTGGAGAAAAGCAGCGCGGTGATCGCGAAGGAAATTTTTTGATGGCGGGAAAATGTCATGATGAGATGTGGTCTTATTTGGGGAACTTGAGCCAACCGGCGTCCAAAAAATAAAGATAGAGATAACCGATCAGCAGGATGAACCAAAGCGCCAACTGCACTTTGTCCATGAGGCCTTCCCAGGATACGCTGAAATTATCTTTGATCGTTTCCATGATGCGCTCGAGATTATCGAGCTTGCTGCGGACGCTTTCCTTCCAGTCCTTCAAATAGAATTCGTTCTGGATCACTTCATAGAGTTTGGCGGTGTACCAATCGCCGATCAGGAGCATGTTCTGTTCGGCGCGTTCGAAGCCGAGCATCACCTCGAGCCGGTGCTCCGCGATCTGACGGATCATGCCGCGCGTGGGGCGCGGACGTCTTTTGTTCTGAAAAAAAGTTTCATTGATCTTATCCAGCATCTGTTCGATGGACGCATCCAGCATGCGATAGCGCAGCAACTGGTAATTGCCGATCTTGAGCAGGGCGATATCCGATTGGAAATCGCCATTGGGCGCGATGATCAACGCGCCTTCCCAATCGATCAGCGTCAACTCTTTGGCAGAGTAGCGCGTGCGCGAGCCGAGCACCTCATTGATCTCCTCCGGGTCAAAAACATCGCGCTGTGAACGAATGAAGTTGGCGATGGCAATGCTGTTCTTTTCGATCCATTTATCGGGTGTGGACTTGGCTTCATCCACCAGCAGGATGGAGTATTCCTCGAATAAGCCGCTTCTGCGAACAGCCTCGGGGATGCAGCGGCTTTGCAACGCGCTTTGGATCTTGATCCTTTCCGGCAGGACCGAAGCCGCGAAAGGGTCGCGCAGGGTGAAGTGACATTCGACCATTTGCACGCGGTCATCGTAGCGCTGACGTGTGATCGGAACGGCATGTCCTTCAATAACAATCGTTTCTTCGCCCAGTGTGACCAGATCAATATCCGTCGGTTGGAAGTAGGGCGCATCTTTGATCAAGCCTTTGAATTGTTCAGGGGGCGGAGATTTCCCATCGTCGCTATCGGGGAAGGCGAGTAAATAACAGATTTCCATGCAATATTCCTCTTGACGCGCTTAAGTGCAGCAATCCCAAATCTAAAATTAAGTTGAGGGCAGCGATGCCAAAATCTTAACGCCAAGGCGCAGAGTCGCAAAGATTTTTTGGAGCATTTAGCATTTTCTTGCACCAATCGGTCTTCCTGCCGATTTTGGCGAGAAAGAGTCCAAAACTTGGCGTCTTGGCGACTTTGCGTTTAGTTCGTTGGTTCCAGATTTGGAATTGCTGGCTTAAGTGTACTACATCTAATTTCGAGTCCGCTTTATACTTGTATATGCCATGCCGAAACCCTCAACCTATTTTCTCTCGATCTTGATCGCCGCCCTCATC
>JAYUGV010000146.1:0-4569 GCA_043767565.1 Anaerolineales bacterium
CTGAAGTATATTGCGCTGGGTGAAGTCGCCGTTCTATTGGTGTGGGGACCGTTGATGATTGGCGGCGGATATTATGTGTTGGCGCATCAATGGAATTGGCAGGTGGTTATTGCCAGCCTCCCCTATGTGCTGGGCGTCACTACAGTCATCTTTGGCAAGCATATCGATAAGATCAAGATCGACCATGATAAAAAGATATTCACCCTGCCCGTGATCATTGGTGAAAAAGTAGCACGTTACTCGGTGCTCGCTATGATGATCCTGCCTTATCTCTTCACCTTCTATCTCATCGCAACAAAATTCTTTACGCCAGTGATGCTGATTGTTCTGTTTGCCTTCCCAATGTTCAAACAGGTCTATCCCGCACTTCTCAAACCTAGGCCCGATACCCGCCCTGAAGGTTTCCCCGATGGACAGGGCGGCTGGCCCCTTTACTTTGCCCCGCTGGCCTTTGGAAACAATCGTTCCTTTGGTTCGATGTTCATGTTCGGTTTGCTCATTGATGTCGCCTTGCGCTTGATTCCTTTCACTCAAAACTTCTGGCGTTAACTAAATTTGTGGAGACGGGCAGCTTGTTGCCTGAGTACAAAAAGAGCAGGAATTTTTCTGCTCTTTTTGTTTTGACTATAAACTTGAATTGTCCATCTGCTCTCTGGAACAAATACATTGAAAGTGGTTTGTGCTTATCATCTAACTCGTAAGTGTAGAGACAATCAAAATTATCGATATGAGTACAAATTGCGCCACCGGGTAATAACTGGCTTTATCGAACAACTTGGCTGCGTAGCGACCTTCCTTATTTCGGTTGAGTTGAAAAGCGGGTTGTAGAAGTAATATAAACCCAACAATCAGGCTCGCCAATATATAGGGCAAGCCAAGAGATGCCGGAGAAATTGTTGGCAGCAGGGCACTTGTAATAACCGTAATTGCGAGGGATGAAATCACGATCAGCCCAGCTTTCTCCATGCCGAATTGGATGGGAATCGTCTTGGCATTAACGCGCTTGTCTTCGACCGTATCGTTCCAGTCTGCAGGTACGTTTTGGCCGCCAATTTCCCAGAAGAACAACCAGACGAGCAGAAGTAACAAGGAGGCAGGGGCTGGGTTGGCATCCACAACAAAGACAGCCGCAATGGGCCCGCTTGCCTTAACCAGACCACTCACGAATGTTCTAAGATATGTGACTTTAAGCAGCAGGCAGTATACAACTTCCAAAATAGCGGCGGCAAGGAAGATCAAAACTATCATGGGATTTAATAAATACGAACCGGCAATCGCTAGAATAGACCAGAGGCCCATCCAAAGCAGTCCACTCTTGTAGCTCAAAATATTTCGAGCTAGCGGA
The DNA here is from genome assembly GCA_043767565.1 of Anaerolineales bacterium. Taxonomy (GTDB): domain Bacteria; phylum Chloroflexota; class Anaerolineae; order Anaerolineales; family Villigracilaceae; genus Defluviilinea. The sequence goes on from JAYUGV010000146.1 coordinate 1,346, forward strand.
TAACGTAACTCAGAAGCTTCAACGGAGTATCCGGCGTTCATCTCATTGCCCGAAAATTTCTCCCTGTCCACAGCCGTTCCAACAAGATCGTTCAACGCATAAATCGCAGTATATCCCGCGAAGGCAGTAAATATGGACAACAGGATTACCTTCAGTTCAGGAAAGTGGCCCAACCAGAGCAATGCGCAAAAGGCTGGGGTTGCCAGGTCCAGAATGCCGTGGGATGTTCTTGAGAGTGCAAAAAAACGTTTCATAGAATCTGCCTTATTTTTTAACGAAGTGAGCCATGTAATTATTGTCTTCCAGTTCGGCAACCTTGAATTTACCAGTGAACGGATTATAGATTAAACTGGCAAGGTTGCGAAATTCAAGACCGTTTTTCTGCGCCCAATGTTTTAATTCGCTTGGGCGAATCAACTTGCTGTAAGTGTGGGTGCCTCTGGGCAACAAACGCAAGATGTATTCGCCGCCGAAAATTACAAATAAAAGCGCCTTGGGAGTGCGGTTGATCGTTGAAAAAAATGCATGACCACCTGGTTTCAATAATTTCGTACAGGCAGCGATGATTTTATTTGGGTCTGGGACATGTTCCAGCATCTCCATACACGTAATCGCGTCGAATTCACCTGCATATTTGGAAGCAGTTTCCTCTATGTTTTCGTATCTGTAATCGATGTTCAACCCCTGCTGGCTGGCATGTATCTTTGCGGCTTCAATGGAGTCTTTCGAAAGGTCGATACCAGTTGCTCGCGCTCCACGCTTGGCAAGCGCCTCAGTCAAAATGCCGCCGCCGCAGCCTATATCCAGAACTTTGCAGCCAGAGAGGTCAATAGCGTCGGTGATGAATTTCATCCGCAACGGGTTGATGATGTGCAATGTGCCCATGGAACCTTTTAAATCCCACCAAATTTCAGCAACTTTATCAAACTTTTTTATTTCTTCCTTATCGGTATTCGTAAACAGGCTCATTATTTATTTTCCTTCTTTCCAGAATTTTACATGCGGATTGAATTTCCTTGAACTTGACATCGTTTACAAACGTGCACTGCCCCAGCCTTTCAGGCAATGGCACTCTTTGCAGACCATTTCTGTGATAGGTTCTTTCCTCCAAGGTTTCCCATAACAGTTCTGGCGTTACGCACTCATCATGTAGTACGATCCCCAGCTTGGAAACCAGGTCGAATATTCTGCTTAATTCCTGGTCTGACAATAAGTCTCTGGCGGCGGCCATGATCGAGGAAATCAAAATATCAATCAGGACTGCTTCGCCATGGAGCAATTCTGTGTCTGGCTGAGTCTCCAGCCCGTAGCTGAAAGTGTGACCAAAGTCAACTTTGCGCGCCAGCTCGTCCTCGAACAGATTGGGTTGTAACTCCTCCAGCATCCCGCCAACGGAAATGTCCAAAATCTGTGCGCTGATTTCGTCCTGAAATCTTGACTTGATGCAGGCAGCGCCATGCAGCTCCAGAAGTTCAAACAGTGTATGGTCCTTGATGACAGCCAACTTTAGCATTTCGCATACGCCGTTTAAGAGGTGACGTTGCGGCAGGGTTTTTAGAAAATTTCTATCCAACAGAACTTTTTTAGGAGGTTCAAAAGAGCCCAGCCGATTTTTGTGGTTGTTGAAATTGACCCCGGTTTTGATGCCCACGGATGCATCAATATATCCCATCAATGTTGTCGGTACTTTGATATGTGGGATTCCGCGGCGATAACTACTGGCAACGAATCCTGCGATATCGGTGAGAACGCCGCCGCCGATGGCGATGATTGGCTCATCTCTCCGATTGATCGGGAACTTGTCTAACTCACCCAGGATCCACAGGTAGTTATCCACGGTCTTGTTTTTCTCTCCGGATGGAAAAACAAGTATGCTTGCGTCGATTTTGTGAAAGTCGAAATAGCCTCTGATAGCCTTTGAACAATATTTTTCAACGTTTGCATCCACGATGATAAACCTGCGGGTGTTCTCCCTTTTTCCAACAGATAAGAGAGCATCGTTCTGCGGATTGAAAATGTCGGCGCAGTTCGCCACCTCATATTCGATGGTTCGCTGATGCGCGACATGCCAATTGCGCGTGGTGTTTGTCATAATACCTTTCGCCATTCGGATTTTGCATCCAATAAATATTTTGCCACGCCCTGTGCCAACTCCAGGCTGTGGTTCTCGAAATGCCCGCATTCTCGTATGTTGGCGTAGGGCACTTCTGTTGCCGCTAATACATCTTTTAGGATGGTTTCATAGGCATCACATATTTTTTGGGCATTGCCTTCATTTAGCAAAATCAAGTAAAAACCTGTCTGACACCCCATGGGAGCTACACTTATAAAGTTTTGCGGCATATACTTTCTGAACCCGGCGAGTAAAAAATGTTCGAAGGAGTGTAGTTCAGTTGTGGATAGATATTTTGTGTTCGGCTGATTGATACGCAGGTCTACAGAGAAAACGCCGTCGCCGTTTTCTCCAGTCGTCAGCGCGCGCAGTTTTACATGCGGCGCTTTCAATCTTTGATGATCTATCTCCCCAATGGTGTGTGTCTCCCAGCCCAGTTGCTCAAGATTTATCATGGTCGTCTCCTGTGATGTCAAGGATTGACATCTACATATTTGGAAAGATGTTCGAAACTATCAGCGAGGGCCTTTTCCCACGAAGCCACATGGTGATACAGTTCCACAGATGCATAGCCTGTGAAGCCATTGTCGTTTAATGCTTTGAAACTTGCCTCGAAATCCAGTGTTCCCTCTCCAGGGATCTCATGAAAATGGACAATGCCCGTCAGCGTATTTGCCACCATCTTGTCCATTAATAATTTTCCATCTGAATTTTTCGTACTGCGTAAATAGTTGATGATCGGTCTTGCTCTTTCCAAAACATCGAAACTTAATCCCGGGACCGAGATCAAATAAGTGAATATTTCGGGTTCAAACTGAGTGACGCCAGCGTACAGACTGTTGTAATCCACGTAGGCAATCGGCGCCGTGATTTTTGCCTTCCCAACCAGATCATCTGTTGTTTTCTTTTGTTGTTTTGTAGGGGTGTCATCATAAAAATAGGTTGGATTGTTCCGGTCAAGCAATAGAAAGTTGGCAGTTTCAGGAAAATATACCAGATAAGATGCGAAGCTCATGTCGAACGCCAGGGTTTCAGACATTTTGACGAACTTCAGATTGTAGCCTTCTCTTGCATCTGAAACGTGCAAATATCTTGCGTGTGGCGCGGCTAG
>JAYUGV010000147.1:0-4567 GCA_043767565.1 Anaerolineales bacterium
GTTCATCTCCACTTCTCCATCGTCAAAGATGACGGCACCGGGCATTTCAAGAACGAACTCGAGATCAAAAACACCTACGATCCTTCGCCTTATTTGGGATTACCATTGAACGGTTACGAGAATCGCGATAGCGTTCCGTTGTGCAATAATTAACTCACCTTACGCAACTCACGCCGATTGGGTTGAATCTTTGCATAAAGGTATTTCAACGCCAAGACGCTAAGGCGCGAAGTGTATAAAATCTTAGCGTCTTTGCGCCTTGGCGTTAAGCGACTCTGTGAGAAATTCATCTGTGCGTAAGGTCAGTAATTAACTCTGGAGTCCGACAGCTTGATGTCGGGGTAAATAATGAATACATTCAAAGATAAGATCGTTCTCATCACCGGCGCTGGCAAAGGCAGCGGACGCATCCTTGCCAAAGCCTTTGCCGAGCGCGGCGCCATTGTCGCGGCAAATGACATCTCCCCCATCAACGTTGAACAGGTTGTAGATGAGATCAATCAACAAGGCGGACGCGCCAAAGCCTATATCGAAGATGTCGCCAAAAAAGTGGGCGTGCAAAATCTCATCAACCAGGTGGAGGATGATTACGGCCGTATTGATGTTTTGATCAACCATGCGGCGGTGGAACCCAACGTCCCGCTGCTCAGCATGGATGAATGGGATTGGCACCGCGTGCTCGATGTCAATCTCACCGGCGTGTTCTTGATGACCCAGTCCGTGGGGCGCGTGATGAAAGAGCAAGGCGGAGGCGTGATCATTAATCTCGTCACCGCATCAACTCGTGATGAAAAGTTAGAGGCGGCTTTCGTCGCCAGCATGCAGGGACTCGCAGGCTTCACAAGTCAGGCGGCGCGTGAATTAAGTCCACACGGCATCCGCGTCTATGCAGCAGCAGCAAACACGAGCGCTACAATCATCACCAGAGTTTTTACTTTGTTTGAATGAATAGACATTATCTGAAATTAAATCAGGACGCTGATTCACGCAGATAAACGCAGATTTCTCTTTTTGAATCAGCGAAATCAGCGTTTATCTGCGTCCAAAAAATCATTTCAACCTTATTACGGATAAAGTCTAATGGAAAGATCATGAAAGAGTTAAATGAGTATCGCACGCACTTGATCGACAAACTCACGGCAGCTGCAAAAGATTTTCAGGCGGCATGTCTGACTGTCAAAGATCCATTTGCGTCATTAGATGAAGGCGGCTGGAATGTGCATCAGCTTGCCGCGCACACCCGCGATGTAGACAAGTTGGTGTACGGCATGCGCGCGCAAAAAACGGCGCAGGAAGATAATCCCGAATTTCAAAATTTCGACGGCGATGCCTACACACGCGAGCATTACTCTGCAGACGAATCACTGCCAGCGTTGTTGGATGAGTTTGTTCAAAACATTGAGACGCTGGCTGGAATACTGCGCGCCCTCGCCCCGGAAGCCTGGTCACGGGTTTCGCGGCATGCCAAGTTGGGCAACGGTTTCACATTGCAAACCTGGGTGGAACGCGCGCTCGCACACATTGAAGAACATTTGGAAACCGTGCAGAAGGCAAAGTAAAACTTACTGCGTTGTGTTACATAATTCACCTTACGCAGTGATACCCGTAATGCGAGATTCATCTCGCTTCTCAGGTGCTTCTTAGGCAAGAGCGACATAAATGTCGCATTACAGTAACCGATCTTGCCTGGTCTACGTAAGGTGAGTTACATAATTCATCTTACGCAGAACGTCCCGACACTTGCACCTGACGCAAGTGCAGGTGAGGTTCTCTTGAAAAACTTTGTTGAGTCGGTCAAATGTCGCCACGGCGCCACAGCGACGCCTTCGGGACATTGCGTAACATCAGTTACACAACGACCCCGCGATATAAAATCGCGGGGTCGTTGTTTTTTACGCAAGCAATACGCAATATTTTTTTTCACCACATCGGGAAGCCGACCAAATTTGTCAGCCACAGAAAGAACGGCGCATGCATCTGCAGGAAGATCAATGCGAACACACCTCCAACGAGCGCGCCTGCCACCACATCTGAAACATAATGTACGCCCATCGCCGCGCGCGCCAAAGCGACCAGCGGCGCCCAGATCCATAAGATGACCGCCAGCCAGGCGGGCGCCAAACCCGAAGCGATGACTGCGATCAGGAATGACCGCGCGGCATGGCCGGATGGAAATGAATGCGGATCGGTACTGCGGTAGATGCCGCCCCACTCACCTTCGGGGCGCTTCCTCCGCACGAGGAATTTGATTGCCATCACCAAAACCACCAGCAAGCTGATGCCGACGCCCTCCACAACTTCCCATTTGCGCCAGACTGAGTTACTGAATAACCACGCGATCATTAACGCTGCCGCCCAAAACCACGAGTCACCAGAATGCGCAAAAAATGCCGCCATAGTGCGCAATGCGCCTGGCTTTTCAGCCACGCGCATTTGCTCGGAGAGGCGTGCATCTATTTCAAGAATGGAACGGAAGTTCATTTGGCTTTCGGTTTCGCTTTCGGTTTGATTAGGGTTCTGGCAGCGGCAAATGCCGCGGTCTTTTTCGCACCGCTTGAGTTTGTAGAGGCAGGTTTGGAAGCAGCGCTCTTTGCATTGGCTTTTAGATTCGCCTGACGCTTGGTTTGAGCCACGGCTTTGCGCTGCTGCTTGACCAGGTCTTCGCGCAGCATTTCAAGTTGATGGGGTTTATCCACATCCATGCAGGGTTCGGCATGTGACCAGACGATCGCGCGACCCCTAATGCCGATCCGATCACAGATGCGCCTAACGGCAGCCTCCATGGTCAATTGCCTGGTGAAAAGCGCAAAGAGCGTACCCAAACCAATAATGCCAGCCTGCTTTAGCGGACTCTTACGATTGCCGATCAGAGCCTCCCACATCTCCAGATGTTCGGTCGCATTGCGGACATGACTGACATTAATATCTGCCCCGCAGACATCCATACCTTTAAGATGTGTGTATGTGCGCTTGGAGCTGGGGAAGCGTGTTTCCATTACATCTTTCGAGCAGACACCATAATACAGGTCATCCTGAGTCTGCATGCAAGTTTCAACCAGCCAATCCACCATCTCAGACTTAAGCGTTGGGATATCGGAGGAAACGACCAGCACGTATTCATTCTTCTTATCCAACTCAAGGGATTTCTTCACGCCCGCCACAATGTTGGAAAGCATGCGGCCCTGATTGGGTAAAAAGTGCATTGGTTTCTTACAAGTGAAATTACTCTTCGGCGATAAGCCAATAATGATGACATTATCCACGTGTTTTGCATCGCTCAGCGCATCCAACACCCACTGGATCATGGGCTTTCCGGCCACATCGATCAGCGCTTTCGAGTCGCCTTTTGAATAAGTGTAAAGCGGGTCTTCAGGCTGCGGGATCCCGCCAGCGGTTACGATCGCGTCCATAGAGTCTCCTTGTCATGTCATTGCGAGGGCGCTAGCCCGAAGCAATCCCCAACTCAATAATGAGGAGATTGTTTCGTCGGGAAGTGCGCCCTCCTCGCAATGACAGGTTAATTCAGTTCCTGCAATTGCGGTTCGAAGCCGAGTTTATCGATCAGTTCGGTCAGTTCAGGCCAGGAGAGCGGACGCCCCTTGCCAGAGATGGCGACCAGCGCGGCTTCCATCATATTCGTGCCGAACGAGCGACCTTCCAAGACTGGCGTGGTGGTGATCAAATATTTCACGCCCAGCTTGCGGAATAACTCCACATCTTCGGCTGTGGTGGTGTTGGTCAAAATGATCTTGCCTTGCATGTCATCCGGCATACAGCGTTTGATGTAGTGACAATCCCCGGCGATGACGGTGGCTTCGCGATAAAATTTTTCCCACTTCGGAACGCGCTTTTCCTGTTTCTCTCCGGTTGGATATACCCATGAAAAAGGCACGCGTCCAACAATTGGCATCAGAATAGCGGCGAGTGTCTTTAACTGTTTGGCAGTATGCAGGGCAACGGGAACTTCCAAAGCGAACATAATATCGCCGAAAACACATTTGTACCCGGCATCTAAAAAGGAGGAGCTCATGCCCCAACGGTCCGCACCACTGACGACAAAAACTTTGCGCCCACCGTTTTTTTCAATGTAATCCTTGAGTTTGGATTCCATGAACTGCACAGATCTTTTTTCCAGTGTATTCTTCAACCCTGTACCATCTACAACCGGGGTCTTCTTAATCAAGCGCACCATGGGTTTCACGGAATGTAGTGGATACCATTTGCTATCCACCATCAAACCCAGGTCTGCGCCGCCCACGCCAAAGGCATCGACATTGCCATCCAGTTCCTGGTACTTGCGCGCTGCAGCTTCCATATCCCCATCCATACCGATACGCTCGATGCTGACCTTTTCGCCTAACAGAGTCACTTCAACAGCTTTGTTGCGTTTCGATGAACCAATGCTAATGCTGACCGCTCGTTTCATTCGTCCTCCTCAAGTGAGATGAGATATTAGCCTTTATCGGTATTAAGCAAAGAACCAGTTTTGGACGCTGAAAAACGCTGATTTTCGCTGATTCAAAAAAGAAAAAATCTGCGTTTTCTGCGTGAATCAGCGTCCCGATTT
>JAYUGV010000148.1:0-4565 GCA_043767565.1 Anaerolineales bacterium
AACGCGCTCAACTCATGCTTCTCTTTCGACGAACGGAAGCGCAGTTCATCCACGAGATTGATCACCTCGCGCAAGTTGTATCCGCTTTGGATGCGGTTCTTCAACTCACTGAATATTTCACCGATCTTGTACTCAATCGTATCCGCATGGTCAGCCGTTGTCCTAAATTTTTTGAGATACGGAAATAATTTTACGTTTACGAAGTCAATCAAATCATCGCCCGTCATCGCTTTGTGATGGTCAATCACCCCATTCGTCCTGAGCGCCGCCGAGCCATTCGTCCTGAGCGGAGACTGAGCGCCAGCATCAGTCGCAGACGAAGGACTTCCATTTACCTTCGGCGCCGCCCATTTTTCCCACTTGAACTCACCAGTAACGATAGGCGTATATTTCTTTCCAGATAACTCCGCCGCGTCTTGTTTATCTTTTTCGTAATCATCCAAATATTTCAGGAACAGAATCCAAGAAGTCTGCTCCACATAATCCAACTCACTGGAACAGCCCGCGTCCTTCCATAATTTATCGTCAATGTTTTTGAAGGTTTGTTCGAACATAAATTTTCCTTTATGCCCTGCCTCCCCTTGCGTAGCACCCTATGGGCAAATCCGACAGCTCGTCCGTCGTATTTGGGGAGGGTGCCCTTTAGGGCGGGAGGGGTTACACCACGCTCTTTGCCACCTGCTCACCGTAGCCCAGCAACGCCTTCACCATCGCCTGCGTGCGCCTCTCGGCGTACACCGCGCAAAATTTCGTCTATCACTCTTGCTCCAGAAATTGAGCTGGCGGCAGGATGGGAATTCCGTGAAATGGATTTAAAACCAGCAAGTCTTTATCCCCGCTTACGATGCAGTTTGCGTTCCCGCTGATTGCAAGTGAAAGGAATTTATCATCGCGGGGATCACGACATACTTTCACATTTTCTGTGATTTGCACAAGTTCCGCATCTCTCAGCAATGCCGTCAGAAATTCAACTCGAAGCGCTTCCGTAACATATTTCTCGAATTCATCGCGCCGAAGCACATCATTCAACTCTTCGATCACTTCGTCGGAAACCAGCAATATGCCTGCACTTTTTGCCTTGTCAAATGCCTGGCGCGGCTTCGACTTGGGCACGAGAACGGCGCTCAAGATCGCATTCGTATCGAAAACAAATCTATCTGGCATCGAGCATGGCTTGTAGTTTGTCTTCTGTTAATCCAAGTGCCTGCGCTCTCTCGCCGATTTCATCCATAATAGCTTCGAGCGTACGCCCTGAATCAGCGAATTCGCGCAACAGGATCGAAAACAAAAGCCGAATCTTTGCCTGCTCTTTTGGAGGAGTCTCCTTGTATATTTTTGCCGCGTCAGAATCCAACTGGACGGTAATATTTGAAAGTGTCATGTTATACCTTTCTCGTCTATCGCCAAGTATAGCACCTCTGTCAACTCTTACACCACGCTCTTTGCCACCTGCTCGCCGTAGCCCAGCAACGCCTTCACCATCGCCTGCGTGCGGCCCTCGGCATACACGCGCAACACCGGCTCTGTCCCTGACGGGCGGATCAACAGCCACGAATCATCCGACATGATGTATTTGACGCCATCGCGCTGACTGATCTCAGAGACCTTTTCGCTTCCGATCTCAGCCGGAGCCTGCTTCGTGAGAAATTCCGTCATCTCCGCCTTGGCAACGGGACGGCTCAAGCGCAAGTCCGTGCGTTCATAAAATGCCGGACCAACATCCGCAAGCAGATCTTCCACCAAGCCATGCAACGTCTTACCAGATGCCGCGATCATCTCCACCAGTAACAAGCCCATGATCGGACCGTCGCCTTCGGGGATATGTCCCTTGAATGAGATACCGCCTGATTCTTCGCCGCCGATCAACACATCTTCCTGCATCATGTAATCAGCGATGTGATTGAAGCCTACCGGCGTTTCGTAGAGGGGGAGCCCATAACGTTTTGCCAAGCGGTCGATCATGCGCGTGGTGGAAACTGTCCGTACCACTGCGCCGGTCATGCCGCGTTTTTCAACGAGATATTTTAATGAAAGAGCCATGATCTTATGCGGGTCAACGAATGTGCCGCGTTCATCCATCGCACCGATACGGTCTGCATCGCCATCGGTCACGACGCCGAAGTTGCCCATCCCTGAACTAACAGCGGAAGCCAATGCGCCCAGATATTTGGCGATGGGCTCGGGATGCACACTGCCAAACCCGGGATTCATCTCACCGCGAATTTCAGCGATCTCGCAGCCGGTACCTTGTAAAAAGGACTTGATCACGCCGCGACCCGATCCGTACATGGCATCCACCACAAAGCGTTGCGGATTATCGGCGATAATGTCAGTGTTGATCAACGTCCGCATATGTTCGAAATACGCGGTCAGCGGGTTGAACTTTTGGATCAAACCTGCCTCGCGCGCTTTTTTGAAATCCATGAGGTTGGGTCCGCGCGCCTGTTCTTCGTTGTCGGTGATATATAGTTCTACACGGCGGCATTGCTCGGGCAAAGCTGAGCCACCGAACGCACCTTTGAGCTTGACGCCGTTATAGCGGGGCGCATTATGCGAGGCTGTGATCATTACACCCGCAACTGCCTTCTGATGTTTGACGGCATAAGAAATCGCAGGTGTCGGTGAATCAGACTGTGCCAGCAGGACTGTGAATCCGTTAGCAGCGAGCACACGCGCCACTTCACCGGCATAGCGATCTGAAAGGAAGCGTGTATCGAATCCCACCACGATCTTTTTGGAGCCAGCAGGCGCAGACTCGTCTTTGATGGGTTTGTCCCAGTAATCTGAGTCTACGGCATCTGCAATTGCTTGCGCGACAATACGCAGGTTATCGAATGTGAATGTATCTGAGATCACGGCGCGCCAGCCGTCGGTTCCGAAATGAATGGGCATGTGTCGTTCCTTTTTGTTTTACTCTGGAGTCGGACAGCTTGCTGTCCGATGTGCCGGATGTATGTGAATCGCAGGAGCAAGCTCCTGCATTCCAGAATATTGAATTATGGTGTTGAAGTAACTACAGAAGTTGCGGATGGTTTCCAATCCGCGATGGGTGTGGCGGTGACCAGGACCGATTGGATCATCCAGCCTTCGACGCGCACGTCATTGACCAGGGCAAAGACATGGATCCAAACCACACTGTTCACTTCTTGAAAAGAGTTAGGCACGATGGTCACGGTCGCACCGTTGGCGAGGGTGGCTAGAACTTTTCCGCCCGGCTTCTCGCGAATGAATGCGCCGCCGCCCTCCGCGGCTTTGATGAGCCCGACAATGGGTGTGGGTTCGGCGGTCACGGTGGAGGTGGAAGTCTGTGTCGGCTTCTTTGTCGCTTGGGGCGTGATGGGAGCGGCTGTGGGTGTGCGCGAGGGTGTTTGAGTCGGTACCCCAAGCACCGCCGTCGCTTCTGGAGTCTTGGGTGAGGCAGTGATCGTCGGAAGAGGCGAAGGGGCGGATAAGGTTTGAGTAACCGGAGCAGGCTCAGGCGTAGCGAGACCCGTCTGTATTTTTATCCAATGATCGAAGCCGGTCAGAGACGTCACGATCGCAAGAATGGCGATGATCGCGAGTCCGGTAAAGGCTGCGCCGCTAAAGGTGGTGGGGTAGAAGCGTAAAAAGAAAAGTGTGAGGATGCCGAAAAAGGTTGCCCAAACAATGTGGACGATGAACACTTGCAAGCCCTGTGCCCAGATCCCCTCCACGCCGCTGCCTAAGCCGAAACCGGCGGCACACAGCGGGAGCAGAAGTTCATAAGCAAGCAGGGCGCTGGGCAGATACGGACGTTCTTCAGAACGCACAAATGAGATCGTGAGAATGATGGCGCCGATCGTGAGCACCACCAACTCGGGCCACCAAAGGCGGCTGTGTGTGAAGGCTTCTGTAAACGTGCGCGCAGAGTCGGGCAACGTGCGTGAGGCAAGACCTGCGAGCAACCCACTGCCGAAGATCAGCAATGAACTGATAAAGAGTGCGGTGAGGGTTTGTATAAACAGCCGACCCGAACCTGCGATAACAGATAAGGCTATGCCGATCCAGGGCGTGAGCAAGGGCGCAACGAGTATGCCGAAGAAGAGCAGCGCTTGCGCATCAAACAGATAGCCAAGCCCCAGGATCACACCTGCCACCAACGCAAACACAAACAGCTCATACGACGGATAGGTGCGGCGCGCGAGATGTTCAAATAACGCAGCACGTCCGGCTTCATCGGTTGGAAAGTAGGAACGGCGTTGGGCGCGTCGTCTGCGGGCGCGTGCTGAGATAAATTCCTGCTCTGGTTCAGGTGTGGGTTGTGTTGGAGGTTCGATGGTATTCATGCCATTCAATTATACAGGATATAGAGGATGATGGAGGACGCCCTGCAATTTGGATAAAAAGCCTCGCCTCTGCCTCAGGGACGGCTGATCTTGTTATACCCAGGGCGGTCACAAACTGCGCTTTTTCAAAAAAAGGGGAAAGCACAGTTTGTGATCGTTGCAGCAATTCTCAATATGAAAAACGGTCCTATGCAAAACAGGATGGGAATGCTAACCTGTTGGGCATAATGTATGAAGAATTGAAACTCACCCGCATGA
>JAYUGV010000149.1:0-11412 GCA_043767565.1 Anaerolineales bacterium
GGCGGCGCGATCATTGTCAGCGCCACGCGGGAGGATACGATGATCCAGATCAAGGTTGAAGACAATGGTCTGGGAATGGCGCCGGAAGATCAGCAAAAACTGTTCAGCAAATTTTTCCGCTCGGCAGATGACAAGGTGCGCGAAGCTCCCGGCACAGGTTTGGGTTTGAGCATCACCAAAAACCTGATCGAGCTACAGGGCGGCACGATCTGGTTTGAAAGCGAATTCCGCAAAGGGACTTCGTTCTACTTCACGGTTCCCATCCATATAAAATAAAACCGCCTACAGGCAATAATTGATACACGTACAGCAACAGCCCATCTTCATGAGATGGGCTGTTATGATGTTTTTACTATTGTGGCATGTCACCCTGAGGGAGCGGTTCTTAGCGACAGAAGGGTCTCGATATGCGTGGTAGAGATGCTTCGGGCATAAAAAAGCCCTCAGCATGACAAACTCACGTTACTTATCGCCCTCATACAAATAGCCCGTGCCGCGCACACTCACAACTCGATCTGAAAGCGATGGGAAGGCTTCCAACTTGTGGCGCAGACGACTCACAAGCGGACGCAGTATCTCAGGAGCCTCGCGTTGTGACGTATCATAGCCCTGCACGAGCAGGACCAACTCACGGTGTGAATAGACGCGTCCCGGGTTTTCGATCAATACCCGCAATAAACGTCCCTCGGCTGGGGTGAGGTGAATGACCTGATCTTTTTTGCGGACCTGCCGTCGTGAAAGATCGATATGTGTGCCGTCTTTCAACGTGATCTCCAATGGACCATCATCCACTTCCATGGCAGTAGATGAGCCGCCGCGGGCTTTCAAGCGAGCTTCACGGCGCACCAGTCCTTTTTTGACGCTGTTGACCACTTGGGCGGGCGGTGCGGGTTTGAGCAGATAATCATGCACACGTAAACGCAACGCTTGAATCGCAGTTTCAGTTGTGCCGAAGGCGGTGAGCAAGATCACTTCAGTTTCAGGCGAGATCTGGTTGACCACCTGGATTACTTCCAAGCCATCCATGCCGGGCATACGCAAGTCCACAACCATGATCTCAACCGGATGCGTGCGCACATATTCAACAGCCGCCTGTCCATTCGGCACCGAGTTCACGGCATAGCCTTCCAGCCGTAGTATCTCCGAAAGTGACTGACGTGCTACGGGTTCGTCATCGACCACAAGAATATTTGATTTCATCTTTTATCTCCCATTGGCAAAAATAATCGAAAACAGGCTCCGGTATCGCGCCCGTCAATGATATCGAGCGTGCCGCCATGCGCGGTAACAATATTGTAACTCACAGTCAGCCCTAATCCAGTGCCTCCGTCTTTTGTGCTGTAAAAAGGTTCAAAGATATTGGTACGCATTTCTTCAGGAATACCCGGACCCGAATCTTCGAACAACATCTCAATGCCATTCTCGACTGCCCTGGCTTTAATATCCAAACTTCCGCCGCCCGGCATGGCATCGAGCGCATTCAAGATAAGATTGAAAAATATCTGCTGGATTTGACTGTTGACCACATAGATCGCCGGAAGTTTTTCGGGCAGATTAGTAGTCACTTCGATATAATGCTGACCCAATTGTTGGGATGTCAGACTCAAGACGTGCTTGAGCAGTTCCAGAATATTCACCTGCTCCACTTTCACCGCGCCGGGGCGATAAAAATCCAACATGCGCTGCATGGTCTTCATCAGGCGCTCCAACTCTTCGCGTGCCAGATCAAAATACTCCTTGCGCTTCTCCGGCGAAACATCTTCCCGCCCCGCGATATGCAAACAATTTTGCACCGATTGCAGCGGGTTGTTCACCTCATGCGCAATGGACGCGGTCAACCTGCCAGCCGCCGCCATTTTTTCGGCACGCAGCAAAGCTTCTTGTGAGTCTTCCACGCGCTTCACATAACTGCGCAGGTCGGCATACAGCCGCGCATTCTCCAATGCCACCAATGCCTGACGTGCCAGCACGAGGAACATTTCCAGGTCTGCTCCGCGGAAAGGCGGGACACTGGCGTCGCGCGCCGCGAACAGCACGCCACGCAGATTGGATCTGGCAATTGGAATCAGGATCGCCGCACCCAGCTTGAGGGATGAAAGAAGCGCCTGCGCCTCTTCCTCACCCGGTCCTGTTGCGTTGACGATGATCGGGTTGCCATCTGAATCCACGCTGCTGACGAGATGATTCGCAAAGCCAGATTCGGTCACATCCAAAATATTGCCGCGCTGTGCAAGCACAGATATTTTCGCGCCAGCCACTTGATAATAGGCGGCGTTCGCGCAATTGAGATGTACACAAATCTCATTGACGATAAGGGGAAATAATTTATTCGTGTCGGTTTCAGAGAACAACGCTTCGGTGGCATCGAAGAGCGGACGCAATGCCTGCGCGCGCGCCGTATCGCGTTTGCGGCGGTTATCGGTGATGGCTTGCTTGACCGATTCAAGCAACTCTTCACTGTGATCGAACGGTTTGAGCACCAAGCCGTCCACACCCTGCCGCAACGCGCGGATGGCGGTCTCGACCGTGCCGAAGCCGGTCATCACCAACACGGCGACATCGGGTTGGGCACGTTGCGCGCGCGAGATCACATCGAAGCCGTCTATCTCCGGCATACGGATATCGACCAACAACAAATCGACGCGTTGATGCTGAAGGTGCTCAATCGCGACGCGTGGATCGGTGAGCGCAACAACAGAATAACCCGCCCGACTCAATACGCGCTTGCATAACAGCGCAATGCCGGGTTCATCATCGACAACTAGTACAGAAGCAGATTCCATATTTTAATTTTCCGTTTAATAATTCGCTCTGAGCGGAGCGAGCGTTCTTTGCGAGCGCAGTCGAAGAGTGCTTTGTTATTAAAAATGGCTATTACTAACCTTTGCCCTTCGACTGCGCCGCACAAGCATGCGGCTCCGCTCAGGACGAATGTTTTCCTTATAATGGCAACCACACCATGAATTTTGATCCAACACCCGGCTGGCTTTCCACATCGATCTGCCCGCCATGATCTGTAATAATTCCATACGTCACTGAAAGTCCCAAGCCCGTACCGCCACGATCGCCTTTCGTGGTATAGAATGGCTCAAAAATGCGGGCCTGCTCGGCTTGCATGATCCCAACGCCGGTATCACTTACCGAAACTATAACCCAATTGCGGTCGTTCCGTGACGCGGTCTCGCTTTTGATCTCCATCTCGCCGCCATCGGGCATGGCTTGTAATGCATTGTGCACCAGATTGAGTAACACCTGTTTCATCTGATTGCTATCCATCGATGCCCAGGGCAGGTCAGGCTGGAGTATTACCCTCAATTCTACTCCGCTTGTGTGGATCAGGTGACGGCTCAATGCCACTACATCGTCAACAACTTCATTGAGCGAAGCGTGCGCACGCGTACTCTCGCTCTGCCGAGAAAAATCCAACAACCGGCGGACAACATCGCGCGCGCGCCGCGCTTCCTTCAAAACCAATTCCAGGTCCTTATGGGCTTCGGAATCTTTCGGCAGGCTTTCCATCACCAGTTCAGAGAAACCCGTCACTGAGGTCAGCGGGTTATTCAATTCGTGTGCAATGCCTGCTACCATCTCACCAACCGCCGCAAGCTTCGCCGCCTGGATCAAACGGTTCTCGGCTGAACGTTGTGCCTCCATGCGGTCGTGCAACTCTACCTGCATGGAGCGCAATTGGCTGATCGTAATTTGCAAACGTTGATATTGATCTGCGCTCGTGATCACGGTAGCAAGGATGCCCGCCAGCGATTCCAAGGCAATGTAATCGTTATGGGTAAACGCATTCCGTGAACTGCTTTCCACATCGATAATGCCCAGGATCTTTGTCCCTTCACGGATGGCAACACACATTTCAGAGCCCGCCTGCCAGCCTTTGATCGGGGTGTAGCGCTTATCTTGCAAAACATCGTTGACGACAACACCTTCGCCAGTCCCAAACACATGACCCGTTATCCCGCCAATGACCGGATATTCCACGGACTTCATAGCACGCTTGACCACATTCTGGCTCGCACCACCAAAGCCGCCAATGGTCAGGTTGCCGGTTTCGTCTGCGATGAAGACCGCGGCGAGTTCATACGCAAAGTAACGCGCCAACAGGTCGGCTGTGATTTCAGCAACTTCGCGTGAGTCGGTCAGCCCAATGACTTGTTGCACCACTTCGTGGATCAATTCCAGATTCCGGGCGCGCCCTTCCGCTTCTTCGCGCAGACGAGTGTAATCCGCCAGGCTGGCTAAATGACTGGCAATCACGACCAATAAACTTTCATCATACGGATTGAACGCATTCGTGTGGGCACTTTCTACGCTCAATAAACCGATGGTCTGCTCTCGGAACCGCAATGGGATGTATAAACCTGAAGCAGCGCTTTCGTACAACGGCAGATCAACACCCGTCTCTTCGCCGAGGCGTACTTTTTGTCCACCATTCAATAGGGGACCAACACGATGCTCATCGACGCTGCGCAATGTGGAGGTCATGTTCCCGTCTTTGACACGATATTCGTGCAGAATCTGATTGTCAGAAGAAAGCAAATACAGAATGATCAATTCTGTGCCGAATGCGCGTGCAAGGATGGCAAACACACGCCGCGCAATCTGATCGAGATTTCTTCCCGATGAAACTGTCAATGCAAAATCGTTCAACATCGCCAGGCGACGCAGGTGTCCCGCCATTTCAGCGATGGTCATGATCGTTTCAATGGCGGGTGCGATCTGTGTGGAAAGATCGATCAGGCGATTCCATTCATCGCCTTTAAATTCACTGGTACGCCACAATACGAGCGTGCCGATCAAGCGTTGACCGATGACCAACGGAATACAAGTCCACAACTTTGTACTGGATTTCAAACCCTTGTGCGGAATCTGTGCCCAAAGCGGATCGCCACGATTGATCACCATCGGCGTCAGATTACGGTTCATACGTCGTAACGGGGTATGCGCGTCAATCGAAAGGGTTTGATCTGCACTGGAAGCGGCGTTCCATTGCGCACGGACTTCAAGCGAGTCACCCCGTCGAACGGCGAGGAAGCCGGCTTGTACAGGTACAAGCCGAATGAAAGAAAGCAGCGCACGGTCCAGAGCCCGCGGCAGGTCATACGGATTCTCCGAATCCAGATCAGGCATCAACAACGACGCCGCGACTGACGAAGATGGCGACACATCGCCGACTTCAGTTGCAGTGAGCATACCCGAAACAACCAGACGCCACAAGCGTTGAGATTCATTACTAAGTTGCTCTGCCCCCACCAGCACAACCTGTGAAACGCCCTGCACTGGGAAGGCAAACAGTCTCTCAGCTTCCAACTTATTTGCTTCGGGAATCGAAACCGAACGGCTCTGCCCGCCGCTCAACGCGCCGCACAACCAAGAGTCCACTTCACCTTTGCTCAAAAACTTTACCAGCGCAGGTTGGGTCTTCTTCCCCAAACGATACTGTGCCACCACGCGCCATTTCCCCATTTCGCGTTCTGCCAACGCAGACCAGGCGACATTTGTCAGCTGACTGGCTTCTTTTAATTGATAATCAATATCCGTTCGCGTGGGCATGTTGGGTGAATTATACAGCAGAGATGTTACTTCGTCCTGAGCTCTCGTTGTAAAGTCCGTAGACGAAGGACAGGTTATTCAAAAACCGTCCTTCGCCTGCATTCCTCGCTACGCTCGTCATTCCGCTCAGGACGAAAATCTGAATGGTAAAATCAATCCATGACTGATCTCACTATCATCGGCGGCGGACTTGCAGGCAGTGAAGCCGCCTGGCAAGCCGCACAACGCGGACTTAAAGTAAAACTCTATGAAATGCGCCCCACGCTTCAAACCGGCGCGCATCAGACTCATGATCTGGCTGAACTCGTTTGTTCCAATTCGCTCGGCTCCAACCTCCCTGACCGCGCCTCAGGCTTGCTCAAAAGCGAAATGCGGATGCTCGGCTCCATGCTTGTGGAGTGTGCCGAGTCTACAGCATTGCCTGCAGGCGGGGCGCTGGCAGTAGACCGTGAACGCTTCGCACAACTCGTCACTGAACGAATCTCAAATCATCCGAATATTGAAATTGTTCGGGAAGAAATGAAAGCGATTCCATCTACGCTCACCATCATCGCCAGCGGACCACTCACTTCGCACACGTTATCGCAGTCCATTGCGGCGTTGAGCGGCGAAGAACATCTCTTTTTTTTTGATGCTATCGCGCCGGTCATCCATGCTGACTCGATCAACATGGACATCGCTTACCGCGCCTCGCGGTATGGCGTGCACAATAGTCCTTCGACTGCGGATGTCGCAAACAGCGCGACATCCTCCGCTCAGGACGAAGAGGGTGATTACATCAACTGTCCCTTCACGAATGAGGAATACTACATCTTTGTTGAAGCGTTGATGCAGGCAGAACGCATTGAACTGCGTTCGTTCGAAGACGCGATTAAGAGCGGCGTCAAAGCTGGGCATTTTTTTGAGGGCTGTCTGCCCATTGAGATCATCGCCGAACGCGGTATTGATTCATTGGCGTTCGGTCCCATGCGCCCAGTTGGATTGCGTGACCCGCGCTCCGATAAACGTCCACATGCGGTGGTGCAACTGCGGCAGGATAATCTCGCGGGCAGTTTGTATAACATGGTTGGTTTTCAAACCAATCTCAAATTCCCCGAACAAAGACGCGTTCTGCGTTTGATCCCCGGTCTTGAAAATGCCGAGTTCCTGCGCTACGGACAAATGCATCGCAACACTTTCATTGCCTCGCCAAAACTTCTGCGCCCCACACTTCAACACAACCAGCGTGATGATCTTTTCTTTGCGGGTCAGATCACCGGTGTTGAGGGCTACATGGGCAACATCGCCACGGGTCTGCTGGCGGGCATCAACGCCGCGCGTCTGCATCAACACGAGGAGCCTCTCACGCTTCCGCAAACCACCATGCTCGGCGCGCTCTGTCATTACGTCACGCACGCCGACCTCAAAGACTTCCAACCCATGAAAGCCAACTTCGGCATCCTGCCTGCGCTCGGTGGTCCCAACAAGGTTGCCAAACGTGAACGCGGTCAGGCGTATGCAGATCGCTCGCTGGCTGATTTACAGAGCTTTCGGCAGCAAGCTGCCTGACTCCAGAATTTAATATGACGAAAAAATCCGTTGTAATTTATTTAACCATCATTGGACTCTTGCTCGTCATTACCGTTGGCTGGTATATATACGCGCTTCACGCTTCGCGTCAGCCGTCCTTCGTCTTCGCTCAGGATGAGCCTGATTCGGTTTCCTTTGACGGTCTCCGCGCTTATGCCGATGTGCAGACTCAGGTCGCTTTCGGGCCGCGAATGCCCGGGTCGGATGGGCATGCCCAAGTCCAGGCATGGATGCGAGCGGAGCTTGAGTCCGCTGGCTGGCAGGTGGAGATCCAAACGTCCGAAGCGTTGGGACATCCTGTCCAAAATATTGTCGCAAAAAGAGGCGACACGAGTCCAAAAATTATTTTAGGCGCCCATTATGACTCGCGCATGTTTGCCGATAACGACCCCAACCCAGCCAATCACAATCAACCTGTCCCCGCCGCAAATGATGGCGCATCGGGCGTTGCCGTATTGCTTGAAATTGCAAGAACCTTGCCTAAAGATTCTGTGCCTACATGGTTGGTATTCTTCGACGCCGAAGATAATGGACGCATCGAAGGCTGGGATTGGATTCTGGGCTCGCGTGAATTTGTGAAGAACAATGTATTGCAACCACGTGCCGTTGTGGTGGTCGATATGATTGGTGATTCAGACTTGAATATTTACAAGGAACGCAACTCGGATACAGAAATCACCGAATCCATTTGGGGTGTCGCTAAAGACTTGGGGTACGCGCAGTTCATCCCTGAATATAAATATTCTATGGAAGATGACCACACGCCATTTTTAGAGGCAGGCATCCCCGCTGTGGATATCATCGATTTCGATTATCCTTACTGGCATACGCTGGAAGATACTCCCGATAAAGTTTCGGCAGAAAGTTTGGAAGCCGTGGGCAGAACATTATGGACCTGGATTAACCAACAAAGCGGGCAGAACTGATAAAATGGGCGGTGTCATGCTGAGGAGGGTACGCCCGACGAAGCATCTCTCCCTCAAAAAGCTTGAGACTCTTCGCTCTGCTCAGAGTGACATATCGATAAATATGCCAACGAAAAAGATCACTCTCGCTCCTATTCAAAAAGTACTTGCCAAGGTTCGCCCCATGTGGATCGAACGGGTTGGACAGGAATTGGCACGCGGTATGGAAGTGCGCGTCGGTTTTGAAGAACAACTAGAGCGCTTCTTTGACCTGCTTGAACAATCCGTCACCACCGGCGACCCGGCGTGGATGGATGCCATTCTGCTCGATTGGGCGAGATCCTCCACTGAGACCGACCTGAACGAGGGACTGTATCACGTCTCGTTTTTGCTCAACCGCATGATCGTGTTGACCATTCAAGTGGCGCGTGATGAGCTGGCAAAGCAGCAAGCGCTTGACTTGCTGGCGGCGGTCATCCCCATTTACACGTATGGCTTGGGCGTGGTTGCCCGTTACGAAATGGAAACCCGTGTTTCATACGTCTCGAATGAGATGGAAAAAATACAAAAGCAAATGGAACATGTGGATAAAAGCAAATCAGCTTTTATCTCGGTGGCAGCTCATGAACTCAAGACTCCCATCACCTTGATCGAAGGCTACTCTGCCATGATGCAGGATATGATCCGCGAGAACAAAGGCGCCAATCTCGAAAGCTTTTTAGGCGGCATGAGCACGGGGATCGTCCGCCTGCGCGCCATCGTGGATGACATGATCGACGTCTCGATGATCGATAACGACCTGTTGAAGTTGAATCTGCAACCTATGCAGGTCAACACCATGCTGGAAACATTAAGCTATGAAATTGAGTCATCACTCCGCCATCGAAAATTGACCCTGCAACGCAAAGATTTTGACGGCAACCGTCAATGGGTCTACGCGGACTCGATGCGCCTGGCACAGGCTTTTCGCAACTTGATCAACAATGCGATAAAATATACGCCCGATGGCGGGACGATCACCATCGACGGTAGGACCCTACCCGGTTTTGTTGAAGTGACGATCACGGACACAGGCATCGGCATTTCCGCTGAGAACCAGGCTGTGATCTTTGAAAAGTTCGGTCAGCTCGGGCGCGTAGAACTGCACTCCAGCGGCAAGACCAAGTTCAAAGGCGGCGGACCCGGTTTAGGCTTGCCCATTGCGCGCGGTATCTTGCAAGCTCACGGCGGGTCGTTGTGGGTCGAATCTCCGGGTTATGATGAAAAGACCTGCCCCGGCTCCACGTTCCATGTGCTGATCCCCTCACGCACAGAGTCCGTTGACCCGAAGATCACAAAATTATTCGATGACCTTGGTAAGAAGAAATAAAACTCTGGAGTGCGGGAGCTTGCTCCCGCTTTGTCGGACAGCAAGCTGTCCGATTCCAAAATAGAAAACATAATGTCAAACAAACTTCCTCACCACAACATAGGACCCCGCGAAAAAGCATTTCTCGTGGGCGTAGACCTATACCACCAGAAAACATTTCTGCCGCTCGAAGATTCACTTACCGAGTTGGCATTACTTGCCGATACATCCGGCTTGGAAGTCGTTGGCGAGATGATCCAAAAATTGGACCGCCCGCATGTGAAGACCTACATCGGTCCCGGCAAAGTGGATGAGTTGAAACTGCTCGTCGAAGAAACGCTTTCGCAAGTAGTCATCTTCGACGACGAACTCTCACCTCGTCACCAGCGCGAGTTGCAAGAAGCACTGGGCAAAAATGTAAAAGTGCTGGATCGCACCGCGCTCATTCTCGATATCTTTGCCCAACATGCTCATACAAAAGAAGGCATGTTACAAGTGAAACTCGCACAATATGATTACTATTTGCCGCGCCTCACCGGTCAGTGGACGCATCTTGAACGGCAGGCAGGCGGCGGCGGCGGACGGGCTGGCTCGACCGGCGGCGTCGGTCTGCGTGGTCCCGGCGAGACACAGCTCGAAGTGGATAAGCGCGCCATCCGGCGTGAGATCGCGCACCTGAAAAAGGAACTGGAAAAAGTCAGCGCACATCGCGAGCGCTATCGCGCCCAACGCAAGCGCTCACGCATTCCCACTGTGGCATTGGTCGGTTATACCAACGCTGGCAAATCCACGCTGTTGAATAAATTGGCGAGATCAGATGTGTATGTGGCAGATCAACTCTTTGCCACGCTCGACCCCACCACACGCAAAGTCGAATTGCCGGGCGGTTATCAAGCCTTGATCACCGACACGGTCGGCTTTATTCAAAAACTCCCCACAGCTTTGATCGAAGCTTTCCATGCCACATTGGAAGAAATTGTTGAGGCTGATCTGTTGTTGCATGTTGTTGATATTTCGCATCCCAACGCGTTGAATCAATTCAATGCCGTGCAGGAAACTCTCGATGAACTCGGCGCGCATCACATCCCAGTAGTCACCGCGTTGAACAAGACCGATCTCTTGCGTGACCCCGAGTCTGCTAAAGAGGCGGTGAGCCGCTATTCGAAAGCCGTGACAATTTCCAGCTTGAAGGGAACCGGCGTCAAGGATCTGCTGCGCGTCATCCATGAAGAGTTGTATGAAAAATATTCGCCGATCCGCGTCCGGCTTCCGTATCAACAAGGCGCGTTGATCTCGTTGTTTCATGAGGCGGGACAGGTCGAACTCATCGAGCACGGACGCGGCGGCGTGTTCATGCAAGGGCGCATCCCTGGGCGCCTGCTCGCGCAGTTCAGCAGTTGGCAGGTTGCCGAAAATCATCCCGAACCCGAAGAAGAGGCAGAAGTATGAACTGGCTTTCAAAACTCGTTGACACCGCATCGAACTATTTCGCGCATCGCAAAGGCTTGTTGCCATTGGTCGGCATCGTGCTCGTCATTGCAAATTTTTTTCTGCCGTTCCTGATGATCAATTGGATCACTGAAAGTAATTTGCTTTTGCATCTCGGTGTGATCGTAGCGATCTTCGGCATGATGCTCGGCTGGGCGTTGTAGTATTCTCTGGAGTCCAGAAGCTTGCTTCTGGCTTAACGGACAGCAAGCTGTCCGACTCCAGAGTCAATCCACTCGACTCTTTCAACCTCTCCAACTTCCCCCAACAACTTCGGCAAAATGGACTTGAGCGCCTCAGGCTCGCCGGATGTATAAAACTTGACCTCGCCTCGCGTGGATATTTGACTCTTCATCCCCCCCGCCTCAAGCAGACGTTTGACCTGTTTCGCCACTGCGGGAGCGGGATCGATCACCCGAACCTTCTCTCCCACGATCCGCTCGATCAACGGGATCACAAACGGATAGTGGGTACAGCCCAACACCACCGTATCAATATTTTTTTCAAGCATCGGCAGAAGCGCATCTTCCAAAATATGAC
>JAYUGV010000150.1:0-1772 GCA_043767565.1 Anaerolineales bacterium
CCACCACCAGTGATTTCCTCTCCCCCAACTGTGCGATATTAACCGGTCAAGGTGTGCGTTATTTTCCGGTCACACTGTGCGAATTGACCGATTTACACATGTTTAAACATAAGGTAAAATCACCTCACTATGGCAAATGAATCCCTTGTCATTTACTCCATGAACAAAGTGGGACGCTAAAAGCAAAACTCCGAGACGCTTCGCACGCAACATCTCGGAGTTCTAATGTAGACTTTCATTCGCTGAAGATTAGCCCGGCATGGGGATGATGCCAACCTGCTGCAACAATCCCAGTATATCGATGTTGACCCAGCCTTCCACAATGCGACTGTTCTCGAGCCGGAAGATCACGATGCCCGTGATATTGCCAGTCTTGCCAGTGGCTGGCATGCCCATGAAGGGTCCATTCTGATGACCCGACGAATTGAAACGCCACACCACCTTGTCACCTTCGGCGATCAAATCTTCAACAGAAAGGTTCAGGTCAGGGAAGGCGGTCAGGAATGCGCCCACATATTGCTTGAGCGCCGCACTGCTGTTCACCGTCTCGGGCGCCGGTTCATGCTGGACGTAATCCGGTGCGTACACTTGATCGATCACCGTCAGATCCCCTTTGTTCCAACCCTCTTCGACCCAACGCCGTACAATGGATTTGTTCTGTTCGGTTGACATTTTATTGCTCCTTTTGATGTTGATTGATAAATTGATTTAACTGGCACTATCAGACATATTCGCGCGCCCAACCATAAAGAAGGCGATGGCAAAGAGCGCATTGATGGCGACGAACAGCCAGCCGATGGCAAGCGCGCCGCTTAATTGTCTGAGCACGCCTCCAATTGCCACCAGTCCGAATCCGATCGTGTTGCCGAGGAAGACTCCGTTCCTGGCAATGGATGCCTCCGCATTGCGCGCCACCCAGTTCAGGGCTGCAATGCCAAGCAACGCGCCGCCATATTGACGAAGCTCCGCAACGATGGTGGCAGGCGTCCCGCCCAGGGCACCGAAAACCATAACGCCTGGCGCGAGCAAAAAGCCCAAGCCTACAAGCGTAAGATAGATGGCCGCAGTGATGAGAAGTTTATTTGTTTTCAATTGATCTCTCCTTTGATGATTTTTTGTAGCAGTGAACTCACACACTATAGAACATTTACAAAGGCGCTACATCGGGAGAACTCCCTATTCTTAAACCAAAAACCGCTTCTTCTAGATGAAGAAACGGTCAGCCCACGCCTGAAGTTGATTCTGCACTATTCAGCGGTCAATAGCTGATGCTCCATTGCGAACATCGTCGCACCCGCGCGGGTCGAGACGCCGATCTTGTTGTAGATATGCTGGATGTGACTATCCACCGTCTTTTCAGAGATCACCAACTGCGCCGCGATCTGCTTCATGGTCTGTCCACGCGCTAAGTAACGCAACACTTCCAACTCGCGCTCGCTCAAACCCGCCATGATCTCCCTGCGCGTTGTGCTTTAGCTCCTTGAAATTGGATAAGAGCCAATCGGTTTTATAACCGAAATTTTCGGTCATTATTTCGATGTCGTCGATAATAGGTTTTACATACTTCATCCAAAGCTGTAATAATATTGAGTGTAATATTTTCGTCTTAAAGACCGCTGGCGGAAGTAAGATCGTTGATCGATATGGTATCGAAGTTTATTTCAAAATTTCTACAAGTGAATTTAGTACCTCATCGAATTCGATATCGTTCGCGTAGAAGTTTTCTTTGCAGTACAAATTCCAACGCTGTCTCATTAGAAGGTCCGACTGGA
>JAYUGV010000151.1:0-30284 GCA_043767565.1 Anaerolineales bacterium
GTTGTAGCTCCTTGCGGTTCGTTGATTGGTTTCTTGGGTTCTGTTTGAGAGGGTGCGCAACTTCCCAATGCGAGCGCGATCAAGAACAATGTAAGAATCTGGTGGGGCTTCATTATGATGTCTCCTGTCGATGATCTGATATTAATACATACACCATTTTATTTCAGATGATCGCCATACCTGAAAACATACTTATTCAATACCTTCGCCAAAATCCATGACAGCTAGCAAAGTCCCTATATGTGGGGGTGAAAGTCATCTACAGACCACCATATATGGCGGCCTACAAATGTGATTTCAAAATTGGCGAAGGTATTGTTATTGGAAAATATGGGCATCCCGTTTCTGGCGGGAAAACCCCTTACCACAAAGGGTCACAATGGTACACAAAGGATGTTTTTTGCTTTTTTCCTTCGTGACCCTTTGTCTCCTTTGTGGTTGAGAAAGAGATTCCCATTAAAAACGGTAGAGCCGTTTTTTATAAACATGGAAGCCCATATCGGAGGATTGCAGGATGCTGGCACGATAACCCATTTTGCGGGCATCGAGCAGGGTACAATTGGGGAAACAAAAGGAAATCACATGGGTAAATTCCTTGGCTATCGCTGTTCGTTGTGTGGAACTGAATATTCTCCGACCGAGATCGCCTACACCTGCCCGAAAGATGGCGGGAATGTGGATGTGGTGCTCGATTACGACGCCCTCAAGAATAAATATGAACCGGATGACATCCTCTCGCGGCACGATCCGTCGCTGTGGCGGTATCTGCCACTGTTGCCGGTGGCTGAACCTCCGGGCGATTCGACTCCGCTCCACGCCGCGGGTGGGACGCCGGTTTTTAAGTTAACATCTCTTGCGAAGAAATTGGGTTTGGAGAATCTCTGGCTCAAGGATGAGTCGCGCAACCCTACTGCTTCGTTCAAAGACCGCGCCTCGGCGATCGTTGTAGCACGCGCGCATGAGATCGGCGCCGAGATCATCGTCACTGCTTCAACCGGGAATGCGGGCGCGGCGCTCGCAGGGATGTCTGCGGCGGTGGGGCAGAAGGCGATCATCTTTGCGCCCATGTCTGCGCCGCAAGCGAAGGTCGCGCAGTTGTTGATCTTTGGCGCGAAAGTGATTCTGGTGGATGGAACCTATGATGATGCGTTCGACTTAACCATCAAATGCGCCGGTGAATTCGGCTGGTATTGCCGCAACACGGGCTACAATCCGTTCACGGCGGAGGGCAAGAAGACTGCTGCGTTCGAGATCTGGGAATGGTGGCAGGATGCGCATGCTGAGTGGCATGAGGAATTCGGTGAAGATATTAACCACGCGCCGCTGACGGTTTTCGTCTCGGTGGGGGATGGTAACATCATCTCTGGCATTCACAAAGGTTTTAAAGATCTGTATCAACTCGGCTGGCTTCCGCGCATGCCGCGCATCATCGGTGTGCAGGCTGAAGGTTCAGCCGCGATATCGAACGCCTTTCATGGGAACACGGAAACCATCACACCCGTCTCTGCTGTGACGATCGCGGATTCAATTTCCGTTGACCTGCCGCGCGATGGCGTGCGAGCCGTCCGTGCCGCGAAGGAAACGGGCGGCACATACGTTAATGTGTCAGATGAGGAGATTCTCAAGTCTATTGCAGAACTGGGCAGGGTGGGCGTCTTTGCGGAACCGGCTGGGGCAGCGGCATATGCTGGTTTGGTCAAGGCAACAGCTACCGGCTTAGTCGGAAGCGTTGATCCCATCCTGGTATTGAATACCGGCAGTGGACTCAAAGACATCCGCGCCGCGCTGCTGGCAGTTGTCGCCGCGCCGATCATTGAACCAACTCTGGAGGCTGTGAAGAAATTGTTATGAACAATGATAAGCAGTGGAGTCTGACCTTTCGTTATGTCGCTGGCATTGTTTTTTTTGCTGTGGTGATCGCGTTCCTTTTTTATGCGCACGATGCAGTGCGGAATTTGGTGATCGCGGGGTTCGTGGCGTATTTGATCAACCCAGCGGTTGACTATCTAAAAAGGCAGACCCGCGTTTCACGCAAAGCCGCCGTCAATCTCGTCTATTTTTCAGCGCTGATCCTGCTGGTGGGCGTGCCCGCCACCCTGACCCCGATCTTTTATGATGAAGCGCAGATCGTGATCCAGGACTTGTTGGATATTTTTAACCAACTTGGCGCCACGCTTTCACAACCGGTGGTCATTGGCAGCCTGACCTTTCATTTGGAAGCCTGGGGTCTGAGTCTTTCACAAGTCCAGGGTGCATTTTTAACGCCATTACCTCAAGAAGCTTTGCAGTTGCTTGAGACCACCTCGGTGGGTGCGTTGTGGTTCCTCATTGTTTTGGTGAGCGTATATATATTTTTATCTGAATGGCATACCATGCGCGAGAGTATGTTTTCGTTCGTTCTGCCGCCGTACCGCGCCGAGATGGAGGAGTTATACAAACGCATCCGCCGTGTGTGGATGGCATACCTGCGCGGGCAGATCGTATTGATGATCATCGTAGGCGTGGTGTTCACGGTTGTGTGGTTGATCATGGGCATCCCCGGCGCGTTGGTGCTGGGTGTACTGGCGGGTTTGTTCACACTGGTGCCTGATGTGGGTCCGTTCATTGCGGTTGCGCTGGCGGCGGGTGTTGCCCTGCTCGAAGGCTCCACGTGGGGACCTCTCGCTGATCTGCCTCATTTATGGGTAGCGGGTATTGTGATTGCATCCTATTTGGTTTTGATCAACCTGAAGAATTTTTTCCTGCGTCCGATCATCATGGGACGCAGTGTGCATATGAATGAAGGCTTGATCTTTATCGCCATCATGATCGCGACAATTCTTGAAGGTATCATCGGTGCGCTGCTGGTCGTGCCGGTGCTGGCTTCGGTGATTCTGATCGCGGGTTATGTACAGCGCCGCGTGTTGGGTCTGCCGCCCTTCGAAGATGACGGCAGTCAGCAGTTCGTTGCGCCGCCAGATAAGATTAAACCGTCTCAGCGTGGGTTGCGGAGAATCAGGTATGAACGTGTGGAGAAAGCTCTTGATGCCATGGAGGATGACGAGCCCGCCTCCTTTGCATCGCAGCCTGATTTAACTTCAAAAGTTGAATCTAATCCCAAAACGGATCCTGCTCGAAAGAAGACCAGGAAATGAAAATATCCCAAGCGTGCTTGAGCCGCCGTCCCCGGCGGCGAGGTGAATTTACTAAATGAAGATCACATATTCCATCATCGCGCCCATCTTTAACGAAAAAGAAAATCTCCCCGAACTCCAGCGCCGCGTCAGCGAAGTGCTGGACTCGACCAATGAACCTTGGGAACTCATCCTCGTAGACGACGGCTCCACCGACGGCTCCACCGATATCATCCGCGAACTCGTGAAAGAAGATGACCACATCCGCCCGATCATTTTTGCGCGCAACTTTGGGCATCAAGTGGCGGTGACTGCCGGTCTCGATTATGCGCGCGGTGAAGCGGTCATCATTATTGATGCCGACCTGCAAGACCCGCCCGAATTGATCCTTGAGATGGCGAAGAAATGGCATGAAGGTAATGAGGTTGTGTACGCCGTGCGCGCCGAACGTGAAGGCGAATCCTGGTTCAAGTTGTGGACGGCGTCCCTGTTCTACCGCATCATCTACCGCATCACTGATGTGAAGATTCCGCTCGACACCGGCGACTTCCGCCTGATGGATCGCAAAGTGGTCAACGTGATGAACCAGATGCGCGAACGTCACCGCTTTCTGCGCGGCATGTCGGCGTGGGTGGGGTTCAAACAAGTAGGCGTGGAATACAAACGCGCCGCGCGCAAGGCAGGCGAGACGAAATATCCGTTCAAGAAAATGTTCCGGCTGGCGATCAATGCCGTGACTGGGTTTTCCTATTTCCCATTACAAGTGGCTACCTTCTTTGGGTTTATGTCTGCCAGCCTTGCCATCATTGCCATCCCGGTCGTCGCTATTTTGCGATTGACGAATACGCATTTCTTCGAAGGGCAGACCACAACTTTGGTTGCAGTACTATTTCTGGGTGGTGTGCAGTTGATCTCACTCGGTATCCTCGGCGAATATATCGGTCGCTTATATGACGAAGCCAAAGGCAGACCGCTGTATATCGTCCGTGAAGCGCCGGAAGATCAGTGAAGAGCAGTTATCAGTAATCAGTCAACCCACTGATTACTGATAACTGCTTACTCGTATTC
Organism: Anaerolineales bacterium; assembly: GCA_043767565.1. Lineage (GTDB taxonomy): Bacteria > Chloroflexota > Anaerolineae > Anaerolineales > Villigracilaceae > Defluviilinea. The sequence goes on from JAYUGV010000151.1 coordinate 4,182, forward strand.
ATCCCTCATCCTTTCCCCATGAACTTCCTCCGCGATAAACAATTCTTCCGCGCCATGCTGGCTTTAGCCGTGCCGGTTGCCTTCCAGCAGCTCATCACAGCTGGACTCAACATGATCGACGTGCTGATGGTCGGTCAACTGGGCGAAGCCTCCGTCGCCGCGTTGGGATTGGCGAATCAAATTTTCTTTTTGCTGATCCTGTTCCTGTTCGGGACCACGAGCGGTATGGCGATCTTCACCGCGCAGTATTGGGGCAAAGGCGATACGGAAAATATCCGCAAGGTCTTGGGGATCTGTCTCGCGCTTGCGGTCTCCGTCGCCGCCTTGTTTTCACTCGCAGCTACCTTGATCCCCGAACGCTTGATGAGCTTCTATACTGAAGACCCTGAAGTGATCCGCTTGGGGAGCGAGTATCTCCGCATCGTTGGGCTGAGCTATGTGCTGATGGCGATCTCAGTCTCGTATATTTCCATCCTGCGCAGTATCACGCTCGTGACAATGACGATGGTCGTGTCGGTCTGTGCGATCATCTTGAAAACAGTCATTGGCTACACTTTGATCTTTGGTCATTTTGGCTTACCGGCACTCGGTGTACGCGGCGCCGCGATTGGCACAAGTATTGGCTGGGCATTCGAATGTATCTTGTTGCTGATCCTCGTTTATGTGCGTAAGACTCCTCTCGCTGGAAACCCGTTCACCTTTTTCCATTTCAACCGCGCTTTCCTGTTCAACGTTTTACGCACATCCATGCCTGCCACGTTCAACGAAGTGATCTGGTCTTTCGGTATCACAACCTATAATGCGGTCTATGCCCGCATCGGCACCGATGCCATCGCGGCGATCAATATCAATGCCACGATTGAAGAATTGGTGTTTGTATTGTTCATTGGGTTGGGTAATGCCTGCTCGGTCATGGTCGGGAACAAGATTGGTGAAAATGACAAAGACACTGCCTTCGAATACAGCCGCCGCTTTACGGTATTGGCTGTGGCCCTTGCCGTGCTTGGCGGGATCATAGTCATCTTTATTCGCGGTTTTGTGGCGGGTCTCTATCAACTATCCCCATCGGCGACGCACAACCTGATGAATATCATGCTGGTGTATGCGTTCTCAGCGTGGCTGCGCGTGTTCAACTTCATGCTTTTCATTGGCGCATTGCGCGCGGGCGGCGATACGCGCTATGCCATGTTCACGGAACTTTTTTCGGTCTGGTTCATCGGCGTCCCTGTTGCGCTGATCGGCGGATTCGTTTTGCATTACCCCGTGTATATCGTCTATGCCATGGTCCTGTTGGAAGAAGCCGCGAAGGCGATCGTTATTCTGCGGCGTTATCTCTCCCGCAAATGGATCCACGACCTCGTTAATGTGGATGAAGTGCCCGCTTCGCTTTCCAACCCCGAACCTGCTCCTTGATATCTGAGAATCTTTTCTCGCTGACGTTTGCCAGCAGGAGCGTCATGCCGAATACGATCAGCACGTTCGTAATGAAAAAGAAGACAACTTCTTCAAGCGGCAATATGCCGAAGAATAAAACACCGGTTGTCTGCGTGGAGGAAATAGACCAAGTTGTTTCCTTCAATGCAACGATATCCATCAGCGATAGATAAGTTCCGGGGATCAAGATCGCCAAAGTCACCAGCTTACGATAATGCCACAGAATATCCGCACCAAATAAAAGTTGCGGAAGAATCGCGGGCAGTGCCCAGAAGAGGGTGATGCCCAGATAAGTCCATTTTGCGTCGCCAAAGAAAAAGAGATAGGTGAAGAGAATCCAGAGTAAAAGAAGTAAACAGGTAGACACGTAGACAAGTCGTTTGTTGGGTACGAATCCCCCTCTCCCTTCGGGAGAGGGCAGGGTGAGGGTATGCGCCAGAAACCACCACCACAAGCCTGAAAGAATGGTTTCGACAACGAAGAAAGTATATTCTTCGATGGGGACATAGCCGATCAAAATGCCGGTCACAAGTTTGGGGTTGTAATACCATACGCCGGTGGCAACGAGATAATTGTCCCACGGCGTGGTGTAAACCACGGCAAGCAAAACATGGATGCCGATCGCAGCCCATACCGCGCGTCCGTTCTTGAAGCCGTTGATTTGTTTGTTGTTTTTATTATTCCAAAATGTAATGGCAAGAAATACCAAAATGGGGATCAATAAAAAGCGAAGTAGAAATCCGAAGTAAGTCATACCGTCCTTTCCGTCATTGCGAGTGGCGGTGATCTTCCGCCACGAAGCAATCTCCGTCATCGTGTTGGGGATTGCTTCGTCGGGCTACGCCCTCCTCGCAATGACGACAAATTTCACTCCCGGACGCGGTTCCAGCGTCGCGCCCATGTGAGCGTGGATCTTGTGATTCGTAAATTCAAATGTATGCGTCTGCAACAGACGGGACATTACAATACGCGCCTCCGCCTGACCGAATGCCCCGCCGATACACGCGCGCGGACCTCCGCCAAACGGCACATACGAGAACGGCGGGGTCTTGCGTCCGTGGGAGAAACGTTCGGGGCAGAAATCTTCGGCGTTCTCCCAGATCTCCGGGTCGCGGTGCGTGAGATAAATGGAATAGAACATCCGCTCGCCTTCGGGGACGCTGCCTTCACTGAATTCCAACTCTTTGGCGATACGGCGATTACCGATGTGAATGGGCGGATACAAGCGCAGACTTTCTTTGATGATCTGATCGAGCAATGCGGATTTCTCTTGTGAATTCACTTCATTCACTACGCGTGTATGGATATCAGAATGTTGACCTAATAATGCGAACGTCCATGCCAGCAGGGCGGTGGAGGTATCATGCCCCGCGATAAGCATGGTCAGCATCTGGTCGCGGATGACATCGTCGGAGAGACCGGCGTCGATTAAATGTTGTAGCAGGTCGTTGGGTATGTCATTCTGAGCGACCATCTTTGCATGGAGCGAAGAATCTTCGTGACCAGAGAGAGATTCTTCGCCGCTATCGCTCCTCAGAATAACAAGTTTGTTTCTGCGTTCCGAAATGATCCTATACAAATACTCATCCAACGTCCTCAATGGTTTCCGGAAACCCAATCTCGGAATTTTTCGCCACATAATCCACAGCCCCGGTGAGATATATTCGATGGCTTTCAGGATAGGAGTCCAGAGGAGCGGCAGGTCGTCCCAAACATCTTTGCTGAAGAGCGTTTGCATAATGATGAGCAATGCGATCTTGCGGCTCTCGACCAGCATGTCAACTGTTTCGCCGTCTTTCCATTGGGACGCAACACGGTTAGTTTGTGCGATCATTATTTGGGTGTAGTTCTTTAATTGGGATGGATGCAGCGGCGGCTCCATCAGTTTGCGGTACTGGTCGTGCTCTTCGCCATCCACGACCAACACGCCTTGCCGTAATAAGTCGGTGACGGGATCCGTGTTGCGCCACAGTACCTTGTCGCGTTCAGTGACTAATACTTTGCGATTCGCTTCGGGACCAAACACCACATACGGACGAAAACCCGGCAGCGGGATCTGAAAGAAGCGCCCAACATGCTGCGCCATCACTTTCAATGGTCCAAGCGGTGAGCCTTCTTTGATGAGCGCCCGCATTGCGGCGCGTCCGGTTTCTGGCGAGAGTTTTTTATTCATAGTTATTGAGTCGAAAGTCAAAGGTCAAAAGTTAAAGGTCAAACGTCAAAACGACTTTTGACTTTCAACCTTTGACTGTTTGTATGCCTGCAATGTTCTTTCTTTATTTCGTTCAATGATCGGGCGTTCGGGATAGCCGTTTACTTTAATACCCTTTTCCCACGGTGCGTGAATATCTTTCTTGTCCACCTCGCGCAATTCATGAACCCATTTGCGGATGTAATCACCGTGCGGGTCGAACTTGGCGCTTTGCAGAACGGGATTGAAGATTCTGAAATAGGGCGCGGCATCGGTGCCGGTACCCGCTGTCCACTGCCAGCCGCCGTTGTTCGCCGCAGTATCGCCATCCAAAAGATTTTCCATGAACCATGCTTCGCCCCAGCGCCAATCGATCAACAAGTCCTTCACCAGATATGACGCAACGATCATGCGCGCGCGGTTATGCATCCAGCCAATTTCTTTGAGTTGACGCATCGCCGCATCCACCACCGGGACGCCTGTCTCGCCCCTTTTCCACGCTTCAAACTCTGACTCATTGTTCCGCCACGGGATATTTGCCAGCGCTGGATTGAACGCGGTCTTGCTGACATGCGGGAAGTGAAAAAGAATCTGGATATAGAACTCGCGCCAGATCAATTCGTTCAGCCAGACTTCCGCTCCTTTGGATGTCGAAGGTCGAAGGTTGAAGGTCGAAAGTCGGGCGGCGTGAACGGCTTGACGTAAACCGATCATGCCAAAGTGAATATACGGTGACAGTGATGACGTGCCATCTAAGTCCATGCGGTTGCGGTGTTCATCGTAGGAATAGATTCGTTTGAATAAAAACTCTTCCAGCCGAACTAATGCTTCCTTTTCTCCTGCAGGGAAAAGCGGATTGACTTTGAATGGCGGCAGGCGTTGATTTGTGAGTTCGAGTGGTGTATTTATTTTTTCAGGTGCAGGGTACAGATTTAACTTGGCTGGAAGTTTTGCCTTCCATACTTTCGAATACGGTGTATAGACCGTATATGGTTTTCCATCCGCTTTCAAGATGGCAGTGGGGTGGTGGACAGTTTGTCCGTTGACCAAAGTCAACGGGAGTTGATGTTCTATTTCAAAATCGCGTTTTCTGGCGTAGGGTGTGAAATCTTCTTCGGCATAGATTTCTGTTGCACCGGTCTCTTGCATGAGTTGACGCAATACATCAAGAGGTTTCCCATTACGAATTACGAGATACGAATTACGCTCACACAGTTCTTTATCAAGCGCATGCAAACCTTCATACAGAAATTCCTTGCGGCGGGCGGATGCTGAGTCAAAGGCTGGGTCGAGGATAAAGATTGGGATTACCGAATCAGACTCGAGCGACGCTTGAAGCGCAGCGTTGTCAGTCAATCTTAAGTCGCGTCGAATCCACCAGATCGAGGTCATGTCAGTTGCGGAGCGGGAAGCTGAATATTCATCCACGTGATCTTCGTGATCGTATGGTGGGTGGCAGGTGCTGTGTTGATCTGGATGGCGATATCGCCTGCGCGATTCAAGTCAAGGCGACCAGTATTGCCTGCGCTATCTTTCAAATTAAGAAAACCATAGGCGCGGATGCGGGTGTTGCCAAACAGCGAGAGCGCTAGTTCGCTTGTAATAATGCCAACGAACTCCGCGGTGTAATCGCCCGAGGTGAAAGTAAATATTGAAGGAGCAGGCATGCCAAGTCCACGCAAGCCAACAGTGGTGCCGGTGATGGTTTCACTGCCACGGAAGATATCACGGTTGGGCAGCAACACTTCGTAGGAAATTTTGTAGTGCGGAGACGTGCTTTCCAGCCGGGCGGTGACGATGGCAGCGGTGATCGGGTCGGCTTCACTGATCACTTCGCCAGTGCGGTTGAATTGTGGTTGATAATGCGCCCGTCCATACGATGTTGATGAAGATGCTGCGTAAACCGCCGCGTGTTCAAGCGCCTGGACAGTTTGTCCCTCAGCGAGCAGGGCGGAGACTTTCATGAGCCATTCCGTCTTGTGCATACGCCGGACGACATAACCGAGCAGGGTGATGCCTTCGGGCGGCAGTTCGTAGCGGGTGGTTTCGATCAACATGCTCTCTCCTCGTTATAAAGGAAGGATTTCTGGTTCATTTTCAATAAAGTCCTTGTTCATAGTTTGTAAGACATCCAGAATTTCTGCGTTCGCTGGAATGTCGCTGGGGTCATGTCCATAGTGGACGAAACGCGCTTGTCCATTTTTATCGATTGTGACCTGTGCGGGCTGCCGACCAAATTTGAACAGGCTGACTTCCTGTCCGTAAAGTTTCAGGACACTGTGCTTCGGGTCAGGCAGACCGATGAAGGGTAGATTGTTAGTCCGCCAGTATAGGGCAAAGGCAGTTGCACCTTCGGGTCCAACTACAATGACTTCGGTATCCTGTGCTAAAAATTTATCGTGATCCTGGCGCAACTGCGCCATATGCCGTTGGCAGAATGGTCAGAAGAAACCGCGGTTCAAAACCAGTAGAACATTCTTTTTGCCTTGAAAATCTGACAGGTGGATTTCATTACCCTTGAAATCAGTTAATGTGAAATCAGGGGCGGGCAGATTGAGTTCAACACGGCTCATAATGGGATTACCAAAATGATGCCGAAGATGATTTCAACGGCAAGACTAATAACGTTTGATTGGACGACGGATTTATCCATGAACATGGATACGGCGCGCACCAATCCAATGGCGAGATAAGTAATGCCAAGCATTAAATACGCAACGGGCGAATTGAGTATTAGCGGTACTGCGCCCAAGGCGATAAATAATCCGCCGAGTATGGAGCGGATCTCAGTGATGCCACGTCCGCCCACGGGTTGCAGACCGGTAAAGCCTGTGATCGCGGCGGGCTTGAGCAGAGAATATAGTCCCGTGAGTATGGTTGCGATGGCGGCGATGATTTGTAAAATTTGAATGATCATTATTTATCCTTGACTGTTTCAAAACCCGCGTCGTTGACTTTGCCACGGGGCTGGGGCGTTATTACGAAATTCTTCCACGCTGGGACCGCTTAACTGTGCGAGCCGCCACGTGCCATAGAGATAACTGAATACCGACAACAGAATGGTGGCGGGCCAGCCGGTAATGAAGTTGGTCAGCGCTAATGAATTGACATTCTGACTTTCAAAGAGCGAGAATTGCAACAGCAATCGTGCGGCGAAGAATATTGTCCAGGCGAAAGTCACTTCACTGTAGGCAGGGCGGACCTGTGGATGCCAGTACCAATCCAGGGGCCAGCGGCGGGCGATGTAACTTGTCCATGCCACCATGGGGCGGCGGATCACCAGGCTAAGGATGGTCAGCAACAAGGTCATGCTTCCGCTGATCAAACCCGGCAGAAAAAATCCTTCAGACTTGCCCATGTACCAGGCAATACCAATTGCAACGGCTACACTGCCCACACCTGACAGCGCATAGACCAACGATTGTTTGCGGATGACCCGCAGGCTGGCGATACCCACCGCGAGAATCAGTGCGCTCCACATGGCGGCTTGAAAGCCAAGCAGTCCATTGATCAAAAGAAAAACGATCGAGGGAAGGATCGCATCGAAGAAAGAGTTACGCCCTGTAAATACGGTGCGGAGTTCTTCGAGTAATTCACGCCATTTGGATGCTTGCATATGCCCTACGCATGCTTGCCGAGCCAGAATTTACGCCAGTCATCTCCGCTGGTTTGCAGGGCGATGAAAGCGTACAGACTGCCAGCGAAGAATCCCAGGGTCATCATCGCGATGGTCCATGCGATGGCAACAGGTAACGACTTTTCGCGGTAGATGATCCAGGCTGAGAAAAGCGTAAAGCCGGTATACAGGTCAACCAATGAGACGATGCCCCACGGCATGGCAGCCAGTTGACTGCCTTCGGCGAAAAAGTCACTGCTGGTGAAGCCGTAGATCAAAACGGCAGACATGGCGAGTACGCCGAGCGCGGAAATGATTTTTGCGATTTTCAATATTTTCTCCTTGAATGTCAGAGTTTTATCTATACTGGAGCTAGCGTTCCGGCAAAAATCATCCAGGCTAAGACTGTTTTTGCTACGAGGCTGAGAATAATGAAAGCACGTTCGCCATACAAGTAGTTTTTCCAAGGACCGATCTTTTTGTATTGAAGGTACATGTTGACTGCGAAGGTGTTGAAGAAGGCAAACAGCGTCGGGATGATGGCGTAAACGAAAGCGGGCGGTTTAGCTTCTCCGCCAGAAGCGATGGAGCCGAAGAAGTAAATGAAAATCACCAGCCAGGGGATAATTCCGGCAATCGAGCCAAATGTGAACGGCGTCCAGTCCAGTTTTTCCCTGCCTTGATTCAGGCTTTCCATTAGCAGGCCGAGCAGGTTCATCATGGCATTCAAGCCGAACATCAGGATGATGGCGCCCAGGTCCCAGACCCCGGCTAACATGCCAATCAGCACAATCATCAGCGATGAACTGAGGGCATATTCGAAGAAGCGGACGGGATTCTTACCCAGCTTTAGGTTTTCCACGTAGCGCGAGTAGCCTATGGTCGAAAGATAGAAGTGCGCCACTGCCGAGAGTAGCAGGAAGATCGCCACCGAGGGGCCGAGCGGTAGTTCGTAGAAGAGTTTGGCTTGCGGGGAAAGGGAGAAAGTAGACGTATCAAAACTGAGAAAATTTGTAAAGACGGGATAGGTGGTATCGTTGCTGACGGCCCACATAAATACTCCCTGGATCAGGTGCAGGAATCCCATGATTAAGTTGAAACGGCGAAGTTTCGAGTAGATTTGATCGGTATTTGTAGACATTGGTATAACTCCTTTTGTGTATTGGTTGGATGAAATTGATACGTCTTTTTGCTATAAGGCGGCTTTCTTGGCTTCGTTAGCCAGCCATTCAAAGATCGGTTTGCCGGAGCCGTTGATATGTTTGTTCACGGCTTTGGCATAAGCATCCATAAAACTGACCAGTTCTTCATCGGGGCGCTGATAAGCTTGCAACAGAAATTTCACCCAATTCATTTCGTCAGAAACGTGATCCATGTCACCGAGCTGTAAAGCGGCAGAAATATTATCACCAAGGAAGTGGATGCTGGTTTGAAAATTCTCACTGGAAATGCCGAACGGTTTCACCAGAGTTTTTAAAGTCAATTCGATGTCGGCGCGTTTGGCGGTGAAGAATTGATGCGCGGCAACATATTCCTGCGAGGCTGATTGGGTCTGAGTGGATTTTCGTTTGCCGCTCAGAATATGCTCTACTTCTTCCAGTGAGGCATTGACATCATTCCCCAGATGATGACCGGAGATGTGTTTGATAATCTCGGGTCGCATGTTGAAGATGCGTCCGCCGTAACCGACAGAGATTTTTTTGCTGGTGAGAATAAGCGCAGTATGCTGTAACGAGGCAGCGCTGGCAAGTGTTTGTGAAACCAGGATGACAAGATTTGCACGCACTGCATGGACGGTCTCTTCGAAGCGTTCTGTCGGGACGTTTGCGCCGAGATAAATCACGTTGAATCCACGGCGGCGCAGGAAGAGCGAGAGCATCAGCGGTGTGAAGGTGTGCCATTCATTGGCAGGGCAGCCCACCAGAATTGTTTGTTGGCGTGATGGAGCCGCAGATGCAATAAGAAGTGCATCCAAACGACGCATGGCTAAACCGGATGCGAAGTGTTCCTGTTGCACGCTCGCCTGATTCTCGTACCACCTGTTGCCAATCTCAGACATGCCCTTCTGTAAAACCTCCACGCACACAGGTTCCACTGGGAACATCGAAAATGCCTGGTTCAATATTTGTTCTGCAGCAGTTTCGCTAAAGTTCAAACACGCGGCAACCCAATTTGCGCGCATCGAATCGAGAGTCGTTTCTTGCGGGATGTGGATGGCAGGAGTCGTTAGTGGGGAGGCAAAGGCTGAAGGCGCCAGACCAGCTAATGGGTCCCGACCTGAAGCGAGGTTTTCATTCCACAGGTCCACAGCGCGTGAAATGGACAGTCCCTCCGCCTGGCGAGCTATCAACCATTTGATGGTGTGAATGTCGCGTTCTGAATACAGGCGATGACCGCCCTGCGTGCGTTGGGGCGCGGGCAATCCGTAGCGGCGTTCCCAGGCACGCAGTGTATCGGCGGGTAAGCCGGTTTCTTTCAGAACGACTTTGAGATTGTAAGCGGGGGTTATGCTGACCATGGTTTGTCCTTAGGCGGGGTTTAAGGCGGGTTTATTCACCTTTTGCACAGCTATTGTACCCGCTTCTTTTAAAATTCTCTCGGTAGTGAGACGGGCAGAAAGCAGGACGATTGGCAAACCAGTGCCAGGATGTGTGGACGCACCTGCGAAGTACATGTTCTTGAATGTCTTATGACGATTATGCGGACGTAAATAACCGACCTGCCAGAAGTTGTGACTGAGTCCGAACGCCGAGCCATTGACGAGGTTGAAACGTTCTTTCCATGTTTTGGGCTGGTACACGATCTCAAACTTGATGTGGTCCTTGAGGTCGGTTGCACCTAACTCATTCGCGAGACGTGTAAACACGGTTTCGCGGGCGCGGTTGACCATGGCATCCCAATCCTGCTCACTGCGCGCATCGAGATGACCGACGGGTACAAGAACATAAAGCGTTTCCTGACCTGTGGGTGCGGCGGCTGGGTCTGTGCGTGCAGGTGCGTGGACGTAGAACGAGGGCACTTCGGGCAACGTGTGATCGTTGAAGATCTGGTCAAAGGAGGCTTTGTAGTCGCCGCCGAGGAATACGTTGTGATGCGCGATTTGTTTGTACTCTTTATCCACGCCCCAATAGAACATGATCGTGGAGCAGGTGTAGAGTTTGTCTTCGATGAGTTTCTTCGCTTCGACCCGGTCGGGGAGTAGTTGATCGTAGATGTAAGGCAGGTCTGCGTTGCCGACGAAAATATCGGACGTGAATGTGCGTCCATCTTCGAGCACAACGCCGAGGATTTTACTGCCGTTCGTTTCGATGCGTTTCACCGGCGCGTTGTAAATGAACTTCACGCCATGTTTTTCAGCTACCTTGACCAAAGCTTGAATCCCCGCATACATGCCGCCCATGGGATACCACACACCCTCAGCGAGTTCTGTATATTGAAGCAGTGAATACGTGGCGGGCGCATCGTAGGGGCTGAGTCCCAGATACATGTTTTGGAAAGTGAATGCGGCTTTGAGTCGTTCGTCCTTGAAGAAGCGGCCCGTGTTGGCATAATGCTTTTGAAGCGCCTTGAGTTGTACGATCAACGGCAGGTTCTTTAAACTGAAATACTCAAAGACATTATAGAAATTACGTCCCACAAATTTCTCAAGCGAGATCTTGTAGTGTTTGCTGCCCTCGGCAATGTAATTCAGGAATCCTGTGAAGGCGGTCTTGTCTACTGCTTCGAGCTGGGTTTGCATTTTGCCGATATCTGAAGTTAGCTCCAATTGCAAGCCATCGTCAAAGCGGACTTTATATGTAGGGTCGATGCGCTTCAAGTCAAGATGATCGCTCATCTTTTCGCCGAGCGAGGCAAAGGTTTCCTCCCAAACCTCGGGCATGAGGAACAGGGTCGGACCAATGTCGAAGCGATGTCCGTCGCGGATAATCTGGTTACAGCGTCCGCCGGGGGTCTCGTTTTTTTCCAGTACGGTCACGTCATATCCATTTTTGGCGAGGCGGGCGGCGGTGGCAATTCCACCGATCCCGGCACCGATCACAATTGCAGTAGGTTTATTAGGCATAAATACTCCTTGTGTTTAGCTTTGGTTATAAAGTGTATTATATTCAGTGTTTATATTTTGTCAAGGTATTTATAATATTAGTTTTGCAAAACCTTGACAAAAAAGATAAACTGCGTAAAATTCGAATTACCACTTTACCAAGAGCAACACAGGAGGCTCCAATGGAAATGCAAGCTCGCTGGGAAAATCAACTTCTCGCCCTCGCCGGGAATGTCCCGCATCCTTCAACCCGCCCGTTCTTCTCTTATTGGGCTGGCGATGCCGCACTTCATCAGGCGTATAAGTACGCTGAAGTTGTCACTGCTGAACACAGTAAATCCTTTCATTTCGCTTCGGGACTTCTGCCCGAGGAGAAGCGCTCCGCCGTGCGCGCCCTGTATGCCTTCTGCCGAACCGTGGATGATATTGTGGATGAGTCAACGGATGACGAGCGTGAGTCCCGCCTGGATTATTGGCGCCGGATGATCGAAACCGGTTCTTTCGACAATAACGACCTGATCGCCGCCGCATGGGCTGATACTGTCACCCGTTACCATATCCCGCGCCACTACGCCCTGCAATTGATCGATGGCGTCAACCGTGACCTGACCCAATCCCGTTACCAAACCTTCGATGAGCTGGCGACATATTGTTATGGTGTCGCTTCCACGGTGGGGTTGATGAGCATGTACATCGTCGGTTTCAAGAACAATGAAGCGGTGCCCTATGCCATCAAACTTGGTGTCGCATTACAAATGACCAATATCCTGCGCGACGTCGGCGAAGATTACCGCAACGGACGTCTCTACCTGCCGCGCGAAGAATTAACCTTCTACGGCATTCGCGAACAGGATATTGCTGATGGCCGCGTCACGGATAATTGGCGTCAGTTCATGCAATTTCAAATTGACCGCACACGCCAGCTCTATAAAGACTCATGGGAAGGCGTCAAGATGCTCGAGCGCGAGGGACAACTCGCCATCGGTGCCGCGTCCGTTTTTTATCAGGGCATTCTCGATGATATAGAAAAACATGATTACAACGTGTTCACCCGCCGCGCAAGTCTTAGTACGCTGGGCAAAGTGAGTCGCATACCGGCGTTATGGTTGAAGATCAAAACTTTGTAAAGATCATGTCACCCTGAGCGATAGCGAAGGGTCTCTATCCCGAAAGTGCGAGACTCTTCGGTCGCAAAAAAGCGCTCCCTCAGAGTGACATGATAATTATGAGACAAATTCAAACATAAAGGAAAAAAAATGAAAGATACAGTACGCCAAATCACTAACCTCATTACCGTCCTCATCGCATTGACGGTCAACGTCCTCGCCTCGGCTTTGCCGCTTAACGGACAGAACACCGGCGAGATATCAGATCGTTTCCAGGTTTATTTCGTCCCGGCGGGTTATGTCTTTGCCATTTGGGGCATCATCTATATCGGCTGGATCGCATTCACCATTTACCAATTTCGCCCTTCGCAGAAGGAAAGTCCCCGCCTCCGTCGACTTGGTTATCTCTTTGCCATTAGCAACATCGCTAATGCGGCGTGGTTATTTACATGGCACTACAATATTTTCGGGTTGGGCGTGCTTGTCATGCTGTCTCTGCTCGGATTGCTGATTGCAAGTTATCTGCGCCTCAACGTCAACCATTCCTTCGTCACACTTGCCGAACGCTGGTCGGTGGATATTCCGTTCAGCATCTATCTCGGCTGGATCACAGTGGCGACAGTTGCCAACGTCACAGACTGGTTGTATTCGGTCAACTGGAATGGCTTTGGAATTCATGCTCAAACATGGGCGGTAATTATGATTGCTGTGGCATCAGTGGTTGGTTTGGCAATGGCGCTCACACGTCGGGATGCTGCATACCTATTTGTGTTGGTTTGGTCTTTTATCGGAATTGCGCTCAAACAAACGCCTGCACCGATGGTTGTGGTCAGCGCATGGATCGCCGCCGTATTGATGCTGGGATTGACAGTGTATAGTTTGGTTCAGAAGCAAAGAGATCTGATCGCATAAACAAAAGTTTTCATGGGACTCTCCTCCCTTTAGCGGGCGGGATGCATCTACCCAGATGTATCCCGCCTTTCGTTTACATTGTGCCCGTGTTCGCAATTTGCTTCTTTGTTCTCAGATAACAAATTGTGGACGGAAGGGCATAGAGAGTACAATTGCTAGAAAAATGACGGAGTTTTTTCATGCCCTACAACTTTGACGAGATCATCGAACGCCGTTCATCCAACAGTATCAAGTGGACTCAATATCCTGCTGATGTGCTTCCGCTTTGGGTGGCAGATATGGATTTCCGTACTCCGCAACCCATCTTGGATGCTTTGCAAAACACAATTCAACACGGTGTGATCGGTTATGAGTTTTTACAGCGCCGCACACAAGAAGTCGTTGCCGCGCGCATGGAACGTCTCTACGGCTGGCAGGTGGATCCCGAATGGGTCGTTGCCACGCCCGGCGTTGTCAGTGGTTTCAACATCGCGGCGCGGGCTGTGTGTTCAGTGGGTGATGGGGTATTGATCCAGCCGCCAGTCTACATGATGTTTTACGGCATTTATAAAAATATCGGGTTGACCCAGCAGGTAGCGCCGATCCACTTTACCGAAAAAGACAATATCCTTTCGCCGCAGTTGGACCTGAACGAATTCTCTGCCGCGTTTTACAGCAACAACGCGAAGACCCGTATGTTTTTATTATGTCATCCTCATAACCCAACGGGGCAGGCATACACGCGTGAAGAGCTGCAGGGCATGGCAGATATTTGTCTGCGGAATGATACGGTCATCGTCTCGGATGAGATCCACAGCGAACTGATCATGAATGGTTCGAAACATATTCCCATGGCAGCGCTCTCGTCTGAAATTGCGGATAAAACCATTACCCTCATCGCTGCCAGTAAAACCTTTAATACTGCTGGGCTGTTTTGTGCTTTTGCTATTATCCCAAATGCAGAATTGCGTGAAAAATTTAAAGTGGCAAACGAGCAAATCACCGGGCATGTCTCCAGCTTGGGATTGATCGCGGCGGAAGCTGCGTATTCGGGAGCTTGTGACGATTGGCTGGCTGAGTTACTGCCCTATCTCAAATCCAACCGCGATTTCATGGCGGAATATCTGATCGAGAACTTTCCCGACTTGCGCTTTACTATTCCCAGCGCAACTTATCTCGCCTGGCTTGATTTCAGCGAATATGTTAGATCGGGGAAGATCGAAGGCTCACCCTTTGATTTCTTTCTGAAAGAAGCCAAGGTCGCCTTTACGGATGGCAAGCCGTTTGGCGAAGGCTGTGAGAATAGCGTCCGTTTGAATTTCGCCTCGCCGCGTGCGATGCTTGTGGAAGGTCTCGAACGGATACGGAAAGCCGTTTACAAAGTATGAGATGCGGAAGTTAATCCTGTTCGTTATTTTATTGTTGTGTGCGTGTTCATCCGTTAAACCAACTGCGGCGGTAGAGGAGCAACCTGTGAATATTCGGTATCTGGCTTTGGGCGATTCATATACCATCGGCGAGAGTGTTGACGAAGCCGAGCGTTTCCCTAATCAACTGGCTGATTTTCTCAAAGCGGGCGGTATGCCTACAGAAGTGACCAGCATTGCCAAGACGGGCTGGACAACCAGTGAACTTTGGGACGGCATCCAAGCGCGGCAGATCACACCGCCTTACGACTTGGTATCTTTGCTCATTGGGGTGAATGATCAATATCGTGGCTATAACATCAACGAATATCGCAAGCAGTTTGTCTTCCTGTTAAATAAATCGATCGAATATGCGGGCGGGGATCCTAAACATGTCATTGTTCTATCCATCCCCGATTGGGGTGTGACGCCGTTTGCTTACGGACAAGACACCACACAGATCGCGAAAGATATCGATGCGTTCAATGCCGTCAACCGCGCAGAGACCGAAAAAGCTGGCGCGCAGTATGTGGATATCACGCCCATCTCGCGTGCAGCGGTGAATGACGCAGCGCTCATCGCCAGTGATGGCTTGCATCCCTCTGGTAAGATGTATGCTGAATGGGCAAAGCTTGCTTTGCCGGTTGCTTTGAAAACCGTCACCCCATAAACCTTGTTTGCCTGTTTCTGTGTTTACTCACCCAAAGGAGAATCCCATGCCTGATATCAATTATGACAAGCTGCAAGAATACCTCACGGCACTCGTCCCTGCGCGTGAACCTGAAATGCAGGAGATGGAAAAATATGCAGAGAAAAACGATTTTCCCATCCTCGGTCCCGTCAGCGGATATTACTGTTATCAACTCGCAAGTATGCTGAAAGCCAAGTCAGTGTTTGAGATGGGGTCGGGGTACGGCTATTCCACGGCATGGTTTGCGAAGGCTGTCGTTGAAAATGGTGGCGGCGTTGTCCATCACACGGTTTGGGATGAGAAACTGTCGAAGATGGCGGTCAACCATCTCACAAAGATGGGCTTCGAGGGTCTCATCCAATATCACATGGCAGAGGCAGTTGAGACCCTGCGTCAAACGCCCGGTCCATTTGATATCATCTTCAATGACATCGACAAAGAGGCGTATCCTGAATCGTTGCCTGTCATCAAAGAGAAACTGCGCTCAGGCGGGGTGCTCATCATTGACAACATGATTTGGCATGGACAAATCCTTGACCCGAAAGACCATGAAAAATCTACCGAAGCCATCCGCCGCTTCACACGTGACATTACAACTGATCCTGATTGGATCGTGTCCCTCGCCCCTCTGCGTGATGGCATGATCGTTGCTTATAAAAAATAATTATGCCTCATAACTTTGACGTCACTCCCAACCGCCGTACTTCACCCTTTGCCAACAAGTGGACTTTGTACCCCAAAGACACACTGCCCATGTGGCTGGCGGATATGGATCTGCCCACCGCACCGCAAATTCGATCGGCACTTCAGCGGCAGGTTGAGCAGGGTGTACTGGGATATGAGATGCCGAATAAGGCATTGTATGAAGTCGTCACGGCGCGGATGAAGAAACTGTACGATTGGAACGTTGACCCCGATTGGATCGTTTACACGGCGGGCGTCAACAATGGCTATAACATTGCCGCCAGAGTTTTGTGTACGTCGAAAAAAGGCTATCTGATCCAGACGCCGGTTTATAACGAATTCCTCGATACGGAACATAAGACAGGCATGCAGCAGGCTGTGGCTCCGTTGAAGAAAAAGGTCGCAGGTAACCGGATCAGCTACGAGGTCGATCTTGACGCGCTGAAAAGGGGCGTGAAAAGGTCTGGGATGTTCCTGCTGTGCAATCCACAAAACCCGGTTGGGCATGTTTACTCCCGTGAAGAGTTAACCCAAATGGCGAAGGTCTGCCTCGAGAACGATGTCACGATCGTTTCGGATGAGATCCACAGCGAGCTGCTGCTGGGCGGGGCAGTGTTCACTCCAATGGCAAAGATCTCGCGTGAGGTCGAAAAGAATACGATCACTTTGATATCAGCCTCGAAGACATTCAATGTGCCCGGGCTGGTGTGTGCGTTTGCGATCATCCCGGATGCCGGCTTGCGAGAGCGGTTTGCTGCGATCACGGATGGCATGTCGTTTGAAGTTTCGTCCATGGGGTTGACGGCGGCGCATATTGCGTATTCTGGCAAGGCGGACGCGTGGCTGAAAGACCTGCGCCGTTATCTCACGGCGAACCGGGATTTCATCATCGAGTATGTGGCTAAGAATCTTCCGGGCGTGCGCACAACAAAGCCGGATGCAACGTATTTGATGTGGCTCGATTGCACGGAGTTAAAACTGAATCCGTCGCCTTATAAATTTTTCTTGAAGAAGGCGCAGGTGGCTTTCAGCGATGGCGGGAAATTCGGCAAAGGGAATGAACAGTTCGTGCGTTTGAATTTTGGCACTACCCGCAAGATATTGGAAACGGGATTGAAAAGGATCAGCGCGGCGTTATCTTCTTTAGACTATATCGATAATAAGTAAAGAGCCAATTTTTGAACGCTGACCTTTGCACCGCCCGCAAGGCAGGTGAAAACGCTGACTTTCGCTGATTCAAAAAGAAAAATCTGCGTTTTCTGCGTGAGTCAGCGTCCCGATTTAATTTCCGATAAAGTCTTTTGTAACTGACCTTCATGCTGCATTAAAAAAGACAGATGGGGAATAC
Source organism: Anaerolineales bacterium (assembly GCA_043767565.1). Classification (GTDB taxonomy): domain Bacteria; phylum Chloroflexota; class Anaerolineae; order Anaerolineales; family Villigracilaceae; genus Defluviilinea. The sequence continues at coordinate 21,591 of JAYUGV010000151.1, forward strand.
CCATCTGTCAATAATTCGTGCTATGTGCGGGAGGGAGTGGGGCTTGGCGTCTTCCTATCGTTAAGAGAACGTCTGGATTTCAAAGCATACGAACACAGGGCTTTGACCAGGTTAAGGCTTCCCAATCCTTCCTTGGATGTGGTGGTCAGGTGGTGTCTCGATAGCGGCCTCCTTTCTCTTACACACATCATACAACTAAATAAGGGCTTTACATTAAAAATAACTTACAACATTGAAACAATCCTCACGAGTGTTATTGGGGTTCGATATTTGCTGTAGGGTTTGGTTTTCTGATCCGGTCGAGAAATTTTGTGATCAATACGCCTGCTGGTGCGGCGAGTAGGAATGCCAGCCCGCCCGTCACGATCAGACCGATTAACAGAAAAGCACCGATCCACGCGAAGGCATAAACGATTGGATCAGTTTTCAAAATTTCGCCGCCTGCATCCACACACTGCAATTCATACGCAGTGGCTGGTTGGGAATTCCCATATTCATCCGTTGTGGTTGTTTGATAGGAATTGGATTTGGGCGTGGTGCCGTCTGGACAAATAAATTTGCCCGTTGTGTTAATGGCGAAATCGGTGAAAGAAGTGATACTACCGATCGCCATAGAGATCGGCATAATGCAGGCTGAGATCACACCGCAAGCGATGATCCATACCAGACAACCCGAAATAATCCCTGTTGATGCCTTTTTCATACAGCGCTCTCCAATAAATATTTTTCAACCTTCTCGGTTTCCACCTGCCAGAGGGTATTTGACCGATAGTGCTTGAAGCCCATTTCGATGTTGATCTTCAACATCGGCGCATTGGAGTTGGCGTTCATTGTGCGGATAACTTCCACCTCCGGGCGTTCGCTCAGAATCTTCTGCATCATCTCTGCCTTTAGCCAGCGCCCAAGTCCCTTACTGCGGTATTCAGGGTACACTCCGGTAAAGCCTTGATATAAGATCATGGATCGATTGGGATTCCACGAAACCTCCGTTAGACCCGCAGTTTTTCCGTTAGACCGGTCGGTGAGATACAGCGTCCAGCGGCGGTTGCCTTTTGCGAACATATTTTTTTCAACATCGCGCAGGAACTCAGGCGTGACTTTCATATCCTCCATGTCAAGATCATCACGGGGCTGGTCGTTCGCCACTTCCTGATATACCGCAGCGATATCGTTGATACGTTCATCTGGGTATGCCCCATCCAACAAGCCCAGCTCGAATTGGCTTTTCAACGGCTGGCTGAGTTTGAGCCATTTCTCCACCAGGCTCCCATCGAACTCGGATACCTTCAATTGATTGGTGCGGCTCTCCATGCCTGTGCGTGCGCCCAGTTTTTCAAGGAAGACTTTCGAAGCCAGGCTGCGGTCGGTGGAAGAGGTGAGTAAAAGCCTGCGGTTATGTTTCTTTGCAAATTGCACGATCAGGGGTAATGCCTTGTGCCCAAATCCGTTTCGGCGGTATTCGGGCAGTACCTCGATCCCAAAATCAGCCATGTGCTCATTGTCGCCGGTATGAAAAATGGCAGACTGACATTGAGCGATAATTTGCGAGCCTGATTCATTCCACACGGCGTAGGCTTCCACCTCTACGAACGCTGGAATATTCCTGGCGCCCTGCACATCTTCCGCCAGCGGGATGGGTGGGTCGTCGGGGTTTGACTCACGTCGGATAATATTCTTGAACTCATTCATACATTGATATTCAAGATCGGAAGCACTGCGAAAATCAAATGGACGGAATTCCAAACCATTGCCAGACATAAAACACCTCCATGTTCTAAAATACAGTTATTGCATTGTATGACTTTTGAGAGTCGCGGTCAATCGGTAATTTTCTTCCGTGCCAAGTGGGACTATAATCGATTTGTCTGACAACCGCTTCAAGGAGAATCTTATGACCACCATTGATCTCACCATTGATAAGTCCCGTCGCGCAAATGCCATCCAGCGTGCCAAAGAAAAAAATATCATCATCCCAACTTATGCACAGATGAAAGACCCCTCCAAGATCCCCGCGAAAGTGAAGGATGAATTGAAGTCCATCGGACTCTGGGATATTCACCCGCGCAACCTCTTTCGGATCAACTGGCATAACCAACCAACCGCTTCAGGCGGGACCCCTTCGACTTCACTCAGGACAGGCTTTGGCGGGGTCAATTTTCTCGAGCTGCCCTCCTCGCTGACGGGAGTCAAAGCCCGCATTGTAGTCATCGTTGGCAAATGGTTCCCAACCGGCGCACATAAAGTCGGCGCCGCGTTTAGTTGCCTCGTGCCGCGGCTGGTCACAGGTCAATTTGATCCGACCACGCAAAAAGCAGTCTGGCCCTCCACCGGGAACTACTGCCGCGGGGGCGCATATGACTCCGCACTGCTTGGATGCGAATCCATTGCGATTCTGCCCGAAGGTATGTCTAAAGAAAGATTCGAGTGGCTTGCTAAAGTTGCAGGCGAAACGATCAAGACTCCCGGGTCCGAATCGAACGTCAAAGAGATCTTCGATAAATGTTGGGAACTGCGCAAGTCCGGTCAAGACTTGATGATCTTTAATCAGTTCGAAGAGATGGGTAACTATCTCTGGCACTTCGAAGTGACGGGTCACGCCATGGAAGAAGTCTTCAACCAAGTCGCTGGCAAAAACGGACGTTATCGCGGCATGGCATCCGCCACCGGTTCAGCCGGAACGATTGCCAGCGGTGATTATATGAAGAAATTATTCCCAGATAGTAAGATCGTCGCGAGTGAAGCGCTTCAATGCCCGACCCTGCTCGAAAACGGATTTGGCTCCCATCGCATCGAGGGCATCGGCGATAAACACGTGCCGTGGATCCACAACACCAAGAATACCGATGTCATCACGGCTATTGATGATAACGCCGTGGTCAATATCGCTCGTCTCTTCAACGAAGAAAACGGACGCGCTTATCTAGTCGAAAAAGGTGTGCCCGAAGCCATTGTGAGTCAACTTGCTTTGATGGGTTTCTCTGGTATCTCGAATGTGCTCTCCTGCATCAAAGCCGCGAAATACTACGAGATGGATGAGAACGATGTAATGATTACCGTCCTCACCGACTCGATGGAACTCTATCGCTCACGCCTGCATGAGATGCATCAGGAGTTTGGTCAATACACCGAGAAAGATGCAGCCGCAGACTTTGCCCGCTATCTGCATGGACAGTCCACAGACAACATGCTCGAACTGCGCTATCCAGATCGTCGCCGCGTGCATAACCTCAAATACTACACCTGGGTCGAACAGCAGGGACGCACCTACGACGAAATCCAAAAGCAATGGTACGAACCAACCTATTGGACCGATGTTCAAACTCAAGCCGATGAGATCGATGAGTTGATCGTTGAATTCAATAAAGAAGTTGGGATTTCGTAAGATGCTCCCTGCGCCGTCCTCGGCGCAGGATTACTCGGAAAACGCCGCCGAGGACGGCGGCTGGAGCATATAAGCATATTTAATCATTGGCATTGCGTGCTATATGCTTCCATCATTGTGTTTTGAATACAAGATTATTGAGCATGGATTTTCTGTCGTATAATAAAAAATAAGCGGGACATCCTATCCGCCTTATTCAATTTATGTCAAGCTAGATAATAGGCAAAATAGTATTATGAATTCTAAATCTTCTGATTCCAATCCACAAGCAGAGCAATACCGTATGCAATCTACGATCGAAAACTGGAAACGGAAGCTTTTGGATGTTTCAAAGCGAAACCGCTCTTTGAATTTCAAGGCTTTACGCGTGTCGACTATTACGATTGTCGACGAACTCCCCCATATCGTATTCTCAAAATTATGGATTGAAGGCGTCAATATGCGCTTTGCCGCTGCAGAGTCGTTGTCCGATTCTTCTACTCTTGAGCCCGGCGATATCTTAGATGAATTACAGCAAACTGATGATCAATTTCAGCCAGCATTAAATCAACAACCTGAATTGCTACCTAATTTACAGACATCTGAAGAAGTTACCAATCAGAATTTGTATTCAGATCCTGACCATAAAGACCGCCAGGTTGATAATACCCTACAAACATCCATAGATGCCGATAAATTAGATAGATCGCTTCGACGTCTGGACGAACAAACCCGCTCGGCTCTTGAAGAACAGGGGATTAATATATTATTTTTAGCATTGGGAATGTTAGCCTACAAAGAATCTGCGGATTCGGAAGAAGTATTCCATGCTCCCATTGTATTATTGCCTGTAGAGCTAGCTAGGAAGTCATCACGAACTGGTTACGTTGTAAGCGCTTCAGGTGATGAAGCAATGGTCAATCCAGCGTTGGCTGAATATTTACGCCGTACTCATAGTATAGTGCTGCCAGAATTGCCTGACACCGCAAGCATGAGTGATAAATATGATTTGCAAACACTGCTGGATTCTGTAAAAGACATTATAAAGAATTTGAAAGACTGGACAGTAACGGATGATATCCATCTTGCCCTTTTCTCTTTTCAGAAGTTTATGATGTACAAGGATATTGAGCAAAATATAGCAGCCATTACATCACATCGTCTAATTCGTCAAATCATTCTTCGAAATGGACCACAATATAACGGCTTACCAACAAACATTCAGACACTTGAGCTTGATCAATCCTTGCCTCCTGAGCATATGTTTCAAGTAGTAGATGCCGACTCTAGTCAACTGAGAGCAATCGCTGCAGTTGCTAACAGTCTTGATCTGGTGATGGAGGGTCCCCCAGGCACAGGGAAATCCCAGACTATTACAAACTTGATTGCATTAGCTCTTGCTTCTGGTCGGTCAGTGTTGTTCGTCGCAGAAAAGAACGCTGCTCTGAAAGTCGTTCATCAGAGGCTCGTCAAGGCTGGCCTTGGCGATTTTTGTCTCGAGCTGCATTCAACGAAAGCCAATAAGCGAGCCGTTGTGCGCGAACTTGCCCGCTCCTTGGATGCTTCCTTACAGGCACCAACCGTCTCAGCGACTGCGGCGCAAAGACTTCCAACAGTTCGTGAGCGGCTAACTGAGTATGTCAAGGATCTTCATAAACCGTTTAGCGAGCTAAATCTTTCTCCTTATCAAGTGATTGGACGTTACGATGCTGTAATCAACGCACCTCGTATTAAATACGAGGCTAGCATTGACAGTGTTTCTCAAGAACAGATGAATCAAACTCTTCGGGAATTGAGTGAACTTGCTGAAGCTTTAAAACTAATAGGAGATCCAAGATCTCATCCCTGGCGCGACACATCAAAGCCCTACTACTTCGAAGAAGATCTAGAAAATGTAAAAGAAATCTGCGAGGAAATACTAGCTCAATTGGAAGATATCCATCAATTGAGCAAACAATTAGGTGAGCAGCTTGGGCTGCCGCTATTGCAATCTCAAAAGGAATTAAAAGATTACTTGGCAGTAGCTGATGTGGTGACGCGTTCGCCAGTAGCCAATGGGATGATGCCCCACCTGTCGATGCGATCGGCCTAATCAATCTCTGGCGTGATTTGGAGAAACGCGTGTACGCCATGAAGCTCCTTTTCAAATCCAGTGTTTACGAAGTTGAACATGCCGAAGATGTGGCATATATCCAAGAAAAAACAAAAGGACTGCGCGGTCTTATCATTATCCTAGATAGTCGATATCGGGCGATCCGAAAACGTTGGCTTGACTATCGACTACCTTCATATCATGGATCACTGCGGGTTGAAGCTGAACACCTAAAGCGTATTGATCAAATAAACATTGATCGAAAGCAACTTGCTGAACAAAAGGCTACCGCATTGCAATATTTTGGGAGGCTATGGAACAACGAAACATCAGATTGGGTTGGTCTTGATAGGTATATTATGTGGGTGCCAGAGTTCCGGGCAACCTATCGACGTTATAACTTGGATCAAGGCGTTTTTGAGACTGCGCAATTACCCTCGCCTGATTTAAGTGACATAGATCAACTCGAGGCGTTGGCTAAACACTTGGCTGAACTACTCAAGTCTTTAGGAGAAATTATTGGTTGGCCGGAAAATTATCTAATCGACGGAAAATTTGATGAGATCGGAACCCGAGCGCAGGATCTTATAAAGAATTTGGGGGCGTCACAGCAATGGGCGGCATTTGAGACAGTTCGCAACCGGGCATCGCAGGGTTTAGCTGAAGAATTTACAAAGTTGGCAATGGAAGGGCATCTTAGCTTTACCGATTTGGAGCCTGCATTTCAGCGTTCGTTCTATCAAAAATGGTTGGCTGCGGTAGTACAGGCGCGAAGGCCTTTGCTTGAATTTAATACACTGCTCCATGAACAGCGTGTTGCCGAGTTCAAGGAATTAGACCTAAGTATCTTGAACGAAAACCGGAACAGATTGATTCGAAAAGTTCGTGATGATATACAAAAGAGATTGCAGGCAGAGTCAGCGGTTCAAGCGATGCCATTCTTACGTAGAGAAATAGCCCGACAACGAGGATTAAGTCCATTACGCCGAACCCTTAAACAGGCTGGCTCAGCTATTCGTGCCATCAAACCTTGTTTTATGATGAGTCCTCTAACTGTGGCGCAACATTTGGATTCATCTCAACCGGGTTTTGACTTGGTTATCTTTGATGAAGCCTCTCAGCTACCTGCAGAAGATGCTGTAGGTGCGATCAGCCGTGGTAAGCAATTGGTGGTGGTTGGAGATCCGAAACAATTGCCGCCGACTAATTTCTTCGCCGTCATGAATGGACAGATTTCCGTTTCTGTTGGCGATGATGGGTTACCAGTATATGAAGATGGAGAAAGTATTTTAGAGGAGTTAATGGCAGCTGGGTTTGCGACCTCGCGGCTCAAGTGGCATTATCGTAGTGCGCATGAGTCCTTGATTCACTTCTCCAACGTTAGTTTTTACGACGGCGAACTCTATACCTTCCCAAGTGTCGAACTTGTTAATGAAGAACTTGGGATAAGTTTTGAATATATAGAAAACGGTCAATACGAGGGGAAAGGATTGAATCTTATAGAAGCGCGTAGAGTCGTCGATGCCGTAGAGAATCATGCGAGGTCAGCTCCGCATCTTTCCCTAGGTGTTGGTACTTTTAACATGCGGCAGCAGATAGCGATTCAGGACGAAATTGAGAATCGTCGGCGTCTACATCCGGAGCTTGATGCCTTTTGTAATCAAAACAATGATGAACCGTTCTTTGTAAAGAATCTAGAGAATATTCAGGGCGATGAACGTGATGTGATCTTTATGAGTGTTACATATGGCAAAGGCTCTGATGGGCGTTTGCGGTACAACTTTGGACCAATCAATGGTGAAAATGGTTGGCGAAGGTTGAATGTACTCGCCAGTCGGGCGCGTCGCCGTATGAAAGTGTTTTCATCAATTCGCGCTGAGGATATTAGCTTAGTGGGGCTGACATCTGTTGGCGCTCGCTTATTGAGAAGCTTTCTTGAATATGCTGAAAGCGGACGAATTGATCAGATCGAAATTTCCCACGCAGCTGATACGGAATCGCCGTTTGAGCGCGATGTTTATACAGAACTCACCAGGCAGGGAGTAAAAGTTGTTCCCCAGGTTGGTGTAGCGGGTTATCGGATTGATTTAGGTGTGTTAGATGATACTGTGCCTGGGCGATATATTTGCGGAATTGAATGCGATGGGGTCACCTATCATGCTTCTGAAACTGCCCGCGACCGAGATCGTCTTAGGCAGCAAGTATTGGAAGACCGTGGTTGGCTTATTTATCGAATTTGGTCTACTGATTGGTTCAAAGACCGCCCGGGACAAGTTACTCGCATTATGGATTTGATTCAAAAAGTGCGAGGCAAAGCCGCAGTCGAGGCAGCTGCCAGACTTATCAAATCGAGCACCAGTAATAATCCTTTAGATGACCATATCTCTCAAGCTCTTGAAGAAGTAGGACAAAGCAATACGTATCTGGATTCTAGCGAGGATAACAGTGATGGTTTCGATCTTGCTGGGTATGTCCGGCCGACAGTACCTACTTATCAACTTGCCAAATACAATAATAGTTTTCATCGATACAATATTTTGGAGACATCATTTGAGCAGCTTGCCGAGGTGGTTATTGCTGTAGTGAATAAAGAAGCGCCTATCCATATTGATGATTTAGTAGATCGCATTGTAGGCTTTTGGAACACTAAAGCTGGCAAGAGGATTGTCGACAGAGTGAAGGGAGGATGTAATACGGCAGTTCGCGCGAAAACAGTAGTCAGAAAAGACAACTTTTTCTATACAAGTTTAGATGCTCCTGTATTTGTCCGATCAAGGAATGGCTTGAAATTTCCTCCGGAACGCATCTCGCATGAAGAGTACCGTGAAGCAATACTTTTAGTCTTACGAACGGGTTTTGGGTTCCCAAGAAAAAAATTAGCTGATGAAGTAAGGGCAATACTTGGGTTTGGTCGCACGACATCGGCTCTTGATCAGTTAATCGGTAATGCCATTGATGAACTATTGTCAACTGGCATAGCTGGCGATGCCAGTAATGGCATTGCTATTCGCCGTTAGGTTTATAGTTTCTGTTAGATTCTAGTTTCAAATGAATAGAACATTATGAACGTTGATAATATTAGAACCACATAGACTCTCTCAACTCCATCGCCGCCATCTTCGGAAAATCCTTCGACACCATCGAGACCTGCCACCTAAATTTTGCCCAAAATAAGCGACACTTCATTGTGCGCAAAGGTAGATTGCCAGGTTTCGTAAAATATTTCTGCAAGTTTGTGTGT
>JAYUGV010000152.1:0-11316 GCA_043767565.1 Anaerolineales bacterium
CCAACACGATTGGCGTGCGCGACAAAAGTTGTAAACATACTGGCATAGGCTTTACTAACCCGTTCCACCCAACGGGCCGATTCAAGTTTTTCCTTGTCATTCAAACCGCGTCCCGGAGATGCCGAGGAGAACAACATAATATCGGCCCCGTCCAGCCACAGCAAATACGGCGGTGAGGCATGCCAGAAATCTTCACAGATCAGCATGCCCATGCGTCCGAACCGCGTATCAAAAGAGCGGATCGAATCACCCCACGCAAAGAAGCGGCCTTCATCAAACAAGCCATACGTCGGCAAATAGACCTTGTGATGAACATGCATTACTTTCCCGCCGGAGAGGTAGGCAGAGGCAATATAAAAGCGATGACGAGCGTCCTCGTCCACGAAGCCAACCACGAGGTCCAGGTCATGACTAGCGTTGAGGAGATGCTTGAAGACCGGGTCATCCTCCGTCGGCGTATGAGCGACCGAGGCAACCAAATCCTGCAGGACATATCCGGTCAGTGAAAGTTCCGGGAATACCAGCAGATCCGCTTTTTGATCCTTGGCTTGTTTGATATAGGTTAGGTGCTTTTCGAGATTGGCATCCACATCCCCCAGCTTGGTTGCGATCTGTGCGAGAGAAAGGTTTAGTTTCATTCATGGAATCTTACCATAACGCAAACCTTCGAGTTCTTAAAGAACTCGAAGGTTTAATTAGCGGGAAGGGATGGATTTGAATACCATCCTCTCAATGAGGGCGCTCGCTGGAAACAAAAAACGCGCCCAACCGGACACGTTTTTTTCTGGCGGGAAGGGAGGGATTCGAACCCTCGGTGGACCGGAGCCCACAACAGTTTTCGAGACTGTCCCATTCAACCACTCTGGCACCTTCCCAAACTTTTTCCTGCGGGCGGTATTATATCTTAATTCCAACGCTTCGACTGCGGCGCAAAACCAGCGCATCCACTCTGCGCGAATTAGATCTCCATATTGAATTACTTTACACAATGATTTTTGGACGCAGATGAACGCTGATCTTCGCTGATTCAAAAGAAAAAATCTGCGTTTTCAGCGTGAATCAGCGTCCCAATCTTAAGAGTCTGAGGTAATCAGATCTCCACGCTTGAATGTAATTCGGGGTAATAAATTTCACGCAGGTTTTGTCCCTTCAATTTCTCGGTTAGGATACCTGCTTGTTTTTCTTCGCCATGCACCAGGAAAATCTTCTTGACCGAATCTTTGACATTTGCCGCATACTTGATCAACAGATCCTGCCCGGCATGACCGGAGAGTCCGCCAATCGTAGCCACCTCGGCTTTGCGATTATAAACTTCCCCGAAAATCTTAACCTGTTTCTCGCGGTCTGCCAGCCTGCGCCCCAACGTATGCGGCGCCTGCCATGAGACAATGCAAACTGTATTCTTCGGGTTCTCGATATTATTTTTCAAGTGATGCAGAATCCGTCCGGTTTCAGCCATGCCAGAAGCAGAAATAATGACCATCGGCTCTTTCCGTTCATTCAAAGCTTTCGATTCTTCAACCGACTGAACATAAGTCAACATTTTGAAATCGAGCGCAGGATGTTTGGCTTCCATTACAAATTGACGCGTCTCTTCATCAAAACATTCAGGATGATTCCTGAAAACCTGTGAAGCCCTCACCGCCAACGGGCTATCCACAAAGACCGGCACCATAGGTACATCGCCAGCGCTCATCATTTCGTTCAAGTGATACACGATCTCCTGCGTGCGCCCTACTGCAAAAGCCGGGACGATCAATTTGCCCCCGCGATTTAAAGTCCGCTTTACAACATCGCGAAATTCATCGAACGCCGCGGTTGGGTCATCATGCGATTTATCGCCGTATGTGCATTCCATCAACAAATAATCAACCGCATCCGGCAACACCGGGTCACGCAACAAAGGCAATTTATAACGACCAATATCCCCCGAAAACCAAAAACGGATCCTGCGCCCTATTTCTTCAATTTCCAAGGAGATTGCAGCAGACCCCAAAATATGACCCGCTTCGACGAACCTAGCCACCACACCAGGAATCGGCTCAAAAGGCGCGCCATAATCCACGCCCCGCAAAAACTTGGCGGCGGCTTCCGCATCGGCTTCGGTATACAGCGGCTCAATCGGATCTTCGCCGCGCGCATAGCGTTTCTTATTTACAAACTTTGCATCAGCTTCCTGAATGCGCCCCGAGTCAGCCATCATGATCGCGGCAAGATCAGCAGTCGCCCGCGTCGCATAGATCGGACCATCAAAACCATCATCGACCAGGTTCGGCAGGTTGCCGCAGTGATCAATGTGCGCATGTGACAGCAGCACGGCATCCACTTTGTGAGGGTCATGAGAAAATTTCAAATTGCGCGCATACGATTCGTCTCGCCGCCCCTGATACAGCCCGCAGTCCAACAGCAGGCGGCGTCCGTTGATCTCCAACAAATGCTGACTCCCCGTTACCGTATGTGCCGCACCGTGAAAGTTGATCCGCATATTAGCCTCCGATCAAACGATAAAGCTCCACCCCATATTTTCCAAACCGCGTCGGCGTTCCGCTCAGCGCAGTTTCCAATTCCTGAAGATTCTTCGGCGGTTTTTCTGCCAGGCTATTCACTAAAGTTTTCGGCAGGATGATATCCGACTCAACCGACATTTCCTTCGCGACCTTTTTTCTCCAGACCTTCAGCTTTTCCAAACGCTTGAGCAGCGCATCACTCGGACGTTGAGCCTGTTCCCGTTTCACCGGCAGACTCTCAACTCCGCGCCGGGTTGCCGCTAAAATATCACGCCCCCAAAGCTGAATTTGTTTCGTACTCAAGCCGATCCCTGCCAGGTCAACATCCTTTTCAGGTAGTTTCCTCGCAATATCCAGCAGGATATCATCTGAGATCACTTTGAATACGGGACGATCCAATTTCTCGGCGATGCGGTCGCGGCAAAGACACAATTCACTTATGATCGTCAACTCACGCGTCGAAAGATCCTTGCGCCCGGCAAAACGTTTCCACGCCGAATCGCCGTTCTTCTCTTTCGGCTCATTCACCTTGCACGCCAATGCGAAATCTTCGAGCGCCAGTTCCCATCTTTCTTTTTCACGCAGCTCCCCCTCCAGCAGATCACGCAACCGGAAGAGGTAATGCGTATCGAAACGAGCATAATCCACCTGGGCCGAGGTTAAGGGACGCGCCCCCCAATCCGCTTTTTGATGGCGTTTATCGATCTTGACGCCAAATTTCTCAGCCAGAAGATTATCCAAACCAACGAACGCGTACCCCAGGATCCGCGCGGCTTGCATCGTATCGAAGAGATTGGCAAACTCAAAGCCATAATCACGCTTCAAACACAGCAAATCGTATTCAGCCGCATGAAAGATCTTTTCGATTTTAGGATTGGCAAATATGGGTTCGAGCGCGCTTAAGTCCTGCAGAACCAGCGGATCAACAACATAGTCTTTTTGAGGAGTTGAGAATTGGATCAAACAAACCCGTTCACGGAAGGCATGTAAACTGTTCGATTCGGTGTCTACGGCAACGCGGGGCTGGGCGGATAACTCCGCCACCATCTGGTCAAATTTATCTTGGCGGTCCACCCAAACTGGTGGAGGGAGGGTTTGTTGAGTCATTGAATGTGATTATATCGCACGTAAGGCAAGATGGCATCTTGCCTTACAACATCTTACCCATCACCAGCCCATCTTCGCCATCGCTATAATACCCCCGCCAGAGATCCACCATTCGATAGCCTTCTTGCTCATACAACGCGATCGCGCCTTGATTGGATATTCTCACCGTCAACTTCATACGCGTTGATATAACCTGCGCTTCACAGGCGCGCAACAGCGCCCGCCCCACACCGCGGCGCTGAAAGCGTGGATCAACTGCAATGGTCGAGATCCAGGCTTCCCCGTGGGCTGAACGCGGATCGCCAGCGATGAATCCGATCATCTCACCGGAGTCGCTCGCTTTAAGACGGATCACCTCGGGCCAGGTCAAAACGGCGATCAAATCCAATATAGGCCAGGCGTCTTTTTCAAAGCAAGCATTTTCAAGTCGGCGTAACGCGCCGAGGTCGATGATATTCGCGGTCTGAATTTCCATAAGCGGGAATTCTATCAAATAAAAAAGGAGAAAGTGGAAAGATGCCTTTCCACTTTCTCCTTTTAATTATTCGGTTGTCGAGTAGCCACGCATGGTTTTGGCGGGGCGTATCGAGACATTACTTCTTCCCATCTTTACTGAGGAAGTTATCCAACATACTGGTGAACTCCATCGGGAAGATATATTTTGTAGACGGACTCAAACCAATAGATTTGAGGGTCTCAAAATACTGCAGGGACATCGTCTTCGGATCCACATTGCCGGCCGCACTATTGATCTTCTCCAACGCTACTGCGAAACCTTCAGCTCGTAAAGCCTGCGCCTGTTTTTCACCTTCTGCCCGCAGGATGTTGGACTCGCGCTCACCCTGAGCGGATAGGATCGCGGCTTGCTTGGTGCCTTCTGCACGGTTCTTCGCGGCTTCTTGATCACCCATGGATTCGGTTACCAGCGCGCGGCGGATACGTTCAGCCGACATCTGGCGGTTCATGGCATCCTGCACTTCACGTGGAGGCACGATCTCGCGGATCTCAACATTAGTTACTTTTACACCCCAACGCTCAGTGACTTCATCGAGACGCGTGCGTAACATATTGTTGATATGCTCGCGTTCTGAAAGCACATCATCCAATGGGATACCGCCAATGACCGCGCGCAAAGTCGTTGCCGCAATACCAGCCGCAGCCGCTTCAAAGTTGCCGACCTGCAGTACCGATTCAGCCGGGTCAAGCACTTTGAAATACCACAGAAAATCGATCGAGATCGGTGCGTTATCTTTCGTAATGGATACTTGATGCGGCACTTCACGCAGCTGCTCGCGCAGGTCAACCTTGACTGCGCGATCCAGGAACGGGATCAGGATGGTGATGCCTGGTCCTTTTGGTCCAACACTACGCCCTAAACGAAAGACCACCAATCGCTGATATTCGGGCACGATCTTGATGGCGTTGAAAGCAAACAAGCCCACAACCGCCACTAGCGCGAGGCCGCCACACAAAATTGCGTATTGCATAAGTTATCTCCTTTTGAAATGATACGTATGAACTTACTTTTCCACTTTTTCAACCACGATCACAAATCCATCTCGGCGAATAGCCCTGACATGACTACCCGCTGAAATGAAAATCTCACTCCGCGCAGACCACAACTCTCCACTAATATGGACACTTCCATCGTCATGAATGGCAGTTTTGGCTTCACCAATCTTTCCGATCAAACCTGTCAGATCGTGAGATGGGCGCACCTGGGCTGCCTCGATGGATTTACGTACTGCGATCCACAAAAAACCGGCTGTTAAACTCGAAGCAAGAATTGCCAAAAACGGATTGACGGCAAAGAATCCTTCCTTGGCTGGGAACATAAACACGGACCCGATCACCAGCATGAGAATGGACAACCCCAGATAAATTTCGCGCCTGGGCTTTTGAATCGCATACCCAAACGGTATGAGGCTCAAACCAAGAATTAGCAAAGCCCACACATTGAACGTCAGGTTGTATGCCGCATATCCCGCCAAGAGTACGCAAAACACCGCCGTGATCTCGAAGAACCCTGTCCCTGGTGTGACGAGCGCCAAAAATCCCAACATCACCCCCGCCAGTAAAACAAGATAAGCGATATTTGGTTCAAGCAGGAATTCCATTTTGTCTCCAATTCATTATACAACAACTGGCACTTTTAATTTGTGTTTAACGTTCTATATTGCATACGAGGTTGGCAGCCATAAGTTTGCAAGGGGTTTCCCGCCCAAAGCCTTATAATTGACCGGCTCGTAGAATATCACTCCACAAGGAGCTCCAGTGAACTTTCAAAAGATCTGTTTCATCGGTCTCGGCTATATCGGACTGCCAACCGCATCCACCTTCGCCATCCACGGGCTCAAAGTTTTAGGCGTGGACATCAACCCGCACGTCATCAACACGTTGAACAAAGGCGAGATCCACATCCATGAACCGGGGCTACGCGATGTGGTCACCCAGGCCATTCAATCGGGCAACTTTTCGTTTTCGACTCATCCCGAACCAGCCGACGTTTTCATCATCGCCGTCCCCACACCCTTCATGGATGACGCCTACGGCGAATACAACGGCGAAAAATACAAACTTGCGGACATGCGCGCCGTAACATCTGCGACGGAAGCAATCGTCCCGCATCTTCGCCAGGGAAATCTGGTCATCCTCGAATCGACTTCGCCGCCGCTGACAACGCTTAATCTGGTTAAACCCATCCTCGAAAGATCAGGCTTGAAAGCGGGCGTTGATTTTCAGCTGTGCTATTCGCCAGAGCGCGTTCTGCCCGGGCAAATCCTGCGTGAACTCATTGAGAATGCGCGTGTGGTTGGCGGTATCACACCCGAATCTGCCAAAGCTGGTCATGAACTCTATGCCACCTTCGTCAAAGGCGAGATCATCGAAACCGACTCGACCACCGCTGAAATGGTCAAGATCATGGAGAACACAACGCGTGATGTGAACATCGCCATCGCCAACGAATTCTCACGCCTCGCTGAAAAATTCGGCGTGGATGTATGGGAAGCCATCAGCCTTGCCAACCGCCATCCGCGCATCAACATTCTCAATCCGGGACCCGGCGTCGGCGGTCACTGCATCAGCGTGGATCCGTGGTTCTTTGTTGAAGCCGCGCCGGAATTGACTCCGCTGATTTATCAGGCCCGCATGGTCAATGACGGACAGCCGCATTTTGTCGTAGAAAAAGTAAAGCAAGCATTTTTAGCTCAAGCCGCCGTCCCCGGCGGGAATACAACCAAGAATATATTAGAAGGAAAAAAGATCGCCGCACTTGGGCTGGCTTACAAACCCGATGTCGATGACTTGCGCGAAAGCCCCGCAACCGAAGTTGTTCACCTGCTTCAAAAAGCTGGCGCAAAGGTCAAAGCGTGGGAACCGTTCAAGCCGGATGCGGATATGAAAGGTATTGATATGGCATCAAGCCTACACGATGCCATCAAAGATGCAGATGCAATTCTATTGCTTGTCAATCACACAGAGTTCAAAAAACTCAACCCAATAGATATTGCGCAAGCAACGAACGCCCGCCTTGTTATAGACTGCGTCCACGCCTGGGATGCAGCCGAGTGGCAGAGCGCTGGGTTCAATTTATATCTACTTGGCGACAGCAAATCCAAAATCCAAAATCGGAAATCGTAAATTGAAGATTCTATCCGTATTCGGTACACGCCCTGAAGCCGTAAAGATGGCGCCGATTGTGCGTCTATTGAACCAAACCAAGGGGATCGAATCAGTGGTATGTGTTACCGCGCAGCACCGTCAGATGCTCGATCAGGTTTTGGAGTTATTCCAGATCAAACCGGACTACGATCTCGACCTGATGCGCGAAGGTCAAACCATGGCGCAAATTAGTGCGGGTATCTTCACACATTTGGATCCTATCCTTGAAGAAATTAAACCTGATTGGATTTTGGCAGTCGGCGATACGACCACAGTTGTCACCACTTCTCTGCTCGCCTTCTACCGCAAGATCAAATTCGGTCACGTCGAAGCCGGACTCCGCACCCACAACAAGTGGCAGCCCTTCCCTGAGGAAATCAACCGCCGTCTGGCTACTGTCACAGCCGATCTCCACTTTGCGCCAACAGAATGGTCTCAAGGAAATTTACTGCGCGAGGGCGTTGAACCATCCGCAATTCGTGTGACGGGGAATTCCGTCATTGACGCGCTGAACATTGTGTCAAAACAAGCTGAACCGCAAAAGATCAAAGACCTGCTTCTTAAACTGGGAATCAATGATCAGTCCACCAGCGGACTAAAGACTAGAAGACTAATCCTCGTCACTGCCCATCGACGTGAAAACTTCGGCGCACCGCTCGAAAATATTTGCCGCGCGCTCAAGGAACTTGCCGCACGCGAGGATGTGGAAATTGTGTATCCCGTTCACTTGAACCCAAATGTTCAAGAACCAGTTCATCGCATCTTGAAGAATGTAAAACACATTACTCTTTTGCCCCCGTTGGATTATCTTCCGCTGGTGCATTTGATGAAACGGGCAACGCTAATCCTCACCGACTCAGGCGGGATACAAGAGGAAGCGCCTGCCTTCGGAATCCCTGTGCTGGTTTTGCGCGAAACAACCGAACGCCCGGAGGGAGTGGATGCAGGGACGTTAAAGCTGGTTGGAACAGAAACAAGCCGCATCGTCGAGGAAGCGCAGCGGCTTTTGGATGATCCACTTGAATACGCAAAGATGTCCAAGGCGTCCAATCCCTATGGCGATGGGTATGCGGCTGAGCGGATCGTCGAAGCGTTGCTAAGCACAGGCGAGGGTCATCTTTGAGATAATCGTCACACACACTATCGTTTATGTGGCAGTTGCACTGCCGCCAGCCAGCAGTACAACTGCTGGCGCAACTTTCAAAGTCTTGGATAAATGTGAGTATAATAAATTCAATGAACGCGAATCGGCGATTTGTTATACCGTTATTGGTTTTTATACTCTTGCTGACCACTCAGGGGAACGTACGCGCGCAGTCAACAGTTGTGCAATTCTTCCTCGAAACCGGTCATAATGTAAAAGGTGTGTTTTTGCAGTTTTATAGATCGGCGAAGGATCCGCAGCTTGTTTACGGATACCCAATCACTGAGCAGATGACTTCCAAAGACGGCAAGACCGTTCAATATTTCCAACGCGCACGTTTTGAATTAACCAGCACACAAGCGATTCAACTGACAGCCCTCGGTAGGCTTAGCTATCAGCCGAAAAGCCCGATCACTATCAACAATCCGAATGCGTGTGAGGTATACCCAACTGGTTTCCCGGTATGTTTAGCTTTTCTGGAATTTTACAAAGCCAACGGCGGTCCCACACAATTTGGCAACCCCATTTCCCCCTTCGAATCAAGCGACGGCTTGATCGTGCAATATTTTGAAGGCACACGTTTTGAGTGGCGGGCAGACCGCCCCGCTGAACAGCGTGTGGTCATTTCGGAGCTCGGCCGTATTTACTTCGACCTGCTCAAGGAAGATCCTGCCCAACTCAAACCTGTCGAATCGTCTGGCGGAAACACGATCAACCCAGTGCTGTCGTTGAAGGTGCGCGCTTTCGTTTTGAAAGCCGTCACGCTCAAAAGCGGTCAGCAAACCGTTTATATCATCGTCCAAGATCAGATCTCGAAGGCAGTATCCAACGTCACCGGCAAGGCGCTCGTTAAATTACCCGACGGCACAATTCAGGAAACTTCGTTCACCACCAACGCTTCAGGTATCGCGCAATTTTCTTTTGGTTTTCAAAACCAAAAAGCTGGTGAGCTCGTGCCGATCGAGATCGTCGTCAGTTATCAAAACATAACCGCCACAACCAAAACATCATTCCGAATTTGGTTCTAGATTTCCCGCAGATCGAACACTGGTCCATCTTTACAAGTCATCTGCCAACCTGATTTGAGACTCACCGCACACACGGCACAATCAGCAACACCCCCGCAAGGCATCGCAGTGCGGATTAAAATCTGCGCTTCCACCGCAGCCGAAACCTGCTTCATCAACCCCAACTTTTCTCTCAGCCCAAATAGATTCTCACGCGCTGCGTCGAAGGCAGCATAATCAGCCCAAGCCAGCACATCATTTAACGTAGACAATGGCTGGACTTCTACATCATCAGACAACTCACCCACCGGAAAATCGGAAACTACAACAACAGCCGCGCCCTGCTTCAACGCCGGTCGGATCAACCCGCGCAGGCGCAGTGGCGCATCATCGAAAGCGACCAGGGCGATCTTCCGCGCCGCAACCGGGACAGCAAATCCCCGCCCCAATGGACCGCGTAAGGAAACATTCATGCCCGGCATCCATGAATGTGGAATCGGAGGTGAAGCAGTGAAACCTTCCGGCGCAGAATCCGTATAGAAAAGAGGCACAGGCAGAACTGAGTCTGAAGCGTCACTGGCGAGCAGGTACTGCCCGGGCGCCGGGATCAACTCAGGCGAACAAACGATCCGCACACCGCCATCCAAATAGGTCTCAAGGATTTGACCTCTGCCTGTTTTCATAGAGAAATGTTAACACGCATCAACGGCATAAGCAAGAGAGTTATAATCAAATTAGACAAGTTTCGGAGGAAACCATGAATATTTCAATTTTACTACAAGGGCTCGCATCGTTCGTCTGGCTCGCGTTCTTTGGTGTGCTGATTTTGATCTTTACGCGCGCAAGCCGTAATCAACCCGCCAAGGGTTTAAATTCGGTCGTGGTCATCTTGCTGGTGGCGGCTTTACTGCTGACTGCCGCTGGCGCAGGGCTGGTATTCCTGCAAGCCAATGAATATGGCGTAGTGATCTCAGCCTTCCAACCCAACGGCTACCGCACAGTAGCCTTGACACCAGGACTGCACTGGATCATCCCATTCGTTGAGAGCGTGCAAAAATATACGGTTGCCAAGCAAACGTATACCATGTCGTCAACGAACAGTGAAGGCGCAGTGCAAGGCGACGATTCCATTCAAGCCCGCACAAAAGATGGTCAGCAAATTTTCATTGACGCTTCCGTCATTTATGCCGTTGACCCCACCCAGTTGATTAAGTTGCATATCAACTGGCAAAACCGCTATGAAGAAAACGTGGTGCGACCGGTTGCGCGCGCAGCCATCCGCAATGCGGTTTCGCAATTCGGCGTTGAGGAGCTGGTCAGCACCAAGCGCTCTGAACTGGAACTGGCGATCCGCACAGAGATCGAAACCAAGCTAAAAGAGAACAACATCATCATGTCCGATTTCCTGCTGCGCAATATTCGCTTTAGTGACGAGTACGCTGCCGCCGTTGAACAAAAACAGGTTGCCGAACAACAGGCTCAACAAGCCAAATTCGTGGTCGAGTCGAAGAAGCAGGAAGCCGAGCAAGCCCGTCAGACCGCACAAGGTCAGGCAGATGCCGCAGTGATCGCAGCCAAGGGCGCAGCTGAAGCGCAGTTAATTCAGGCCGAGGCGCAAGCGAAAGCCAATGAACTGATCGGGCAATCAATCGAGAAGAACCCGCAGATCTTGCAATACCAATACATCTTGAAACTGGCTCCGGGCGTTCAAACCATCTTCATCCCCAGCGGCAATCAATTTATCCTGCCGTTGCCGAACACAACAGGTCCGTTGTTGCCGCAATAAAATCAGTCCATTGAAATTGGTACAATAGTGACCGGTTACCAGATTCGCTGGTGCTGGTCACTACTTTATTTTGGAGAAGCAATGCCGATCCCACAAACTGGA
>JAYUGV010000153.1:0-4531 GCA_043767565.1 Anaerolineales bacterium
TGCGATGGTGGTTGTACTTTCAGGCACATGCTAGCCTCCACCGTCTATCTTACTACTCTTCCCATGTTCGCCAACAGTATCCTCGAAGATGACTGTCACCTTTGCAACTTTCAGCCGGAACGCTTTTGCCATTTGAATTAACCCAAATCCGATGTAGAATCTCCCCATCGGATTCATCCTTATCAATATTACAGGAGCGCGGCATGGATCAACTTCAACCTGGGCAAATGCTCGGACCGTATCGCATCATCAGCCAGATCGGGCAAGGGGGCATGGCAACCGTCTATAAGGCGTATCAGCCGTCCATGGATCGCAACGTAGCGGTTAAAGTCCTGCCAGGGCAATTGGCGGATAGCAAGGAATTCACGAAACGCTTCCAACAGGAGGCGCGCATTATCGCCAGGTTGGAACACGCGCATATTCTGCCGGTCTTCGATTACGGCGAAAGCGAAGGCATTTCCTACTTTGTCATGCGCTATCTCGAAGCTGGCACGCTCAAAGAAAAAATGGAGGCGGGTCGTCCGCTGCCGCTCCCTGAAATTGACCGGCTCTTCACCCAACTTGCCGATGCCTTGAGTTACGCCCATAGTCAGGGTGTCATCCACCGCGATCTCAAACCCGCCAATGCCCTGATCGATTCACGCGGCAATCTCTTCCTCACCGATTTTGGCATCGCTAAAATTCTCGAAAGCGCTTCGCCGCGTCTTACCCAGACCGACGCCATCATGGGCACGCCCGCTTACATTAGCCCCGAACAGGCGCAGGCGCAAAAAGTGGATCAACGCTCCGATATTTATTCGCTCGGCATCATCCTCTATGAAATGGTTACGGGGCGCGTCCCGTATACCGCCGATACGCCGCTGGCGGTCATCCTCAAACACGTCAGCAATCCGCTGCCACTGCCCTCTTCGATCAAGCCCGATATTCCCGAAGCCATCGAACAGGTTATTCTCAAAGCCCTCGCTAAAAATCCGGATGACCGCTTTGACACCGTCGCGGAATTTTTATCTGCTTGGAAACGTGCACTGGCTGTAAAGGATTCTGACTACTCAAAAGTCAGCGCGCCGACTGTCCTCCCCTCCGCTTCATTAACGCCTCTATCTCAGGGACAGCCTGCCTCTGCTACAATGACCTCTGCCAAATCTGGCAGCAAATCGCGCTGGCTCGTGGGTTGCCTCATCGGCGCGTGTCTTTTATTTTCCATAGCGGGAATTGCCTATGCTGGTCTCAATTGGAAAAATTTCTTTCCCGCCGATCAAAGCCCGGCGGCTACGGATGAGTCCACTACGGAGATTCCAGCTTCTGACGGAAATACTCCTGCAACCACAAGCGGCAATGCATCCGAGCAGCAATTCGAGATTCAGGTTGGGGATGAGATAAAAAATGGAGAACCCGCATCAGGCGCGGGGATGATCGAAGCGCCGGAGTCCAAGGATATGTATACGTTCATGGCTGAAGCGGGTTGGTCGGTCTACATCCATATCATTGAGTCGCCTCAAACCACGAATTCCATCAGCATTTCCATGGTTGATGATGTTAATGCGAATATCTTTTCCGGTTGTCTGCAATGCGGCGATCCTGGTCTGCTTACACTTGATCGCGGCGGGACGTATACGCTGATTGTTGGGGGCGATGATCCAAGTACAGCGGGCACCGGCGCCTATCGCATTAAAATTTGGGATGTGCCGCCACCGGATGAATTCGAGGTCGCTATCGATGATGAGATCTCAAGAGATGAGCCCGGCCAGGGCGCAGGCTATATCGAAAACCCCGGCGCGCATGACCTATACACCTTCACTGCCGAGGCCGATCAGGATATCTATTTTCAAGTGACGCAACAACCTAGAACCAACGATGAGATGCGCTGGCGCGTAGAAGACGAGACCGGCAAGGCGCTCTTCGATACCTGCCTGCAATGCGGCGATCCCGGTTTGATCACGCTCGAGCGCGGCGGATCATACACCATCACAGTGGGTAATCAAAACAGCCACGGCACAGGGACATATGCCTTCAAATTATGGAGCGTGCCTCCGCCTGAAGAATTCACGATCAGCATCGGCGATACCATTGCCAGAGACAAACCCAGTGCAGGCGCGGGTTATATCGATACACCAGGTGCGCAGGATATTTACACTTTCACAGGCACTGCCGGGCAAACCATCACATTCACAACAGCAGAAATGAGCCTACCGGATGTATACTGGCATCTTGAAGATGAAGCCGGGAATGAACTCTTCAACGTGTGCCTGCAATGCGGCAACCAGGGTCCGTTCACGCTTGCGCAGGATGGCACATATACGCTCATCGTTGGCAGTAACACCAGCGCGGGCACGGGCGCATATGGGTTTAAGTTAACTACGCAATAAGGGTTTTCGCAAAGTGCCAAATTAAAAACTCCGAGATGATTATTCATCTCGGAGTTTTACTTTTTATTCTGCTTTCGTCAACGTGATCTTATCTTTCCCGATCCGGTAATTTCCGTTCTGTTTCAGCACCTGCTCCATCGCATCTTCGGGGATGTCTACGAACGTGAACTTCTCATCGATGCGGATCTTGCCAATAGTGTAACCCGGGATGTTCGCATGGAACGCGATCGTGCCGACCACATCACTCGGGCGGACGCCGTTCAACTTGCCTTTGTTCAATTTCATGCGGACCATGCCCTCTTCATGTGACGAATCACCACGGCGTTTTGACCCTTCGCTCGAACTACGGGTGGGTCTGCTACTTCTCTCAGAGATATCGCGTCGCCCAAACCTTTCCTGCCTGCCCCCACCCACCTTCGGCTTGAACTGTTTCTCTGAACTGCGATAATCAGCCTTGACCTCAGACACTTCCGCAATCGGACGCTGCTTCTCATCCGCGCGCGCGATCTTGATGGCAGCAGCAGCAATGTTCAATGGTTCATGCCCGGCATCGATCAATTCCTGCACCATTTCAAGTTCGCGCTTGTAACGTCCGCGCCCAAGCCAGATCTTCAAATTCTCAACGATTTGTGTTTCGCGGTGTTTGACGATATCAGCCGGTGTGGGCAGTTCCATTTTTGTGGCAGTTTGTTTCGTGAGGGCTTCCACTTCGCGCATACGACGTTTCTCGCGCGGTGAAAGTAATGTGATCGCGATGCCGGTCTTGCCTGCGCGCCCCGTACGTCCAATGCGGTGAATATAAACTTCAGCATCATCAGGCAAATGGTAGTTAAAGACATGCGAGATATCGTCAATATCAAGACCACGGGCAGCGACATCCGTCGCCACCAATACTTTGATCAGGTTGGCGCGGAAACGTCCCAGCACACGCTCACGCGCGTTCTGGTCCAAGTCACCGTGAATGGCTTCAGCCGGGATGCCGCGCACAACGAGTTCATTGGCGAGGGCGGCTGTCTCTGCGCGGGTGCGGGCAAAGATCAACGCGCTGTGGATCGGTTCGATCTCGAAGATGCGCGTCAGGGCGTTGGTCTTCTCGTTTTCATGGACGAGGTAATAGCGTTGTTCAATGGCTGGGGTGGTGAGTGTGCTGCGTTTAATAAGAACAGACTGAGGGTCACGCATGAAGCGATTTGCCAGGGCACGGATGCGCGAAGGCATGGTGGCGCTAAAGAGCGCAGTCTGCCGTTCTGCCGGGGTCGTCGCCAGGATCTTTTCGACATCTTCGATAAAACCCATATTCAACATTTCGTCCGCTTCATCGAGCACCACGGTTTTTATGTGGCTGAGATCGAGCACCTTGCGTTCGAGCAGATCGTTCAAACGACCGGGCGTACCCACCACGACATCCACACCGCGCTTGAGATTGCTGATCTGCGGACCATACGCCTGTCCGCCATAGACCGCCAGTACACGCACACCGAGGTGCTTGCCATATTCCGTGATGGAATCAGCCACCTGCAAAGCCAGCTCACGCGTCGGCGCGAGGATCAATGCCTGCGGCTGTTTTTGATATTGATAATTGTGGAGAATGGGGAGGGCAAAGGCGGCGGTCTTGCCTGTGCCGGTTTGAGCTTGACCTATTACATCAACGCCCGTGAGCATAAGGGGAATCATCCCCGCTTGGATGGGCGTGGGCTCAGCGTAGCCAAGCTCAGTGATGGCCTGCATGATCTCTTCACGCAGGTTTAAAGAAGTGAAATCGGTTGTCATCGTTTTTCCTTTTATGTCACTGCGAACGATGCGCTTCGACTCCGGGGCTGACAAACACAGTCCCTCCGCTCAGCGCGAAGCATTCGCAACCACATTATGATACGGGATGTTTCGATGACTCCGCTTAACTTCCTTCTTGCCAATCAAGACTTGTCTTCACAGACGCGTCCGCCCAACAAAAAAGCCTGATATTTCTCATCAGGCCATCATTCAGAGTTACCAAAACAATTTCCCAAAAATTTGCTCTCCGTTGAGAGCGACAAGAGTATAACATGGTTTCAATGGATACAAGGGCGGCGAATTGCATCAGGGAAAATGTTACTTTCCGATAGGCGAATAAGCCAATCGGAGGAGCAACATGCTGAGCCAGAAAAGCAAGAGCGAGTTATTGGAAG
>JAYUGV010000154.1:0-11269 GCA_043767565.1 Anaerolineales bacterium
CATGGGCTTCTCGCGTGCTGTGGTAATCGCAAGAGTTTGCCAATGAACCCCGTTTTTTGCAAGGTTTAGGCACCACCACGCTTTAATGGGGCGCTACCCCCGCTTTTGAATATTCAAAAAACCACTGATTATTGGGAAATAATCCCTCAGTATACTTTTGCGCAATGCCCAATTTGTGATGTGCGTTGTTCACAGCCTATGGACACGTACAATCTGAGTGGCTGGGATTGGTTTAACGACCTTAGAAGTTGGCTGTATCAAGAATCTGCCTTAACGCCTTGTAGTCATTTCTTGGGAACACATAAATTTATAAACCTCCATAATCAAGAACCAACAGAAATAGACCATCTTTCAAATGCAACTGGAGAAGCGCCGCGCCTTTCTCCGTGGTTCCTGCCAGACGATGTTTCGTCTTATGTCGTTTTACATGCCTTACCGATATGCAGGATCGTTGAAGAAAAATTCATGCCATCGTACACCCTCTTTATACTGACCTATTTTAGCGAAGACCCAAAGTTGCTGCTTAAGCGACATTTACAGGCTCAGGCGGAGTTTGGGAAAGGCGATCCAGAATTTTACGCAACTACTGTCACACTGCCAGCGCTTTATAAGACGGATGTTGATGAGATCCCAGCATCCTATTATGCGTTGGAAAAGACCGCAAAAGAAGGAAAACTTGGATGGATGGATTTTTCCCAACCTGGTTTGCCTCTATCGATTGGGACAGGAAATCAGTTACCAAGGATTTATCGCTCGATGGAGGGGAAACGATATAAATATGTATGGAGAAATGGCAAGTTCAATCACTATTGATTCACCCCATGCAGAGAGAAAAATTGAAACAAAAATCCCCTCCAATACGTCTTATGCCCTAAATATCAGCGAGGAGCTTTTAACCATGAACCCCTTTAACCGAAAACGAACATCCATATTCGTCAGCGTGCTCTTTTTCTTTCTGCTGGCATGCAATGCGACCTTCAGCGTGGGTGTCCCTACACCAACGATTCTTGTCCCTACTGCAACAGCCGTCCCAACCACTGTGCCGCTCATCAGCGAGCAGGTGACTTTGATCTCTGTACCTTTCAACGAGACCAACCCAGGCCCCAACTTTCCAGCATATACGATCACAGCCCAAACCCCGCAACTGACTGGCAGTGACGATCCGCGCGTGTTGGCGTTCAACCAACGCCTAAATGATCTCGTTGCAAAAGAAGTGGATACGTGGCGGCAAAGTTTTCAGCAATTGCCTCTCACGTCCAATTCCAACGGAAGTTCTCTAAATGTAACGTACACAACTTCTTCCGTGATGAATGACCTCTGGAGTTTCAAATTCGATTTCGCATTTTATGCCGATAGCGCCGCGCATCCCGGTTTGAACAGCATCACGCTGAACTATGATCTGGGTCAGGGTCGGGAACTGGCTTTGAGTGATCTCTTCCTGCCGGACTCAAATTATCTTGAAACAATATCGAACTACTGCATCACTGAACTCAGCAAGCAGCCTTTCTTTGACGGTCCGTTCACGGATGGCGCGAAACCCACGCCTGAAAACTACCGCAACTGGACCCTCTCACCCGACGGCGTAACGATCACCTTCGATACGTATCAAGTTGGTCCCGGCGCGGCTGGACCGCAACAAGTCGTTGTGCTGTTCAGCGCATTGATAGCCATCATCAATCAGCAGGGTCCGCTGGCTGGTATTTTCAAATAAGCGAGATATCATCAAACGCAATAAAAGCCACATGGCAAAGAAGCCTGAGGAAAGCTTTGCCAGTATTGGTAATTTTGTAGCAGCATTGGGGGAATATTCCAGTAGTATTACTGTAAACATTGGGGGCTGGCAGCGTACATCTTCGGAAGCATTTTAGGGTTACAGATAGCGGAGGAGCTTATGTTACTTCAAGCGACGATCGCGGTTTCATTATTCGCCATGACAACCACCCTCTGGATGGGACTCTATCTGTTTGCGCGCGGGTTCCCCAGCCGGATGGCATTTCGGGTGGTGGTGGTCATGCTGGCGCTCTCGGGTTTCTTCTTCGGGGCGTACAACAACATCTTCGTGCAAGTACCGGGAAGCGCAGCTATCCGTGCTGTGCTATTGGTGATCGTACTGTGCGGCTGGTACAGCGTGACCTTCCATGTGATGTCTGAGCGCGATCAGAAACGCTATTGGTTTTTTGAATGGGGGCTGCTTGCACTCGGCGCACTATCCATATTTGTTCTACTGCAACCCAATGCATTTATTTTTGAACAGGGCAATGCCTTATATGTAGCCCACATGAATCCCAAAGGCTGGGCATACAAGATATATGGCGGCTTTCAGTTTACTGTCTCCGTTTCGATCATGCTCAACCTGCTGGTTGGCGACCGCGTCGGGTTGACTTCGCGCGGTAAATATTTTCTGGTCACTTCGTTCTTCCCGGTTATTTCGGTGCTCTACGGTGTGTTCGCGCTGGGCAGCCCCACCCCCGTGCCGCGTCTCATTCAGGATACGCTGGCGTTCTGCGGTGTGTTCGTGCTGGGACTCTCCGTCCTACGCCACCAAACCTGGACCGAACGCCGCGCCACACTTCAAGATTTTCCGTTGACCACCCTGGGTGCATTGGGGCTGGCGTTCCTCACGACTTTCTTTGCATACCGATCGGGCATGCCGCTGGAAAGACTCTCAGTCGTGGCAGGCTTTGTGATCTTGAGCATCGGGGTCTATGATCTGACCCGCGAGTTTTTGGAACGTTCACGCATGTACAAAGAAAGCAAACTGTGGATGCAATTCCGGCATCTCGATAGCGGTGGTTCGAATGAGCATGCACTCATGGCGCATTTGCAGGAAGGCTTGGACCTGCTGTGCGGGACACTCAAAGCGCCGGGCGGGTTTGTGGCAATTCGTCGGGGAGAAAAATTTTTGGTGCTGGCGGGCAAGTCCTCGGTCGGAGTGGGAAGCGAGTTGTCCATTGAGACTGTGACATGTGAGGATGTGTCGCATCCCAAAGCGGAGCAGTTGTCATCCATCGCGTGGCTCGCACCTTCATTTGAAGGGCGCATGCAGGTGGCAGTGGTGGGTGTCGAAAGATCAAGATCACGAATGGAATACTCAAGGGGTAATTTGGAACTGCTGGCAGAAGTGGCAGACGAAATTGGCACGATCGTTTCATTGAGCAGTGTTCAGCAACAACTGAATGGGAAAGTTGAAGCAGCAAGCGCGACCGAATTGAAATCGGTAACCAGCGAGATGTTGGTTTCAATGTCAGCACATCCGGATGAGGAGTTCATTAGGATGGTGGAGGAGGCGCTGCGGCATTTGCCGGATGCGATCACGTTGGGGCAAAGTGCCCTCGCAGAGAAGATGCCGTTCCGCGCTGAATCACATATTGAGCGCGGGAAACGTTTGCAGGAGATCTTGACAGTCTCGATCGAGGCATTCAGACCCTCTGAGAAACGCCCGCCCGAACCTCTGCCGCGCGTTTGGCGCAACCATGCCGTGTTATATGATGCGTATGTGGAGGGTGTGCCAAACCGTGAGATCATGGCGCGCCTGTATATCTCCGAAGGGACGTTCAACCGCACGCGCCGTAACGCCATCCGCGGGCTGGCGCGTATGTTGATGGAGCAGGGCTCGCAATATAAGTCGTAGGGCAAGATGGTATCTTGCCCTACAGGGAAATTTATGACCCTCTACCAACTCACATTCACCGTTAACTTTATTGCGCTGTTTGTTGCGCTATGGTTGGGACTGTACCTCGTCTCGCGCAGTCCACGAGCGATTACTGCCTGGTTGACCGCGCTGACGCTCTGGTCGGTGGGCGGGTTGTTTGTCAATGTTTTGCTGGCGCTCGCTCCGCCGCCTGTGGTGTCAGGAGGGTTATGGTGGCATAGACTCCTGTTCCCGTTCTGGGCATCGAACACGATCAACCAAGGCGCGAGCGCGTGGCTGCAGGGCTGGCTGCTGGGGTCTTCGGTCGTTTTCTGGCATCATGCCACCATGCTCATGCGCCCAGGCAAAATGAATACGTGGCGTTGGACGCGCGTGAGCGCCGGATATATCGTTGGGATCGCCGGTGTCATTCTGCAATACAACGCCAAAATATTCACAGCCGTCAAAGGCGGGGATCCGCTTTACATTAACGCATTGGGCGCAGGACCCTATTATTACATCTTCGCAACGGCGATCCTCGTGCTCACCGTTTTGAGCGCGACCCATTTGCTGCGCTCAGCGCGGGTTGCCTCTACGAATATCGCCAGGCGTCAATTGCAAACGCTTGCCGTCGGCAGTCTCGTTACAGTTCTCATCGCTCCGGTCTCGTATATTTCCACTGGTTTGAACCTGTTACAAATACCGATGGTGGTCATGTCTGCGCTGACAGCGGTTTACGTGGTGATGATCGGCTACGGGGTTGCACGTTATAGCGCGGTGGTCGAGGGACGTACCATCACGCGCGATATTCTGTATGACTTTATCCTGACCTCATTTATTGCTGGTACCTATTTAATTATTGGGCGCATCTTTGTGCTTGCTTATGGCGCGCCCAGGGTCGTCACGATTATCATCCCGGTGTTCGCCATTTTCACACACTCGCTCCTCAACATCGGTCACCGCATCATGGACCGCGTCTTTTACCAAAAGGAAACGCGCCGCCTGCGCACGAACCTGCAGCAACTTTCCAGACTGGCAGGGGAACGCGACACCCTGAAAGACAAACTGAGTTTGCCACTCGAGGTCCTTTGCGACTCGGCGCGGGCGACGTACGGACTGATCTTCATCTTCGATAACGATCAAGCGCGTCTCATCGCGGACTTCAAATGGCACAGCCTCCCGATCCTTATCCCAGCCTCAGCCTTTTCCGCAGACGATATGATCCACTTGAACGCGGGTCAATTCCCGGCACCTTTACAGGAGGCAGCGTTACTCGCGCCACTTTACGTTGAATCAAAGCAGGTGGGTGCGTTGGTTCTCAGTCAACCCACAAATGGAATTCATTACGCCCCGGAAGATTTGGATAACCTACTCTATCCTGCCGACCAGATCGCAGAGATTCTTTTTCTGCATCAACAAAATAGCGAACGTCTCAGAAAAGTGGAACAGATCGTCGCCTCTGCCCCAGACCCATCTAATGTGAAGAGCAATCTCTCTGTGGAGGCAGTGGATTTCGCCCTGCGAAACATCTTCGATTATAGCTACCTCGGCGACTCCCCGCTCGCAGATCTAGATATTGTGCGCCGAAAGTTGGCAGGCGAACGGAAGACGCATGTAGAGCGCGGCAAAGCGGTACAAGCCGTCGTGTTGGAAGGGCTCGAGAAACTGCGACCCAGCCTCGAGGTCCCGCCTGAACCAGCGCCGCGGGAGTGGTATCCGTATGTCATTTTGCATGATGCGTATGTAGGTGAAATCCAAAACCGCGAAATCATGAGACGGCTCTATATCTCCGAAGGGACATACAACCGCACCCGCCGCATTGCCATTACCGCGCTGGCAAGAGTGTTATCTGAGATGGAACGGACGTAACCGACTATTTATCAGTTTCTTGTGAAGACCCTAAAGGTTTCAAATACCTTTAGGGTCTTTTTGCTTTTACGAAATCTTTTCTCAACCACGAAGTGAACAAAGGGTCACAAAGGAAAAAAACAAAAGAATCCTTTGTGTACCTTAGTGACCCTTCGTGGTAAATGTTCTTAATTTTGGCGTCTTTTGGCGTTCGATTGTGGCGTTCTTTGGCGTGCGGTGCTCTGGCTTTGGCAGTTAGAAAATGCGAAGATAGGGTCAACAAAGGAGCTCGCCATGAACCAACACACACTCTTCACAAAAGTCCAAGACTACTACAAAAACCTGGTCGCCGAACTTGCCACCGCCCAAAAAGAAATTTCCATGAGCTACCTGGCTTTTGAAGATGGCAAATGGGCTGGCGAAATTTCGCAGGTCTTGCAAACCAAAGTTAATGAAGGTGTGCGCGTGCGTTTGATCGTGGATGAGATTGGTCAACTGATGGACGAACCACGGAACATTCTTCACAACCATGAAATTCTGAATCACTTACGCTCACGTGGCGTGCAGGTGGATGTCTTCCGCCCCACGGCCCCTTTGCAGATCAATAACCGCATCCATGCCAAGTTTGCCGCGATCGATGACCGCACCGTTTTTCTCGGCGGATCGAACATCGGCGATTACTACACCACCTGGACCGACACCAACCTGCGCGTGGACGGCTCCTTTGGAAACACCTTCCACAACCTCTACGATTTCCTGAATGGTTTCTCACAGGGCGGCGATGTGAACGACCGTGCGTTGGACACAACGAACCTGTGGGCGGGCGACGAACACCTGTGGCTCACGGTCCCCCATCACAGCTATGACATCCGCGAAGCTTTGATGAACCTGATTTTGAATGCCGAGAAATCCATCTTCATCCGTACCTGGTATTTCCTGCCGGATGATGAAATGCTCGAAGCCCTGTGCGAACAAGTCCGTAAAGGCGTGCAGGTCAATGTGCTGCTCTCGCACGAGACCCGCGTGCGCCCAGTGGATTTTGCGAACTACGTCCACGTGCACAAACTGGTCTGTGCTGGCGGAAATGTCTATCGCTACACCGGCAAGTATATGCACAGCAAAGCCGCCTGGAACGATCAAGGTGACGTGCTCTTCGGTTCCGCCAATCTTGACCCGACCTCGATGCGCGGCAACTTCGAATCCTGCCTGGAGATCCACGATTCAACCCTGACCTGGGAACTGCGCCGCGCCTTCTACATGGACCTGGCTGAAAGCGCCAAACAAACGCCCGAGTCCTATTCACAACGCTCAGTTGCCAAAAAGGCGCTGACCCACGCGTGCAATCTCGTTTCTGCGTGGCTGTAAATTCCAATTACGTCATGCTGAGCCGCTTTGCGGCGAAGCATCTCTACGATTATCTTAGAGACCCTTCGCTCTTGCTCACATCGTCCCGATGTCCTTCGGGAGGGTGACATGCAAAAAACAGGAGACCTATCATGAATACCAAAAAATTTCTCGCCATCATCGCCCTGCTCGCACTGGTGATCTATTATCGCCAGCCGTTGACCGAACTCCTGAGCATCATCAGCGATCAAGAAGCTGTGTCCGCTTATTTGAAAAGCTACGGCGCGCTTGGACCCATCGTGCTCTTTGTGCTGATGATCGCACAAGTTTTTATCGCTGTCATCCCCGGTCATGCCTTGATGGTGACAGCGGGCTATGTCTATGGCGGGCTGGGGTTGTTCATCGTCATCTCCAGCACCATCCTTGGCAGTCAGGTTGCTTTCATGATCGCACGCTGGTACGGACGCGACTTGATCAACAAGCTTGCCTCACCCGAAATTATCGGGCGCTGGAACAAAGCCGCACAAGGACAGGGCATCATCTTCTACTTCTTCGCCTTCGTCCTGCCCATCTTCCCCAGTGACTTGATGTGCTATGTTGCAGGGCTTGCCACGATCTCCGCCAAACGCTTCCTAGTCTCGAATATTTTGGGGCGCACCTGCTGTGCGGTCTTCGTCACGTTGATCGGTATTTACGGTGGGCATCCGCCAGTCGCGTTTTGGATCGCCGCCATCCTGGGAGTTTCAGTCTTCTTTGCAGGCTGGGCGCTTTACAAGAAACAAAATTCACTCCAATTACAAGCTGTGTAGATCGTGGAATTCAGTAACGCGACATTTATGTCGCTTTACCCATACAAGGCGACATCGCAAAGCGTGTCGCACTACAAATGAAAATGAGGCAACCATGAAAATGAACAAATTCGAATCCATGCTAATGACCTTTGATCTCGGAAGACAAGCCTACCTAAAAGGCATTGTCAGGAAATTACAGCAAATCTCTCAACTCAGCCCGGATAAAAAGATCCTCGAGATCGGGTGCGGCAACGGTATCGGCACTCGGCTGATCCAGGAATATTTCAAACCCAGCGAGTTCATCGCAACTGAGTTCGACCCTGAATTGGTCGAGATCGCCCAACTCAAGAACAAAGGTGCCCGCGTGGTGGTCGAAGCAGGTGATGCCACTGACCTTCGGTTTCAAGACAACGAATTCGACGCAGTGATCGGCTTAAGCGTCATCCATCACATCCCGAATTGGAAAGACTGCCTCGACGAGCTGCACCGCCTTATCAAACCGAACGGTCTGCTCATCATCAAGGAACTTTCCATCGAAACTTTTGAGACACCCTTCGGCAGAATCGCCCGGCGTTTCGTTGAACATCCTTACGATGCCATGCTGAAGAAAAAAGAATTTCTTGAATATCTTGAACAAAGAGGTTTCAAGGTGGCTGCGCTCCAGTCGCATTCCATGCTGTATTTCCTGAACGACTTCTTCCTCATAGCGAGAAAAGCATAACAAAGCTGACGCATGAAATCTTTACTGTTTTCGTCAAGCCAAAATATTTCCGAGCTTCAATCAATGTAGATGGATGTGAATATGTTCTCTAAAAAAACGACCTTGGTTCTGGGTGTCGCGTTAACTCTGATACCGCTGTGGATCTTCCGTGTTGACTTGATGTCTATGATGCGCTGGTTTGCCGATCTTAAGACTATCACGGCAGATATACAACACATTGGCATCTGGGGACCGGTCATCCTCTTTGTTTTGTTTGTCTTTCAGGTGTTCATTGCTTTCATCCCCGGGCAGGCATTGATGGTAGCATGTGGTTACCTCTACGGCTTCTGGGGCGGATTCCTGCTTTCCTGGCTCAGTCTTGTGGCTGGCGGCGAACTCGCATTTGTGCTGGCGCGCAAGTATGGACGCCCGTTTGCCGAGAAATGGATTTCCACTCCAACTTTAGTGAAGTGGGATAAAGCCGCTGAGGGCCAGGGTATTGCCTTCTTTGCATTCTCACTGGTTTTACCGTTGATTCCCAATGATGCCATGTGCTATGTGGCTGGTTTGGGAAAAATATCGAGACCACGCTTCGTTGTAGCGAACCTGCTGGGGCGCGGCATGGCTTGTGCTCTCACCAGCGCGGCCGGAGCATTTGGCGGCGCAATCCCGTGGCAGCTATGGGTGGTACTGCTCACAGTGTTTTTACTCATCGGGCTGGGCTGGCGAATTTCCAACAACAGCAAAGCTGGGTTTACCGCCGAATAGGATGATCCATGTTAAAGCAGCCATCATCATGCAAAACCTATTTCATCGACCTGTCTCTATCGCGGCTGCATGTCATGGAAGTGGGCAGCGGCGAGCCGCTCATCATCGTCCCCGCCACCATTTCAGAGCTGGAGAATTGGCAGGCATTGGCACAGTTCATGGCGCAATGGTTCCATGTTTATTTCTTCGAATTGCCCGGGCATGGACGCTCTGAACCATTCCGTGAACGCTTCTCCAGCCAGCAAGTTGCCGAACTCGTTGAACAACTGGCAAACGCTTTGGGCTTCGAACATTTCAACCTGATGGGCTTCTCCTTTGGCGGAATACTTGCAATGCGGACATTCAAGCTACTGTCCAACCGCATTGACCGGCTGATCTTCATTGCACCGTGCCTGGGTCATCGCGCGCTGCCGCTTTCACGCCCACACCTATTCCTGCTCCAACAGCTCAATCAACTCTTGAGCCGTCATACAATTCGGGTATGGTTCTGCAACCTGCTCCACAACAAATATACTGCTTACGTTATTGTAGAAACACTGCATATTTTAGGGCATGTCGAACGAACGATCGACTTGGGGGAAAAGTTACCCCGCACACGACCCAGTACGATAGCAGTATTAAATGCGCAGGTTGATGAGATCCTGACTACCGAGTTTGATGTGGAGCCGACGAAAGACAAAACGCCCTGTTACTTTGCGATGTCGATCCATGACCCACTTCTGCGCTTTGACACCACTCTGGATATCTTGAAAGATCATTTTGATGAAGTGAATACCGTGAGGCTTTACTACCCCTTCCATCAACCTAAAACGCCATTTACCTACGACGAGTTAAACCGCGATTTTTATGAGACCGTCAATGCCTTCGTACAAGCGGAGATATAAAGAACCGCATCATCAAGTAATGATCTCATACGGCACGCCGCGCACATCCCACTTCTTGCCGTTGGTCTCGCCCATCACTTTGACAGATAACAACTTCGCTGGCACGCCTGAGTTTGGAATCCAGATCCGATCCCTGATGGGCAGAATCAACAAGCCGTTATCGTCGCCAATTGGAGTGAAAGTCGCGTTCGGTGCCTGCTTGAAAACAGAAAGATCCAAACGTGAACAAAGCTCATTCGCAAATGCGACCACATCCTCAGACGGCAATCCGATCTCGCTGACGTTCAAGATCTGACCGCTATCAAAATCACCCTGTACCGCATTCTTCAGATCATGCCGCGCGATGAACTCAAGGACATTGCCTGCCATATCTTTGAAATACACCGAATGCGAATTCCAACTCTCAGATTCAAACTCGTCTTTACCGATTTCATCGTGAAGCAACGGGATGCGATTTGATATCCATGCTTTCGCCGCGCGGAATTGATTTTCGGGGATATTGAATGCGAAGTGGTACGCGCCATCGAAATCAGATTCTGCTTGCATAAAAACCAAATCCGTTTTGCCAGCTTTTATTTCCAGTCTCGAGTCAGATAAAGTTACCGGCAACCCAAGCACATGTGAATAAAAATTCCTCTGTGCCTGTAAATCTTTTGTCAGAAGCTCCAGATATGTAATGTTCATTTACGCTTGCCTTTCTGCATTCTGCCTACTGCTTTCCATTCACTGACCACTGATTACTGATCACTATTCTTCATTCTTGTTACTCCTCCCTCATCCAGCGCTTCACCGCCGCATGCGGATGTTCGTACGCAGCCATCGCGCCCAACAATTTGACCGGATCCGACTCGCAGACCAGAGCATCGCGATGTTCTTTAAAGACAAAACCTTCAGCCACCGCATGATCGATCGCGGCGAGCAAGGGCGCGTAATAATTTTTCGTGTTCAACAAACCGATCGGTTTTTCGTGATGCCCGATCTGGCTCCAGGTGATGGTTTCGAATAGTTCATCAAATGTGCCGTAACCGCCGGGCAGAGCAATAAAGCCATCGGCGAGTTCGTGCATACGCGCCTTACGCGTGTGCATATCGGGGGTAACATCCATTCGCGTGAGACCGTCATGTGCAAGAGCCTGGTTGTTCATGGATACGATGATCACGCCGATCACTTCGCCGCCAGCCGAGAGCGCGCCATCGGCTACCGCGCCCATGAGACCGGTCTTGCCGCCGCCGTAAATAAGCCGAATCCCTCTTTCAGCGAGGAGTCTGCCCATCGTCCGCGCGGCAGATTTATAGTCGGAGTG
>JAYUGV010000155.1:0-11247 GCA_043767565.1 Anaerolineales bacterium
GCTTTGCGGACCGAGAGTCTAAATCCATCGGCAGCTGCCATCGTCAACTTATCCTTATCCACTTGCACCAGCACACCCATCAACACCGGGCGGGCTTCATCGGTGGAAGCCGCGAAAACAACTTGATGGATCATCTCGCGGAAATCGCCCACATTGATCTGCACCGCGCCTTCGAGATCGGGCACCGGCAGCGGCGGGAACTCCTGCGCGTCAATACACTTGATATCGTTCGTGGATGTGCCGCCGCGCACATTTAAAGTTTGGGTTTTTACATCGAGCTTCAACAGCACCTGATCAGCCGGTAAGGTACTCACCAGATCGTTGAACGTGCGCGCTGGCACGGTGGTTGAGCCTTCTTCTTCGATGCGCGCCGGGATCCAACATGTGATTCCCAATTCAAGGTTCGTGGCAGAAAGCCGCAAGCGACCTTCATCCGAAGTGATCAACACATTCGCGAGCACCGGCAATGTACTGCGCGGCGAAACAGCTTTTGAAACAATACTAAGACCACGGGTTAAATTTTCTTGAAGGACAGTTACTTTCATAAAACGTCTCCTCGATGAACCAAATGATTGCGGTCTTATTTTACTTCATTAAATAGCGGGGCTGGAGTGCGTCGCACCTTAATGAATGCGGCAAATCCAATCACAAGCTTGTTTTGATTAATTGGATTCATCTACCCGTTTGGTGCGACGCACCCTCGTTACCTCGCAACCAGCGATATTCCCAACGCAAGCAGGAAGAACAACATCTCCAACGCGAACAACGCCGCGAAGACATACACTACATAGATCCACGCCGAACGACCCGTTTTTTGTTTTTGGATTTCCTGCCCTTCAGCCAGCATCTGCACTGAGAGCGCCGCCTGCGCCGCATCCTCTGCCCACACGAGATTCGGCGCTTCATTCTGGACAATGATCCTGTTCCCATTAAACGAGCGGATCCACTCTGGAGCCTCGATCGCTGCCGCGCCGCTGAGAACGATTGCGCTGAAGTTGCCTTCCGGCTTTTCAGCAAGAGTTGCAACCGTAACATTCGCCTTCGAATCAGATTTCATCAACGCGGCTTTGACAGACTCAACAAACCCATTACCCGAATCAACAATCAACACTTTGAATTCATTTTGCTTCTCAGCCAACGCATCCGCCGTGGATGCGCCGTCAGCACGCAGGACGCGCAAGTGATAGACAAGCACTACACCAAATAAGAAAAGTACCTGTGTAAGATTTAGTAAGGTACTTACGAAATCACTGCCCGGGTCGCCGGTCAACACGGCTTTGATGAGTTGATAGACCAAACCAACCCCTGTCCCCATGACGCCAATCACTGAAGCAAACAAAGCCAGATACAAATATGTTTTACGAAGTACAGACCTGCGTGCATGATCGCCAAGAGCCAGCCCTGCCGAAGGTGTCGAAGAGTCACCTTGAGCTAATGCCTCCGCTTGCATCGGTCGCCAGGTCATTAGCCACAGCGGCAAGCCAACGATCAGCGAAGAAATAGACGTGGCAAGTGTTGAGCGATTTGAATTACCCATCAAGAACGCCTTACTGGTGATCATATCGATAATAAATGTCAGCAAGGTCGCGACGCCCACAAACGAAACGACCAAGCCAATAAACGCAAGGATATAGTTATAGAGTCGCTTCATCCCAGCCTGACGGACTCGGTCACCGATGGCTTCGATGTGACGGTTGAGCCAATGTCCATAGTATGCCCAGATCATACCCAGCGGTACACCCACAGAGATTGGCCCGCCGATTTCGCGGACAAGATCACGGAAGGTTCCATCACCGCCCAGCAAACGTGTAACGATGGTATTCGCCACCATCGCGGAAGTTGTGATCACGGTAATGACTCCGCCGAGGGCAAGGAGGTAGAGAATGCCCAAGCGGAGAGTCGAGCCCATTTCAGCCGAATCAGACAAAGAGTCCTGAATGACGCGCCAGGTGTAAATCCAGACCGGGGTCCCGATCACGAGCAACGCCGTCCCGTTGACGACGACTTCACGTCCCAGTTCTCCCAACACATTGCCGGGGATGTAAAAGAGGAAACGCAGAATCTGCTGCGCGCCGAAGACCGTCATCAACAAACCGTAGAGCATCCAGATATAGCGCGACAAACGGCGGACATCGGAAAAGTTTTCTTTGTCGGTAAGTGTCGCCCATTCATTACGCAGGACATTCCAGAAATACGCCGCAACGATCCCGTTCATGAAGATGGCGATCAAGTTATCAGCAAGC
Organism: Anaerolineales bacterium; assembly: GCA_043767565.1. Lineage (GTDB taxonomy): Bacteria > Chloroflexota > Anaerolineae > Anaerolineales > Villigracilaceae > Defluviilinea. The sequence continues at coordinate 2,244 of JAYUGV010000155.1, forward strand.
GTCTGTTCGCGGAACGAACTGAACGCGCGCCCGACTCCCAACCCTGTCACTTCGACCAGCGCACGGTCAATGAACGATAAAAGATTTTGGATAACAGGAATGAGCGTACCGAGCAGGATCGCATACAGGAACACAGCCCGCAGTGTGGCGGACTTTTCATCCTCATCCTGCGCAGAAACGCGCTGCGCCCACAGCCAGTGAACGAGGAAGATCGGCATTCCGACAAGGATCAACGCCAGCGCCTGCGCCAGCGCATCTGCCCCCCCGGAAACAGTTTGATCGATAATGGATCGGAGCAACCCGACCAACCCCCACACCACGATCTCGATACTGATAATCGCAACAAGATAAAAATACAAACGTCGAATGGATTTCATGATTTAGCTCCTTCGCCCTGAGCGGAACGACGAGTGCAACGAGGAGTGTAGACGAAGGGCAGGTTATTGCAAGTACTATGCTTACCTGCACTTGCACCAAATGCAAGTGTCGACTACGCTTGGTCTCGATACGAGCGAGAAGAACACTCGCCCTACTCGACTAGCACCGCTCAGCGCGAATTACTTCGGCGGTTCCACGTACCAGTTATAGCCCCAGAAATTATATTGGGGCATCAACGTCAACTTCCATGCGCCATCCTGTTTCACCAGGTCGGCGGTCTGATCATTGCGATAGCCGGTCGAGAACGGATCACTGGAGCCGGAGATCAACTGCAGTTCAACTGTGGCTGTGTCGCCAACAATATCACTTGTGCCAATATCCACTGCCTGGTTCTGAGGGTTCACTTGACCGTTCAAAAAGTCACGTCGAAAATCTGCATAGGTTGGCTTGTATTTTAGTTCAGCAAGATAGGTATAGGCTTTCTCGTAATCTTTGTTCAAGACAGCCACCACATAGTTATGAACCACGCCTTCGGGTGTATCATCCGCAATATAGGTTTGCGAATCCTTGCGAGCAAAAAACACAGCCAGCGCTATCACCACCAGTAAACCAATTCCTACTAAAATGCCGGTTAGAAAACGATCTTGTTTCATAAAGTACCTCCAGTGTCCGATTTCATTGTATAGTTTTTAGGACGAAATGGCAAGCAGATTTGTTTCCCGCTTGTAACTGACCGTCAATTCTTGTATACTTCTTTCAGGAATAGCCTCACTACACATCTCACAATTCCTAACTCACCTTACGCAGGTTATTCTTGTTCGGCACACGGGCGATCCGCCCATCAGGAGCAATTTGCTCGAGGATTTTGATGGGTCGCCCCTACGGTGCTTAAGGTGAGTTCCTAAGCTTGAAGTCTGTCCAACACATCTATGGAGGAACTAATAAATGAGCGCTTCTACGTATCGCCTTCCCACGCATGTTTCGCCGCGCCGCTACGATGTTCAGCTCGATGCCCGGCTCGGACGCGAAGATTTCAGCGGACATGTAACGATCGCACTTGATCTGCATGAAGCAAAGGATACGATCGACCTTCATGCAAGAGACCTGACCATCACCCATGCAGAACTTATCGTCAACGGGCAAAGCCATTTGGCAGTGACTGCACCCGATCCCAATAACGAAAGAATCGTTCTTCAATTCCCTCAAGTTCTCCCGATGGGTGAAGCTTCACTAAAGCTGGCGTTCAGCGGCAAAGTGAGTCAATCTCTCAAGGGGCTTTATCTCGCGCAAAACCGACCTGAGCAGGTACTTTGTACCCAATGTGAAGCCACTGACGCGCGCGCCATCTTTCCATGTTTCGATGAACCCACATTCAAAGCCCAATTCGCCTTTGAAATCACCACCGCACCCGATGTCATCGTCCTTGCCAATGGACCGCTCCTCTCTGTGACCGATAACCACACCACAAAAACATGGAAGTTCGAGCCGACAAAGATCATGTCGTCCTATCTCGTGGCGCTGGTTATCGGCGATATGGCAGGCACAGTTGAACAGATCGTGAATGGCATCCCACTGCGGGTGTGGGCAATACGCGGCAAGGAGGAGTTAGGCGCTTTTGCGCTGGCATATACTGCCAAACTTTTACCATGGTACGAGAATTACTTCGGCACACCTTATCATTACGATAAATATGACCAGGCGGCAGTGCCGGGTTTTTCAGCCGGTGCCATGGAAAACAGCGGCTTGGTATTGTTCCGGCAGGAATTGCTAATTATGTCGTCGGAGAGCAGTTCATGGGGGCAGGAAAAGAGCATCGCGCACGTCATTGCGCATGAGTTCGCTCACATGTGGTTCGGTAATCTTGTCACCATGCAATGGTGGGATGATCTCTGGCTCAACGAGGCTTTTGCAGAGTGGATGTCTTATCGAGTCATTTCCGAGATTTCGCCTGAATACCGTCTCTGGGATGATTTTGAAGGAGCTCAGAATTATGCCCTTACTGTCGATGCCCTTGAAAATACACATCCTATCTACAGTCCGGTGGAAACTCCCGCCCAGGCACACGAACTGTTTGATGCCATTACCTATCTCAAAGGCTGTGCCGTATTGCGCATGCTGGAAAACTTTTTGGGCTCAGATGCTTTTCGCAATGGGTTACGAACATACATGCAGGAATTTGCCGAACGCAATGCCCGCGGCGCTGATCTATGGCGGCATTTGCAGGCAGCCTCCCATCAACCCGTGACACAAATTATGGAAAGCTGGATTCTGCAAGGCGGTTATCCGTGCGTGACTGTCACGCTGGAAAATCTCAATGGACAGGAGCAACTACAAGTGAGTCAGAAGCGCTTCTTCACAAGTCCGCAGGCTCCGCGTGATAATCGTCAACTTTGGCAAGTCCCTTTGGTCGTTCGCTACGCTGATGATCTGGGAATCCATGAAGTGCGCCATGTACTAGCTGAAGCGACTGGGATATTGACCTTGCCGGTTAATGGAGACCTGCTCTGGTGTTATCCTAACAACGACCAGGTCGGCTTCTATCGCCAAAACCTCGCGGGCACATTGTTGAACAAGATTCTTAGCCACCTCGATCAACTCACGCCCAGCGAACAAATGGGATTGCTGGGAGATCAATGGGCGCTCACCCGCAGTGGACATCAATCCATCACCCAGTTTTTGGAAGTATTGGGGGCAATGGCTTCCCAGAGTGACAATTACAACCTGCTGTTTGAAATTGTTGACCACTTGCATACCCTGGAACAAATGGTGGAAGATATCGGGAACGCCTCAGTCCTTGACCAATTCCGGCAATGGGTCAGGAGCATGTTCGAGAAACGACTGAAGGCCCTCGGCTTCGAACCGCGTTCAGACGAGTCGGTTGAAGTTTCACAACAACGCATTTCAGTGATCAACGCAATGACGTCTCTGGCGCGCGACTCCGAAGCAGTAGCGCAAGCGCAAGTGCTGGCAGAACGCGAAACTAAGGACCCGCAGAGTGTGGACCCCAACCTTGCCGCCATGATCGTCGCTGTCAATGCCCAGTTTGGCGATGGCGAGTTGTTCAAGAAGCACGTGGACATTTATCAGGCGCGCAAAGCCAATGGCGCCCCGCCGCAAACTGTCACGCGCTACGTTTACAGTTTCCCTTCATTCCGGGCTCCCGAACTGGTGACCCAAACACTGAGTCTGTTGGATGAGGGCATTGCTCCCAAAGAGGCACTAGTGCCGATCCTGGGTCGGATGCTCACCGCCCGCCACTCACAACCCATAGCATGGGAATACTTTAAAAATAATTGGTCGACGATCAAAGAGATCGGGATGGGCGCCAGCGGGCTGATCAAGGCCGCCGGAGAACTTCCCTACTCCATGCGAAACGACTTCGTCGAATTCTGTGAAGCCAATGTAAAAGGCATGGCAGACATGAGCTACGCCCAGGCGCTAGAGACCATGGATCTGCTGGCTGAATTCCAAACCCGGACCAAAGACGAATTGATAACATGGTTGAACAATGCCGGACACTGATGTGCAATTGATAACGAACAGCCATGTCATTGAAACAAGTGCCAGAATATACACTGGATGAAACCGATAAATAATCTCCCGTCCGGCATCGTCAGATAGTAAAAGACACACCGTGCTATAATTTTGTCAGAGCAACATCATGAGAACAATCCCTGCAAACTTGCGCAAGGAAGTAGTCCGTCGTCTCGTGGATGAGTTCCATCCTGAGGTGATTTATCTTTTTGGATCTCATGCGTGGGGAAAACCAGATGCCGAAAGCGATATGGATTTACTCGTAATTATTTCGAAGAGCCGCCAAAAACCAATTCAACGCGCTGTGCGCGCCCAACGCAGTCTGCGCGGCGTAAAGGCGGCGGTGGATGTGCTGGTTAAAACGCGCAAAGAGTTTGAACGCTATACATCTGTAAAAGCCTCGTTGGAAGCACAGATCACCAGGGAAGGTAAATTGCTCTATGGACGCAAAGCACTCGCTGGTACGTAAATGGCTGGTCAAAGCCCGCCGCGATTTGCTTTCCGCCAAACGTTTGGCGCGTGGCTCTGATCCCTATCTTGATACAGCCATTTATCATTGTCAGCAATGCGCTGAAAAAGCCGTCAAAGGCTGGCTGGTTTATCACGACCAATTCTTTGAAAAGACACACGATTTGCGTTTGTTGGTAACACTGGCTTCCGAGATCGAACCAAAATTTACGGAATGGTTCGATGTTGCAGAACAAATTTCGCCGTATGCAACTTCCTATCGCTATCCTGGTGAAGTGCTTGAGCCAACCGAGGAGGAATTCCAGCAAGCACACAAAGCCGCGGGCAGGTTTTATGATTTCATCTGCTCCCTGCTTCCAATTGAAGTAAGCGCACCATAAGAGAAAGTTGGGGAAGTTATGACACTTCCGTCCGGCACTGTCACTTTTTTATTTACCGATATCGAAGGCAGTACCAAACTCGCACAACTCTATCCAGATGCCATGCCTACCTTGCTTGCGCGGCATCATGAGATTTTGAATCAGTCCATTCAGAAGCACGATGGATATGTCTTTCAAATCGTTGGGGATTCCTTTGCGGTAGCATTCCACTCTGCCAGCGATGCATTGAACGCCGCGACAAAAGCGCAAAAAGACCTACACAACGAAGCATGGACTCCCGCACCCATCAAAGTCCGCATGGGGATTCACACTAGTGCAGCACAATTGAATAATGAAAATCAATACTCAGGTTATGCAAGCCTGGCGTTGACCCAGCGCATCATGTCCGCTGGGCACGGCGGTCAAATTCTGCTTTCACAGACCGCGCATGATCTAACACGCGACAAACTTCCCGCGCAGGCACAATTCATGGATATGGGCGAACGCTGCTTGAAGGATGTTGTGCGTCCTGAACATCTTTATCAATTCATGGTTCCAGATTTACCCTCTGAATTTGCCCCGCTCAACACATTGGAGTCATTCAATCATAATCTTCCCGCGCAGCTCACCTCCTTTATTGGTCGTGAGCCAGAGCTCGCTGAAATCAAGAAACTCATTTCCGCAAATCGCATCGTCACACTCACAGGTTCAGGTGGCGCCGGCAAGACCCGCCTCAGTTTGCACGCGGGCGCCGAATGTTTGAGTCTATTTTCCAACGGCGTTTGGTTTGCCGAACTTGCACCCGTTACAGATCCCGCGCTCGTTCCGCAAGCATTGCTCTCCATTTTCGACCTGCGCGAAGACAGTCATCGTACCGTACTCGAAGTTCTTATCAATTATCTGCGTCCGAAAACCGTCCTGCTGATGCTCGATAACTGTGAGCATCTCATCGCAACCTGCGCGCAAATCAGCGCAGTCCTTTTACGGGCGTGTCCCAACCTAAAGATCCTTGCCAGCAGCCGTGAAGCTTTGGGCATCGCGGGCGAAGTGCCTTACCGTGTGCCATCTTTGGCGACACCCAACCCCACGCATATACCGCCGCTTGAAAACCTTTTGGATATTGATGCGATGCGACTCTTCATGGAACGCGCGACGACCGCCAAATCTGATTTCAAATTGACGAAGGACAACGCCTCCTTCGTCGCCCAAATCTGCTTCCGTTTAGACGGCATTCCTCTGGCGATTGAATTAGCCGCCGCGCGTGTAAAAATGTTATCCCCAGAACAAATCGCCTCGCGGCTTGATGACTGCTTCCGCTTGCTAACGGGTGGCGCGCGCACTGCTTTGCCGCGCCAACAAACCCTGCGCGCCTTGATCGATTGGAGTTACAGCCTGCTTTCGGAGCCGGAGAAAACGTTGTTTCGCAGGCTGGCGGTCTTCGTCGGTGGCTGGACGCTCGAAGCCGCAGAATCAGTTTGCGGTGAGGAAAGAAGCGGGGTCGATGTCCTCGATCTGCTCACGCGGCTGGTGGATAAATCCCTCGTCTACATTGAAGAATCCACAGGTGAGATTCGATATCGTCGTCTGGAGACCATTCGTCAATACTCGCGCGAAAAGTTTTTCGAGACGGGTGAAGTGGAAACGATCCGCGACCGCCATCTTGCATTCTATGTGAAGTATGCAGAAAGCGCAGGAGAGGAGATGCGAGGACGCGCGCGCCTGGCCTGGATACATGGCATTGAAACCGAACAGGATAACCTGCGGACCGCCATGGAATGGGGGCTTGCAAGGAATCCTAAAAGTGCTTTGCGAATTGCTGTAAGCCTGCCGCTCTTCTGGACAACAGGTGGATATTCTGCCGAAGGCTTTCGCTGGATACAACAGGCGATGGCGGGATATGTGGAGAAAATTGATGAGTTTGAACAACCATTACTTCGCGCCAAAGGATTAGGCGGACTGTCTTTTCTTTATATGTCGCTGGGTGATAACACAAACGGAAAACGTGTCGCTGAAGAAAGTGTTGCATTATTTCGCCAGAGCCAGGATAAAAGCGGGCTTGCTTACTCACTGTTCATTTTAGCCTTTCCGCTTGAATTCTTAGGCGAGCGCTTTCGAGCGGAAGCCGCGCTGATGGAAAGTATTGCGATTGCCCGCTCTGAAAAAAATGCTTTTGTTCTTGCCTCTGCTTTGAATAACCTGACACGCGTAACTTTGGATTTGCACGGTGATATTGAAGCGGCGGAACGATATGCAAATGAAGCCATCCGCCTATCACAGGAGGCAGGCGTAGAATGGAACGTGTCGGTTGCCCACGAAATGAAAGGCATTATCGCTCTCCATCGTAAGGATTATGATGAAGCGCGAACTTTATTTGAAAAAGCAATCAATGCCTATCGGGAAACCGGCGCAAGTTTCAATGTGATCATCGCAAAAAGCAGCTTGGCGCACATGGAAAGAGAATTGGGCAATTACGTGATAGCGCAGGACTTATATCGTGAGACCATTATCGCTTTTCGCGACGTGGCTCAGACTGGAGCGGTCGCACACCAATTGGAATGTTTTGGCTTCGTCGCTCTTGCACAGGATCAAATCGAACGTGCCTTGCAGTTGTTCGCCGCTGCAGACGCGCTGCGTGAAAAAGGGGGCACGCCAATGAATCCCGATGAGCAAGTCTATTTCGATGGGCAATTAAAAGGCTTGCGCGATGAATTAAATTCGATACAGTTTGATGCGATTTGGTCAAAGGGCCGCGCCATGACAATGGAGCAGGCGATAGAATTTGCAGTAGATGAGTCCCATGAATAATCTCCCCTCGGGCACCGTCACTTTTCTCTTCACCGACATTGAAGGCAGTACCAAACTGTCACAACAACATCCCGATGCAATGCCTGTCCTGTTAGCGAGGCATCATGAAATCTTGAATCAATCCATTCAGAAGCATAGTGGATATGTCTTTCAAATCGTGGGCGATTCTTTCTCTGCCGCATTCCACTCCGCCAGCGGCGCGCTCAATGCCGCGTTGGACGCGCAGCGATCCTTACATAACGAGGCATGGTCGCCTGCACCCATCAAAGTCCGCATGGGGATTCATACTGGTACAGCACAAGTAAATGCTGACAATCAATATTCAGGCTATGCAACATTGGCATCCACTCAGCGCATCATGTCTGCCGGGCATGGAGGACAAATCCTTCTCTCTGGCGCAACCCGCGAATTGATACGCGATGCACTTCCAGCAGAGACCGAACTATTTGATTTGGGCGAGAAACGCCTCAAGGATTTATTGCGTCCTGAGCATTTGTATCAACTCAACGCTTCAGGACTCACGACAACCTTCCCACCATTAAAGACCCTTGATTCTTTCCCGAATAATCTCCCTACCCAACTCACATCCTTCATCGGTCGTGAAAATGAAATCGCCGAACTCAAACAGGAATTGGATCAGCATCGCCTGGTCACACTGACAGGCTCAGGCGGCACAGGCAAGACGCGCCTCTCACTGCAAGTCGCGGCGGACTTGCTCGAAAAATTCGATCATGGCGTTTGGTTCATTGAACTTGCGCCATTGACTGACCCCGATCTGATTCCGCAAACCATCCTTTCCGCCATCGGCATTATTGAGCAACCGGGCAAGACACCACTCGAAGTGTTGAAAGAATATTTACACGAGAAGCAAATGTTGATCGTGCTTGATAACTGCGAGCATCTTGTCTCTGCCAGCGCACAGGTGGTGAACGCGTTATTGAACGCCGCGCCCAAACTCAAAATCATGGCTTCGAGCCGTGAAGCGCTCGGCGTTAAAGGTGAGGCATCGTATCCCGTCCCTTCGCTTTCGCTGCCCGATCTCAAACATTTGCCAGAGTTTGACCAACTCTCACAATATGAAGCCGTGCGACTCTTCATTGACCGCGCTCTACTTGTCGCTCCGCATTTCGTGGTGGATAAAGACAACGCTCCACACATTGCCCAGATCTGTTATCGTCTCGATGGTATTCCTCTCGCTATCGAATTAGCCGTGGCGCGCATCAAGATGCTTTCCGTTGAGCAAATATCAACACGCCTCGGTGACCGCTTCCGCTTATTGACGGGTGGTGCGCGCACAGCCCTGCCGCGCCAACAAACCCTGCGCGCGCTCATCGACTGGAGTTATGACATCCTCACAGAAAACGAGCGATTGCTTCTTCGTCGACTCTCCGTCTTCGCAGGCGGCTGGACGCTCGAAGCCGCGGAGGAAGTTTGCGTAGGCGTAGAGCGAGATACTATCT
>JAYUGV010000156.1:0-11243 GCA_043767565.1 Anaerolineales bacterium
GTTAAAAAATGCTGCCGCATTCGTTCATCACTGTTTTTGACCACCCACCAAGCGACTGAAGTCGCCACTACGGGAACTTTTTCGTGAAGTACTGATTATTTCACTTCGACTTGTCCATCAGACTACAATTCCCTCTGCTTTGATTGCTTTCAAAATGGGCTGTCCCTTCAACCTGTCACTGGCAGCCAGAGTTGAAATAACCACTCCGGAATCCAAACTGACTTCCCACGCAATTTCTCGGATCTTTCTCCGCAGTGTGGGATTCACCTTCGTACGGAGTTCAATGTACAAGTCAAGGTCTGAATATTTGACGGGTTTTCCGTGAGCACGCGAGCCGTAGACCACCAATCGCTTGACTGGGGTAATCTCCGATAAACGACTCTTGACCTTGCGAGCTATGCGGGCATCTCTTGTGGAAAGCATATTTGTATTATACAACAATGAACGGCGGGACGCTTCGCAGTCCCTGCCTCGGTTCGTGGAGGTCGGCTCAAAGCCACATGCGCAATCAGCCCGAAGGGCTTCCATGCGCTGAGCAGGTGACTTTAGTCCCGCTCACTGAACATCCCCGTCGTAGACCCGATCCAACTCAAGACTTGTGATAGTTCCATGGTTTTGTCTCTCACATATTTTCAGCGCAGTGGTGTTGAATCATCTCTCGGTAAATTCTAAAACCCCGTGGCACTCAGGGTATTTTGAACAACCCCAAAACTTTCCACCTTGATTATCCCCGCGCTTGGCTGTTCGTAAAATCATTTCATTTCCGCACTTAGGACAGCGTGGCGGCGTATCTTGTAATTGCTTAGGTTGTTCACTGCTAACATGTGAGCCCGATAAAAACGCTGCTATTTTAGATTTTAGCTCGCTTTGAGAATATCCCCTCTGAACAGAAACATGCATTAGTGGTAACTTGGCAGCTTCAAAAACGTGATTAACGAAATCATCTCGTTCTTGCCTGTCGGGGCGTTGGTGGCTTTTGTCGTCCAGTTCGATTCCTAGAATTGGTTTCAAAGTTTTGGGATCACATAAAAGAAAGTCTATGTGTTTGCGGTCAATTCGATTTGTGTACGAGCGATTCTTTCCGTAGTCGCCAGTTTTGGCGAAAAACAAGTCGCTCAGTTTCACCTTTGAGAATATCTGGGCTGAATCCCCAACTACAGATTTGAGATTGAAAAAGAAATTTAGTTCTGCTGGTGATGCGAATTCGTCAACCAGATGATAAGGATATTCAATTTGGGCTGCTGTTTCTTCTTTTTCGAAAAGTAGATCAGAAATAAAGTCGATGGTTTTATCGATTGCACCGTCCGATAAGCCAAGCGGTTTTAAAATTGTTTTTAGGAAGGATAATTTTCCATTAGACATTGTTGACCCTCTTGATAATCGTAGGGGCGAAGCATTGCTCCGCCCCTACAAAAATCGTTACGCATTCACATCATAATTCTCAGGCAACCAGCAACACAACACCAACTCTCGCGCTGCTTTGACCTCGTCCATTCTGCCGAATTGCGTACTGCTGGGAGCGTTGTGCAATAACTCTGGTTGAGTCTTGGCTTCTTCCGCGATCTTGATGAGGGCGTCGGCGAAGGCATCGAGGGTGTCTTTGTTCTCGGTCTCGGTCGGCTCGATCATCAGCGCTTCATGGACGATCAGCGGGAAGTAGTTTGTAGGTGGGTGGAAGTTGTAGTCCATCAGGCGTTTGGCGATATCGAGGGCGCGGACATCACTGCCTTCGAAGCGTCCTTCCGCGACGAACTCGTGCATGCAGATGCGGTCGTAGGGGATGTGATAGGTACTGCGCAAGCGTGCTTGTAGATAGTTCGCGTTCAAGACCGCGTACTGCGCAATGTCTTTGAGTCCATCCGGTCCGTGCATGGCGATGTAGGTAAAGGCACGCACGAAGCCGCCGCCGAAATGTCCATTGAAGGCTTTCATGCGTCCGATCGATTTCTCAGGTTTGACATAACCAAATAAGGGCGGCATGTCATCTTCAGCTTCTTCAATGATACCGACCAACGGCTCAGGCAAAAAGTCTACGAGATGGGCGGCGACACCGACGGGTCCCACGCCAGGTCCGCCGCCGCCGTGTGGGACGGAGAAGGTCTTGTGCATATTGAAGTGCATCAGGTCAAAGCCCAAGTCACCCGGGCGGACGATGCCGAGCAGGGCGTTCAAGTTCGCGCCGTCGCCATACATCAATCCGCCGCAGCCATGCACAAACTCAATTACCTTTTCAATATGCTCATCGAAGAGACCGAGCGTGTTTGGGTTGGTGAGCATCATGCCCACAACGGTATCGTCACAGGCGGCTTCAAGCGCTTTGAGATCTACGTTGCCGCGTTCATCCGATGGGATGGTGACGACAGACATGCCCATCATGCCGACCGACGCGGGATTGGTCCCATGCGCGGCATCGGGGATGAGCATCTTGGTGCGTTTTGTGTCGTTGCGCGATTTGTGATACGCGCGCATCATCAACACGCCCGTGAATTCACCATGCGCGCCTGCGGCGGGCTGCAACGTCACACCAGCGAAGCCAGCGATCTCTTTCAACCATTCCTGTAAGCGATACATCAACGCAAGATTGCCTTGTACGGTTTCAATCGGTTGTAACGGATGTGTGAACAGGAAGCCCGGCAAGCGGCATGTATCTTCGTTGATCTTCGGGTTGTATTTCATGGTGCATGAGCCGAGCGGATAGAAGCCGCTGTCCACGCTGTAGTTGAATTTAGAGAGGTGCATGTAGTGGCGTACCACGTCCACTTCAGCGAGTTCGGGCAGAGGCAGGTCAGAGCGAAGTAAAGCTTCAGAGGGCAGAGCAGTTTCAGGGACGTCTGAAGCGGGCATCGTCACGCCGATGCGTCCTGGTGAAGATAATTCGAAGATGGTCGGTTCCATTATCTTCGCGCTGAGCGGAGGCGTACCCGCCGCAGACGAAGCGGCGGTAGTCAAAACATCGTTAGCCATTTGCCACCTCCGACAACACTTCCACAAGTGCGTCAATATCATCTTTGCTGTTCATCTCGGTGACGGCGATCAACATGTGATCCTTGAGCGCGGGATAATCCTGACCAAGATCGTAGCCGCCGAGAATTCCGTGTTCGAGCAAATGCGCGTTCACTTCTTCAACGGGGCGATTGCCCGCGAAGCGCAACACAAACTCATGGAAGAATGGTTCGCTAAAACCTAACTCCACTCCGTTGATCTTGCTGAGTTCGCGTGCGGCGTAATGCGCTTTTTGATAACAGAGTTCAGCGACCTGCCGCAGACCGGTCTTGCCGAGCACCGAAAGATAGACAGCCGTGCCGAGCGCGATAAGCCCTTGATTGGTGCAGATGTTGGATGTGGCGCGTTCACGTTTGATGTGCTGTTCGCGCGCGGTGAGCGTGAGGACATAAGAACGTTGTCCGCGTGAATCGACGGTTTCACCGACGAGACGCCCTGCCATCTTGTGGACCATATTTTTGCGCGTCGTGAAAAAGCCGACGCTGGGTCCGCCGTACCACATTGGGATGCCCAACGGCTGCCCATCGCCCACGACGATATCGGCGCCCATGGAACCGGGAGTCTTGTACATGGCGAGGGCAGTGGGATTCGCAACAACGCAAACCAACGCGCCTTTTGCGTGAACATCATCAATGAGTTTGGTGTAATCGTAGACACGCCCAAGGAAATCTGGATACTGAACAATGACGAGGCACGTATTGTCATCTGTTTGACCGGCAAACGCTTCGGGACTTAAGCTGAGATTTGATTCGTCATCCCCAGCCGTTTCCACGCCCATGCCTTGTGTGTACGTGCGGACAACCTCGCGATACTGCGGATGCAGACTCGGCGACATCAAAACTTTTTTGCGTTTGCCACGATATTGGGCATACGCGAGACTCACGGCTTCGGCGGTGGCGGTGGCGCCATCGTAATGTGAGGCGTTGGACACATCCATGCCGGTGAGCGCCGACATCAATGATTGATATTCAAAGACGGCTTGCAATGTACCTTGTGAAATTTCAGGTTGATACGGCGTGTACGCAGTATAGAATTCGCCGCGCCGTAACATGTGATCCACAACGGAGGGGATGTAGTGGTTATACATGCCCGCGCCGAGGAAGGAGATCAAGTCACCGCGCACGTTTTCATTGGCTTGCGCGATGTCGCTAAGTTCCTGATACGCTTCCATTTCGGTCAGCGCTTTGGGCAGGTCAAGTTTTGGGAAGCGATGTTTGGCAGGGATGGCATCGAAGAGATCATCGAGTGATTTGACGCCGATCGTTTTAAGCATGTCATCGCGCTCCCGAGGACTAATTGGGATATATGTCATGGTTTCTCCAGGTGCAGTGAAAAGTAATCAGTGATCAGTGGTTGGACTGGTAACTGTTCACTACTCACTGATCACTATCTAATGCGCTCTTTCTTCGCAATACTTCTCGTACGCGGCGGAGTCCATCGCGTCACCGGCGTTGCCGCCTTCGAGTTGAATCATCCATGCCGTACCAAAAGCATCGCTGTTGAGCGTTTCGGGTTTATCGACAAGCCCTTTATTTACCGCTGACACCTTGCCAGATGCAGGGGCGTAAATCTCAGCTGAAGCTTTGACTGATTCAACGGAAGCGATGGGCTTGCCAGCTTCGACCATGTCACCTTCATCTACAAGGATTTCGATGAAGACGATATCCGATAACTGGGATTGGGCGTAATCGGTAATCCCTGCTTTGCCACTGGCGGGGTCGAACCATTCGTCAGACTTGGTGTATTTCAAATTGGCGGGAGTGTTCATTGTTTGGGGCTCCTTTTGGTTTTTTTTGGAATCAGGGAGCTTGCTCCCGAATATTACGCCAGCAAGCTGGCTGACTCCAGAGGGGATTGGCGAATCAAAAAGGCGCACGAAATAGTTCGCGCGCCTCTGTAAGTGGACCTGAGAGATTATCCCGGTTAGGGGATTTACACCGTCGGTATCGTTGTTAGGCAGTAAGTGGTCGTTAGACCATCAACTGCCGAACAAACAAATTTTCCAGAGTTGATTCGGAGACAGGGTCCTTTTGCCTGAGAGTTTCATCTGGGTTCGCCTGTTCCAGATTTGCACCTTCGGCGTCCCGCGTACTCGCGGGATCTCTTCCCTGTTATCCGTTGAATTGTGGTTTGATTCTAAGGTTTAGGAGGGTGAGAGTCAAGAGGCAGAATATCCCTGTTTCAAGGAGTCAGTGTTGGGACCTGTTTTTGGATGTTGATCTTTTTGAGCAGTTCCTGGTGCTGGTGGATCAGATCCTGATAGGCAGGGTCATCGATCAGATTATCCAATTGGTAGGGGTCTTTTTTTAGATCGTAGAATTCGGACTTGTCACCATCCGTCTCTGCATAAACGTAGTCTTTGGTGTGGATGCCTCGGTAATTGCCGCGACCAGACCAACCTTCAAGCAGGACGCCCTCGCGCCAGGTTGTTTTACCCGACCATATGTTCGTGAGGGAGACGCCATCCACGCTGTCTGGAATGGGGATCCCTGCCAGGTCGAGCACAGTTGGGGCGATATCAATATTAGCAACGACATGCTCAGTATCAATATAAGGAGTGGGAATTAAGGGTGGATACCGAATCGCAAAGGGAACGCGGCTGGCTTCGTCGTAGAAACCATTCTTGGATGTGACGCGATGCTCGCCCCAGAACTTTCCGTTATCTGAAAGAAAGATGATAAAGGTATTATCCAGCATGCCTGTGTTTTTGAGTTCAGTCATGATCTTTGCTATGGAACGATCCAGCGAGATCAGTGTGAGGAGTTGGTTCCTTCTGAATGCGTCATCTGTTTTGATCTCCTCATCCGTGAGCAGTGGCAGGCTGGCAAACCCTTGAGGTTTGTCGGAGATATCCGCTTCGTTGAAACTCAGCGGACGCCATGGCGGCAGATCTTTCAACTTATCCCGGTCTTCATCGGCAGGTGTGGGAGGGTCGTGCGGGGCGTTGGGTGTAAATAGCAGAACAAAAGGTTTGCTTTGTTTGCTTGCCTTTTTGATGAAGTCAACCGCATAATTACCAAGCGCGTAGGTTACATATTGGTCCTGATGGCGGATCCATTCACCGTTGACATTGAGACGCGGATTGAAGTACCGCGTTTCCCCTTTGGAATAGGATACCCAATAATCATATTCAGGGCGCATTTCTCCTTTCCATGAGTTCAGGTATTTACCCACCAGCCCGGTATAGTATTTATTCTGATGCATGATCTCCATGAACGTCGTATGGTTTAATTCCATATTGTTGTCCAGGACGCCGTGGTTGTGTGCGTACATGCCTGTCAATATACTGGAGCGGCTCGGACAACATAACGGTGTGGTGATAAATCCGTTTGTGAAGGTTGCGCCCTGGTCAAAGATCAATTTCTGAGTCTCTGGCATGTAGTCCATGGTGTCGTAGCGCTGATCGTCGGTGACGATGATCAGGAAGTTCGGGCGTTCATCTTTTTTGAACAGCGCAGCGCATCCGCTGGTTGTGAAGATGAAGATGGTGATAAGCAGGGCTTGAAATAGGGGATATATTTTTCTTTGCATGTGCTTGCCTCAATAAGATTATTTTACTTGATGTTAGATAACATAGAAAAAACAAAACCCGCTGAAGGTGTTATGCCTTTCAACGGGTTTTATATAGGTCGGTCTGGGTAATTTATTTTCCAGCTACTTTGCGCGGGGTCCGCTTGGGTTGGACGGGAGTCTCTTCGGTGGGAGGAGCAGGCGCTTCTTCAACAGGCGCAGGTAATTCTTCGATGGCAGGTGCAGCTTCCGGCTGAGGGCTCGAAGCGGGCGTGACAGGCGTCACAGTCACTGGTGCCAATGTCCCGTTCAGGCGGGCGAAGTAATCCTTGACCACGGTGTCGTTGTAGAAAACGAGTGCAAGAATACCAACTGCCATTGAGAAGACGTTGCCAGCCAATACACAGGCAATTTCAAAGATCGCGATATTTGTGGATGGCTTGAGCGGTTGCGCCGGGTTGCTAAAAAGTTTTGCGGCATAAATGAGTTCAAAGACTCCCAGGATGGTCGGCAGGATCGTCAGCGGTGTGCAGATCACGCCGACAAATGTAGCAAGCGCCGTGTCGGAGGCGGCGAGTCCCCAGAAAAGGTTGACGATACCGCTGGCGAGGGTCGTCCAGGCGATGACGTTGATGAGGGTGGGTTTTTGGGTGTTCATAACTTTCTCCTAAATTTGATTTCACTTTTATATACGCCCCTTTAGGAGATTGGTTGCAAGTAATTTTTTTACCACAAAGTACACGAAGAACACAAAGGGAAAACCCTTATTCATTTTTTTTGTGCCCGTTGTGTCCTTTGAGTTTAAGCCTTTAGTCTGGTATGCCCGCGACTTTCACATCTTTTAAATTCAATTGCAGAGAACGCTTGCCGTTCCATTCGTTGGCTTCGAGGTGATACATCACATCTACGCGGGCGGGGAGGGTATCGCGGATGTGCCCCAAGCGGAAGCCGATGGAATCAAACGTCGCATGGCGATCATCTTCGAGAGTCAGTTTCAGATGTCTGGCATCCGCGCCGACCGTGCGGGATGATCTGACTTTGACATTACGCGAGACGAAGACCGCATCTGGATTGCCATAACCGGTTGGTTCAATGTACTCGAGGTGTTTCAATACCTCGAAATTCAACTCTGCCAGCGGAACTTCCATATCCGCAGATAAGGTTTGGCGCAAGTCTTTGCCTGAGAGTTGATCTTTCGCAATGGACTTAAGCCGCGCAACCAACTCAGGCAGATTCTGATTCTTGACTGTGAAGCCTGCCGCCGCAGCATGACCGCCGTGGCGGACAAGCAAGTCTTTGCATTGATCGAGCGCATCTGTGATGTGGAACTCTGGAATTGAACGGCACGAGCCGCGCGTCTCTGCGGCGTTTTGGGCGGCGACGACAGCGGGGCGGTAATAGACTTCCGTCAAACGTGATGCAGCCAAACCAACCACGCCCGGATTGAAATTTTCATGCGCGGCGAAGAGCAGAAAGGCTTCAGGGTCTTCGTTCATGGCGATCTCTTCCGCCTGCTTCTGCATGGACTTGGTGATGGTTTGTCTTTGTTTGTTTTGCACATCGAGTTGTTGCGCAAGTTGACCAGCGCGCATGAAGTCGGTGGTGGTGAGCAGCTCAAACGACGCCAGTGCAGATTCGAGTCTGCCGGAGGCGTTGAGGCGCGGTCCTAACATGAAGCCGATGCTGCCCGCGGTGACTTTGTCTATTTTCATTTCGGCAACGCCCGCCAATGAGAAGAGTCCCTGCCGTTTCGTTTCGCGGATTTGTCGGAGTCCTTTGCGGACGAGCACGCGGTTCTCGCCGACGAGTGGAGCGAGGTCTGCGACGGTTCCCAATGCAACGAGATCTAGCAAGTCGCTTAGTTGGAGATTTGACGTTTGACTTTCGACTTTCGACGTCAATGCTTCGATAATTTTATAAGCAATCCCCACACCAGCCAAATCTTTATCGGGATAAATATCGCCGTGTTGTTTGGGGTTGATGACGGCGAGGGCGGGGGGCAGGTTCAAGCCGTCAGGGTGGTGGTGGTCGCTGATAATGAGGTCCAGCCCGATGGTTTGAGAATGAAGCGCTTCGTTCGGCGAGCGGATGCCGCAGTCCACCGTGATGACCAGTTTGACGCCGTCTGCTTTCAAGGAGTCCAGTGCATCCGTATTGAGACCGTAGCCTTCGTCGAAGCGATTCGGAATATAGCCGCGCACATCTGCGCCAAGTTTTTGCAGTGCTTCGACCATCAGCGCAGTGGCAGTGACGCCATCCACATCGTAATCGCCGTAGATCGCGATGGGCTCGTTGTGTGCGAGCGCATATTGGATGCGGTCCACAGCGACAGACATGCCGGTGAATTGGAACGGATCGGGATCGAAATTGGGCTGGGCTCTGAGGAACGCGCGCGCTTCAGCATCCGTGCCCAGACCGCGGTTGAAGAGGATCTGTTGCAAGATGGCGGGAAAAGCGGTCAGCGCTTCGCTCGCCTGCGGGGTGATGTGTGGGGAGACGGTCCAGCGTTTGGTGTGCGTCATGATATCGGAACAAAAGAGTGATGGATTTGCATTGTTTCATGATTATAATGGATGGAAAGGTATAAAGAAGGAAGTGCCCATGTATACTCTGGCTCCCGATGAAAAAGTAACTACTGTCATGATCTATACCCATAACTCGCTGGTACGCGGCGAACTCGTGACCAAGCAGAGTATCCGCGTGAATATCTGGCTGAGGATGCAGGCACAGGTGCATTATGTGCATGTTCAAAATGCACAGGTGTTGGTCTTTGGCGGACCTATGACCAAGTCGTTTTCGTATGACGAGTTGTATCTGCCTATTTCCCAGGTGGTTGGGTTTCATGCTGCACCGCCTGCCAACGAACCGCTGGATTATGACTCGACCGAACCGAACCGCACGATGCGGGATGTGGATTTTGTGCTGGGAAATTTTTCTGCCAAAGGGCAGGTGCGCATCTCGACGCATGCGGATTTTGCCACCAGTATTGAAGTGGCACATGCCGGATGGCTTTCCGTTTACGATGCCAAGGTCTCGGCGCTGTTCGTGCCGGAGTTCCCTGAGTTCCATGCGCCGCTGATGTTGGTGAATCCGATGGCGGTGAGCTTTGGGGTGTGATCTTTAACCACGAAGGGGACAAAGTACACAAAGGCAAAGAATAAGGTTTTATGGGGATATAATTTTGATATGAATATTTCTCTGACAACCCCGGCTTTGTTATTTCCAGCTGTCTCGCTGTTGATGCTGGCGTACACGAATCGCTTTTTGACGCTCGCCACGATCATCCGTAATTTGCATGACCGTTATAAAGAGGACCAGAACGAGAACCTGCTGGGGCAGATCGCCAATTTGCGCCGCCGCGTGTATCTCATTCGCAATATGCAGATCTTTGGCGTGTTGAGTCTCTTGATGTGTGTCGTGAGTATGTTCGCACTCTTCGCAGGCTGGACCGCTGCCGGGCAGTGGAGTTTTGGTATCGCGCTGATCTTGATGATCGTTTCGATGTTGATCTCGCTGCGTGAGTTGACGATCTCGGTCGGCGCGCTGGACCTGCTGCTAATGGAGCTCGAAGACCACGAGAAGTTGGTGTAATTAAACGTCAATGTTATGTGGATCGGAACCCCAGCACAGTTGTATGTCCCCACCGATTTTGCGGGAACACGGTCTTCAGATCCAGCATTGAAAGCCCGCTTGCCTCTGCTAATGGAAGTAACTTTTCGGGTGTTGTAGCATAAGCCTGGCATGTGAAGCGGGAAAAGAAAGTGTAAAACCAAGCCAAAGGACTCCTTGCATTAGGAGCTGTGACAAGTAAAATACCGCCCGGGGCAAGTAATTGCTTCCATTCGTTCCAGAGGGATGTTGTATCTTTATAATAATCCAGCACACCCAAGGCAACGATCAACTGCCATGGTCCATGGATGGCTTCACGGTCTGCTGTAAAAAGTACTTCAGGACGCTCACCAATTGCAATGCGCGCCTGTTCCAACATGCCAGGAGAAATGTCGTAGCCTGTGACTTTGAATCCCATTTCAAGCAGCATGGCGGTAACTCGACCAGTGCCACAGCCAAAATCCAAAACCGGGTTTTCACCGGTCCTGTTTATTGATGGCGGGATCATATCCCTCAAGGCACTTAATTCACTTTGCCCAACCCAGCGTGTGATGGGATTTTGTAGATACTGAACTGCCCGCCGATCAAACCGTTGACGAATGAAAGCATAGAGTTCAGTCATGATTACATAGCCAACTGTAATGAGGTAAATGCTTCATATGGCTTTTGTGAGGTTTCGCGAAATATTTTACCGGCAGCGATCTTTTGACTGGGGTAATGTTGTAAAGCACGCAGCTTTTTTTCAAGTAGATCGTGACTCAACATCAAATGCTTATCTTCTCTGATTGTTGGGTCGTTTTCAATGAAGAGCTGGGCTGGGTTTTGCGGACGCGCACCCGTTAGCCAGGGCTTATGTTGCCGCCACATCCAATAGGCGAACAGGGTTGGGGAAATGCGATTTGCTTGCATGAAACGCTTCACAGCGAGTAGTGTGAAATTCGCCAGGGCGCTGTGATCGGAATGATTGTCGTCAGGATGTGGCATGATGATCATGGTTGGGCGAAATTCCGAAAATTCGTTTTCAAATAATGCATCCAGGCTGTTGCTGGTGTATGTCATAACAGGACTATTTACAGCCTGGGTGGAATGATCATGACCTGTTGTAGGGGAGCGGTAAAGAT
>JAYUGV010000157.1:0-4483 GCA_043767565.1 Anaerolineales bacterium
CACCCAGGTGCCTGCCACCGAACCATGATCATAAAGCATAAAGACGCCCTCGGCGGTCTGTTTGATGCGGGCATGCAGGGGTGAAATGGATGGGTCATCGAGCACGTACACCGATTGTACCGGGTCTGTGCCAAAAGTCATATCCTTTTCGAGCACCGGAATGGGCGACATGCTGGCAGGTTCACCGCCGTTCGTCAGGCGGACGAGATAGGCTGAGGCTTCCGGCACGCGCGCGGGCTTGGTTTGCATCCAATTTGGCGCAATCGGCTTGCGCGGCTGGGTTTTGGGCCTCTTTGTAGCCGAAACAGATGAGCCCGTCAATGCCGCCACAGGTTGAGTGAGCGGATCTTCGAGGCGTTTGCGCTTCTCAACGCGCTCAATGGTGGAAGAACCTCTGGAACCTCGTCCACGCCAGAGGATCACCAGCAGGGCAACTCCAGCCAGACCGATCGCGCTCAGGATCACGTACGAACGGTAGCGCGCTAAAATTGCCTGGATACCCTTGGGCGCTTGAATCACTGTCAGCGTGACAGTGGTACCCAAACTGGTTTTCTTCAAACCGAGCACATCTTCCACTTCCACTATGATCTCGTGTTGACTACTCTGATCGTAGACGCTCAGGTCCCAGATGAATTTCTCGAACGGCGCGGAGGTATTTTCGGCAACGACTTGTCCATCCAAATATAGGGTGGCACGCTTGAGTTCACGCTTGTGTCCATCTGGGAATTCAACGATGATCTCGAGTTCCTGCCGCGTGGGATTCAAAATATCCAGGTTATACGGATCTTCGGCTGGAGGCTGGCGCGTGATCTGCAGCGGCGGCGCGACAAAGAACGGATTGGGCGGTTGGATATCGACACTGAAGGTTTTATCGAGCGCGGGAATCGTGCCCTGCGGTGTTTCGATATAAAGTCCCAGGGTGTGATCACCCGTAGTGGTCAGCGCTGAGGCATAGGTGATCGTGTAAATGTGACGCAACGGCGCGAAATACAAATTCGGGTCAGGGAAAATTTCCTTGCCTGAAAATAAAAAGAAGGAACCGTTGGTCTGTTGTGCCAGTGACTTGAACGCGTTGGCGCTGGCGGTTGTGCCGTAATCCTCCGCATCCACAAACCAGACGAAGACACGGATCTTTGATTCCACGGCTTTTTGGATGAGCGGCGCGATGGTGTTATCGATGTTGGGATCATCCATGTGCGGGGTGATGAAGAGCACGGCGCGCTTCATGCCGGGTTGCGGAGCGGCTGTGTTGACGGTATCCAGCGCGATGGACAGGGATTGTAGATTGGGAGTGGTATTCCGAAAATCGGGTTTGAACGAATTGAAGCTTACCAGCCAATCTTTGGCGCTGGCGTGATTGATCAATGACCCCGATAAAGAGACCAGACTGAGATCATCGCTCGATTCGGGAGGCAGGGAATTTGCCCAGGCATCGAGCGCGGAGACCACGCCTTCAGAACGCGGCTTGCCATTCTGATCTCGGACTGCGAGTGGCGGACCGGGGTTGACGGCAACTACAATTTGGGCAGGCGGCGCGGATTCAGTAATCGAAGCGACCTTATGCTGTTGACCGTCTTCGTACACGGTCAGGTCAGCGGGTTGCAAGCCAGAGACGAATACACCGTTCGCGTCGTACACGTCCACGAGCGCGGAGATTTGCGGGAAGTTCTGCGCGTTGATCGCAGAGACCTCGGCATACGCCGCGGTTTGGGCGTGGGCAAAGGCTCCGGGAACAATGAGCAAGCCGACACTGAGAAAGAACGCAAAGAGTCTACGCATTCGGCTTGGTGGCAATGATCGTCCGATTGGAGTCTTCAGGTTCGGCGGGTGGAGCGTTATCCAGTTTTGGTTGTTCACCGGCATCCGGCTTGTGCGTCAAACGCAAGAAAGTTAACGTCCACGCGGATTCACTGTAGGCGGTCAGGATGCCGTTCAACAGCAATAAGACCGGCAGGTATAAACAGAAGCAAACAGCCATGAAGATCAACGGTATAGTGCTTTGCGCTCCGCCAGCGAAAAATGCGATCATGGCTGGGATCACAATGATGAGGATCGGGATGGCAATTACCAGCCCGACCACAAAACCGATCACAGCAAGGATGATCGTCATCAAAATGATGGGACCGAGGTTGGCGCGGAAGATCTCCCAGCCGCGCGAGATGGCGGGCATCACACCCAGCTCTTCCAACACGATGGCGCGTTCAGACTGACGCAGGATCATGCCGACTACGAATATGACCGGGACGAGTAAACAAACACAACCAAGCATCAGCGGCACCATGGTCAACGCACCCAGCCCAGTTGCAGCACCACTTCCACTCATGGCAGATATGCCTAATACGAGCCCGCCAACAGCCAGCACCCCGACAAAAATGAGGATCGGCAAACCCAAGATCAACGATAAGCCAAAAATCCGCCAGAAATAGGGCGTGCTCTCACTGAATAATTGCCCGAAGATCAAACTCTTCGCACCGCCTTCAGCTTGTGACGTGCCGCGGATCAAACCGATCTTGCCGATGGCGCTGAGGAAGGCAGCGAGCATCCAGATGATACAGAGCAGGGCAACGGTAATTACAATGAATTGGGTCAGATGTTCCTGAATCCATTGGAACCACTGCATCACTTGAGGCGGCAGGTTCGGGCTGGAACCATTGAAATTATTCTTGCCTCCACTGCCGCTATTGCCTCCCCCGCCCCGACCACAACTGGCGAGGATACCAAAAATCCACAAGACCTTGTGCTTCCAAATGATCTGCCATGCACGTGTCAACACTTCACCAAAGTTGAAATTCATTTTGCCTCCTTTGTGGTTTATATAACCCTTGATCTATCCGCTAATCTGCGCAAATCTACGCTAATCTTTTTAATCGTCAATCCAAAATCGTCAATCGTAAATCGTCTCATTCCCATTCGATCGTGGCGGGCGGCTTGCTCGTAATATCATACACGACGCGGTTAATTCCGTCCACTTCGTTGACGATGCGGTTGGCGACCTTTGCCAGCAGGTCATACGGCAGGCGCGCCCAATCAGCGGTCATAAAATCTTCGGTTGTTACAGCGCGGATCGCGGCTGCTTCTTGATACGTGCGCTGATCGCCCATCACGCCCACTGAGCGCACCGGCAATAACACCACGAACGCCTGTGAGACCAAAGCCGGCTGCACCACCAGCGGACCGGTGATCATCGAGCCGCCGGAAAATCTGCGGTTCAAGAATCCAGCGTCGGTTAATTCCTCCACGAAGATCGCATCCGCCGCCCGCAAACGGGATACACGCTCAGCCGTCACCTCCCCGAGACAGCGCACGGTCAACCCCGGACCCGGGAACGGCTGCCGCCAAACGAGCGCTTGAGGCAGCCCGAGCGCTTCACCCACCGCCCGTACCTCATCTTTGAATAGATACCGCAGCGGTTCAACCAGTTCGAACTGCATATCCATTGGCAGACCGCCGACGTTATGATGGGTTTTGATCTTTTCGGCTTTGTTGCGATCAGGCGCCGATGACTCAACGACATCGGGGTAAATTGTCCCCTGCATTAAAAATTTCGGCTGCCCCAATTGCTTTGCCTGCTGTTCAAATATACGGATGAATTTTTCGCCAACAATCTTCCTTTTTTGTTCCGGCTCGGTAACGTCCTTAAGCGCACCGAGAAAATCGTCAGCTGCCGCAACCGTGATCAGTTCAGCGTGCAGGTTATCCCGAAAGGCTGAAGCGACTTGTTCGCCTTCGCCCTTTCGCAAGAGTCCTGTATCCACAAATACGGCGACGAGTTGGTCACCGATCGCCTTATGGACGAGCGCCGCCGCTACCGATGAATCGACTCCGCCCGAAACGGCTGCGAGTACACGCTGATTGCCAACTTGTTTCTGAATCCGCGCTACTGAATCTTCGATGATCGAGGCGGGATTCCAGGTAGGTTTGACGCCGCAGATATCCACGACGAAATGTTTGAGCAGTTTATGTCCGTTCGGGGTGTGATGCACTTCGGGGTGGAACTGCACACCGAAATATTTGCGCTTCATATCACCCATCGCCGCGAAGGGACTGTTACCGCTGCGCGCCAACGCGATGAAGCCCGGCGGCATACGCGTGATCTTATCGCCATGCGACATCCACACCTTGAAGATCATATCCAGCATCGTACCGGGAATCAATGTCTCGATTTCAGCCAGACCATACTCGCGGCTGGTGGAGGGATACACTTCCCCGCCCAACGCGTGGGTCATGGCTTGCATGCCATAACAAATGCCCAGGATGGGCAGACCCGTTTTGAAAATGAAGTCCTGCACGTAGGGCGCATCCGGCTCATAGGCGGAACGCGGTCCGCCTGAAAGGATGAAGCCCTTGGGGCTGATGGCGAGGATTTTTTCGATGGGCGCATCCCACGGAAATAACTCACAATAGACCTGCGCTTCACGCACGCGCCGCGCAATGATCTGAGCGTACTGCGAACCAAAATCGAGAATAGCTATAGAGTCCATAA
>JAYUGV010000158.1:0-29522 GCA_043767565.1 Anaerolineales bacterium
ATGTAGGATAATGTCGTCTGTAGTCATGGGGTGGCTCCTCATTAGGTCTGATCACCTTGAGGATACCCCATGACTCAACTAGCACCAAAGGTTATATAATTGGGGTTGGTTTTCTTTCACAGGAAAAACATAGTCACCTTGTTCATCGAGAATCGTTTGAGAAAGACGCCTTTGAGTGTGTAAAGCATCTCCCGTGACCACTTTCCCCGCAATTTTTGCCAGTTTTATGGCTTCTGGCGCTTTTGTAATTTCATTTTCCTTGCTTTCCACCTCTACTTGCGACATGGTTTTCCCTGCATTCACATCGTAAACACTCAGAGTATATTCAGAGGTACCATCTTCCCGCTTTGCCATCCAATGCATAAATGTCACCATGTTCTCCTTGCTGATTATATTCTCCCACCAAGCGTTCAATCTCTGCCACATAGACCTTGTACGCTAAAATCCGCCGATAGGTACTTCGTTCCGGCATCCGTTTGGGTTTGATCTGCAATAACGCCTCTAATTCATTTTGATGGTGAACTCCCCACTCAGCAATTGCCGTGGGTGTGTTCGCGCCGCTCAACTTTGCTAGCAAAACAATCATCAACACCGTTGTTAGGCTATAACGTTTCCCTCGCGCCTTTCTTTTATCCCTCAGATTTTGCAACCTTTCATATACACTCCCTTTATCGTATACCACCCCTTCCGCGCTGATCTCTTGCCACTGCTTGACCGTGCTATACTCCATTTTAGATCCTCCTCGTTTCTTGCTTGTTTTGTCACTCGCAATTGTACCGAGAAGGATCTATTTTTTATCTTTTGTCAAGCGACTTTGCTACTGCCATAAACGATACCAGATAAGGCGAACCTCGCTTTTTAAAGGAAGAGAAATAATACAGGGCATGTCAGTGCGACATGCCCTGTCTGTTCATTATCCGTACTTCTTCCGCAGCTCATCTGCGGCTTCGTTCAATTCTTTCGCATTCGCCTGAATCTTCTTGAGCGCGGCAATGGCATCGTCCACGCCCTTGGGTCCTTCACGGAAGATCGCTTCATCGAGCCAGACGGCTTCGTGCTCGCAGGCGCGCGTGGCTTCGGGGAGGTTCATATTTTTGAAATCGAAATATTCCGGGAAAGCATTCGGCACGGCGAGTTTGGATTTTTGCGGCTGGAACAGATCATAGTTGTGCATGGCGGCGTAACCCGTCCAGCAGTCGATCCCTTCGGCGTTGAGTGCGCCGCAGAGCAGGTCATGTTCCATGCCGAACTCATTCGGATCAATCGCGAAGATATAACGATAGAACGAGCGCGTAGTGTGGCGTGGGTCGCGTTTCATCACCCGCACGCCTTTGATTTCGCTCAAGGCTTCGTCCATGTACGCCGCCATCTCTTCACGCTGCTTCGCCTGCGCGGGGAAGCGTTCGATGCCCACCAACGCCATCGCCGATTGCATTTCACTCATGCGGAAGTTGCCGCCCTGCATCGCGAGTCCGTTCGGGTCGTCAGCGCCGCCGCCCAACGCATGTGGACGTCCACAGTCAATGATCGATGCGGCGAGTGCGGCGTGTTCCGGCGATTTGCATAACAGGATCCCGCCTTCGCCCGAGGTCAACGTTTTGGAACTTTGCAAAGAGAACGAGCCGAAGTGACCAATCGTCCCGGCGCCCCGACCGTTCCATTTTGCGCCGTGCGCATGCGCGCAATCTTCGATCACGATCAAATTATATTTTTCAGCGAGCGCCATAATCGCATCCATATCCACCATGTTCGAACCAAGATGCACCGGGATGATGGCTTTGGTCTTGGATGTGATCGCCTTCTCCACCGCCTGTGGATCGAGACAATATGTATTCGGGTCTACGTCCACGATGACGGGGATCGCTCCCGCGCCCATTGGGGCTGATGCGGTTGCCTGAAACGTATACGCCGGGACAATGACTTCGTCACCCCAGCCGATGCCCGCCGCACGCAGCGCCACTTCCATTGTGACGGTGCCGTTGATCATGGGCACGGCATATCCGCCGCCCTGCAACTCGGAAAATTTCTTCGCGAGTTCCGCCGTCTTCGGTCCGGGATACGGATACCCGCCCCACCGACCAGACTTGATGACTTCCGTCACCGCGTCGATATCGCGTTGATCCCACACGGGCCACTGCGGATACGGCTCCGTGCGTGTTTTGCTTCCACCTAAGATCGCTAATTCAGACATGTTGATTTCTCCTTCTTCGATTTACGATTTCAGATTTTGGATTTACGATTTTTATGGAGTGCGCTAACTTGCTGTTGCATTCAACTGTCAAGAAATTTTGGCAAATAATTCTTATTCGCTTCCAACAATTCTTCCAACATTTGTTTTGCCTGTGGAACCGTTAACCGACTCGACAGTCGGTCGTTCAACAAGACTTGCAACGCAAGTTGCTTATCGCCGTTCAGCGCCGCTTCGACCATCATCTCTTGCTGGCGAACGTGATGCTCCAAAATATTTTGCACGCCCGCAGGGACAGCGCCATACGTGATGGCATGCGCGCCGGTGGCGTCGATCACGCCGTAGGTTTCAACTATAGCGCCGTAGGGCAAATTGGCAATTTGTCCAACATTGGGTAAATTTATAATGCCAACATATTTTTCATTACATGTGATCGCACGGAGAATTTTATTCGCGGCTTCGGTAGAGACATCCGCCATGAACGGTTCAAGCGGCACATCGCCGCGCAACGCAGCTTCGATCAAACCCTTTGCTTCGGCTTCCATAGCATAGCGGTCTTCCACACTCGTCAAGCGGAGGTCGTAGTCCGCACCCCAACCAGTAGACTCATTGATGAAGTGCGGAAAGAACTCTGCAATATGACGGTCACCCGCCGCTGGCAACGCTCCATATAACTTGAACAACGTGGACTTCACTTTAGCGTGGTCCGCAAACACGGACGTATCGTCTTCGTCCACTTTGATGCCGCCGTCCAAGATTTTCTCAGTGATGGCGGGCAACTCATCAAAGACGCGTTTGCCATCCACATACAAGTCCGTGACCCAAATCAGATGATTGACGCCTGCGATCTTGGCTTGAATCCTGCTCTCGCCGCCGTCCCCGGCGGCGAGGACGTCGCCTTGAGCAGAGAATATTTTCGCGAGATTTTCGCGCACCCCGATCCACTCGTGACATAGCCCGACCACTTTGACACCTTGCATTGCAAGCGTGCGCGTCAGCACGGTCATGGGATTGGTGTAATTAAGGAATAAAGCATTCGGGCAGATTTCCATGACCTTGCGCCCGATCTCTGCCACAACGGGAATATTCCGCAACGCTCGCGAGAGTCCGCCTGGACCGGTGGTATCGCCAACGGACTGCTTGATCCCGTACTTGGCAGGAATCTCCAAATCAGGCCGCATGGATTCGAGTCTGCCGGTTGTGATGGTGAGAATCACAAAGTCTGCATCTTGCAGTGCTTGATTCAACGATAATGTTTTCTCCAAATGAAAATCGAGCTTGAAATCAGACAGCATCTTTTTGCCAAGCGCATACACCAAGTCCACACGGTCTTCGGCGATATCCTGCAAAACGATGGTCGAGCCATTAAGTTCAGGCGTCGTGAAAACATCCCGCAGGAAGGTGGGACCCCAGGTATATGATCCGCCGCCGATGATGACAATTTTTGTCACAGCGGTTTCCCCAACATTTCAAAGAGTTCTTCCATATCGCCGAAGCGCGTTTTGCGGAACGCTTCAGCCATGCGCGTCCCTCCATCCCAACCGGCTTTGACCGCCAGCGCTTTGCCGTCATTCATCATCACCATCCTCAATAATGCAGACATATCGCCTGCCATCGCTTCATCGAGCATGGACACACATTTACCGTAGGTCTTCAATTGCAGACGGGTTTGGTTGATGGTGTTCTTCATCATTTCGCGGTGCGCGCACAACGCCGCGATCTTCTTGTCCATGGTCCCGGTCACATCTTCGTAGTGATTGGCCTCTGGCAGCTGCCGTGCATAATACCAACGCTCGCAAACGGAGAATGGCTCAAGCCCTTCCGCAAAATGTTCGGGATAATGTTTATCGAAGCACGAAACCCAGAAGGCTTCCTCCACAGCTTGCGCCACGCGGGTATGATCCTGATTGCCTTCATATAAACCAAACGGATCGAAGGTGAACACCGCATACGGTTTGTGTTTGCGGAACAAATATACAAAGCGTTCGCGCAAACTTCCCAGCGGTACATCTGCCAACGCGTCTGTCATAAACCCCAGTTCGATAATCGTATGAATACCCATGATCTGCGCGGCTTCATGCATTTGCTCAGTGTTGACCTTGATGGTCTCCTCAAGCGAAAGCCCGATCGAATCCTTTTGATCGTCCGTGACACGCACGAGCATAATATCCCAGCCTTGGGCGGCGAGTTTGGCGAGGGTCGCGCCGCAGAACGCGGCAGCATCATCGGCGTGGGGAGAAATGACCATGGCTGTTTTCATTTGATGATCTCCTGCAGGGCATTCATCACCTTCGGCGCAATATCCTTGCCGATGGAATTGGTCTCTTCGTAATGCTTACCCGGCTTAAACGGATTCCACGGATATTTGAAATCTTCAACCGGCAGGATGTAACCGAGTTCATCGTTTGCCAGCCCGATCACGCCTGTTACTTTTGCACCGGACTCTTTCATCCACGCTTTGAGCTGCAAGCCCAACTTCGGCAGTAACTCCCCTGGGACAGTCGCAAACCACAAGTCACCGAGCTTGATGAGATTCACTTCGCTGGTGATATAGCCCTTCTTATCACGCACATCAGGCAGTAATTTTCGTCCGAACGCAAGTTTGTAAAGAATATTCGTCAGCCTGGCTTTGACTTCTTTCTTATTTACACTGATCACTGATAACTGCTCACTATGCACTGCACCTAGCGCCTTCAACCCCTTCTCTGCCAACCTCCTCCCCATAAATTCTGCCTCAGCAAATGAGTGGTCTTTCACGTCTGGCGTCATCATGCCGCCCAACGCACCCGCAAAGAAGATGCACGGCGCGCCGGTCTGTTTTTCGACTTCGTCGCGCAGGTATCCGACGTAATCTGAGGTGATGTTGGGGTTGAGTTCCCACAATACTTCGGGGTGACACGGGAAGTTGAAAAGGGTGGTGTAAGTCGAGATATTATCTCGACTTACAAATTGCAACAACGTCAACTCATCATCCACGATCTCAGGGTTGCGCGCATTCTTCGCCAAGCCCGGGACGTGGACCGAAGTCCATTTAACGGAAGCAGGCTCCAGCTTGGAAAGCGAAGCGAGAATTACATCCGCGATTTTTGTTTTGAGTTCAGCAAGATAAACCTCATCCACGCCGCGGGTTTTGTCGTCGGGTCCCCAAAGCCCCATTGTGTCGGGTCCATGATGGGTATGAGTGGAGGCGATGACCACTGAGACTTCCGAGTTCTTAAATAACTCGGAAGTCTTAATACGCTGGATCACATCCTGCACAGCAGGTCGAAAGAGCCCAATTAAATCCAGCGCGACAAGCACGAGCGTGGTCTGTTCAGTTTGGATGGCAAGCGCACGGGCGTACAGATCATCATGGATCGTTTCTGCGCGGCGGTTATTGCCGAAGCCCGCCAGAAAGACGGGGCGTTCAAGCGCAGGTGTGATGACGGTTTGTGCGTATCCAATTTTCATTTGATGATCTCCTTGGAGGTTCGAATGATCTCAGCACGGATGGGATAGCCATCGAAACCTGCCGCTTCCATGCCGAGAATGACCGCGCCGACCACGGGTGCGCCGTCGAGCCGCTTCAACTGCGCTTTGGGACAATGTTTCAACACCACATCGCGCATGGGGTTCGTGATGATCTCGCCCGCGTCAAAGACACTGCCCGCTTGAACGATCTCCACTTCATCATTTTCCATTTCGATCTGCCGCGCCACCGACACCGCCAGCCAACCGAGTTCTTCGCCTGCCCAGCGCATCACATCGCACGCGGCGGCGTCTCCGTTTTGCGCTGCTTTGATCACCTCAACAGCAATGTATGGGAATATATGATACTGCTCGCTGGAAAGCCCCTCCATCAGATCCATTTCACTTTTTGCATCGACCGCGTTGATATAGATCTGGGTCAGCGATGTCGGCGGGATGCGTTTGATCCATGCGTAGTTCACCATTTGTAATCCGTGCTGAACAATTTCGATCCCACCGCCGTACTCGCCGAATGCCGAACCGTTCCCAACGATACGACCTTCTTTTCCATTTCGATTTCGCCCACGGCAATTGTTCGATGACCCTGCCGTGACATTCACTCCGATCCCGCGCGCCGCACCGGCAAACAATCCATTCCAGCCATCGTTGACGACTTCCACCGGACACGACAATCCCAATGCGGATATCGCCTGCAAATGCCCTTCGCGGTCAGATGGGAAATCGTAGCCCGCCACGCCGAAGCCTGCTCCAGCGATATGAGCCTTATCCACGCCTGACATGTTCAGTGCTTCGTCAAAAGACTCGCGCAGAACTTTTTCAGTCCCTTCATAACCACCGCCCTGATGATTGCCACCGCCTGCTTTACCAAACCCAACACATTGACCAGACTCATCCACGATCAACGCGTGTGTTTTGGATGAGCCGATATCGATCCCGAGAAAGTACTTCATTGTCGTTCCACCTTTTCGATAAATTCTGGCGTCCATTCCTTTGGAGCATCTTGCAACAAACCACATGCCTTGTAGCCATCTTCGATCATCATCTGCACCGCAGACTGCATTTCAATTTCACCGCGCGGTGAAGGCTGTATCTTTTTCAGATATTCCCAAATTGCGGATGGGAAGATAAATAAAATCGAAGCCGCATACGGACTCATGATCTCATTGCGTTTCGGCTTTTCAATGATCCTTTTCACGCGCCAATCTGAATCCACATCCACGCTCGAGCGGGATGTCAACTCTTCAATCGGACATTCCTTCAAGCTCATGGTGATATCCGCGTTGTAGTTCTTGTGCGCGTTTACCAAGTCAAGCAAATGATCTTCTTCCAAAATGTAATCGGTGGCAGCAATTATCACAGGCTCATTTTGAATCCATTTCGTTGGCACGGACAATAATGCACCGCCGTTGCCGTTCAATTCAGATTGATGAGCGAACGAAACATCCAGTTTCCATTTTGAGCCGTCACCGACGTATTCAAAGATCTTTTCTTCGAGATGATTGGTCAGAATGCAGACTCGTTCCACGCCTGCTTTCGCAACTGCTGTCAGAACATAATCCAACGTGGCGCGTCCGTCCACTTCTAGTAACGGCTTAGGTGTGACATCGGTATACGGACGCTGACGTTTGCCGCATCCCGCCGCGAGTAAAACTGCGGAGCGGATCATGACCTCACCCCCGACCCCTCTCCTGAAAGGAGAGGGGAGATGCCATCCCCTGTTTCAGCAACAAATACTTTGGACGGCAGATCAGGATGACGAACCGAAAATATTTCTGCAATCTCAGCACAGATATTTTCCGCAAAGGCGCGGTGTACCAATGCGACCACACAGCCGCCGTAGCCGCCGCCGCTGAAACGGCTGCCATACACGCCGTCTGTGCCGCTGACGAGTTCGTGCAGTTCAACCAGAATCTCACTGCCGACTTCGTAATTCTTGATGGATGATCCGCAGGATAGGTTCATCAACTGCCCGAACAATTCCAGGTTTGCTTCTTCCCATGCCTTTGCGCCTTGTTGCACGCGCTCCACTTCGGTGAAGAAGTGTGCGGCGCGGTTACGAAGGTTTTCGGGCAATGTCATTTTCTTTTCTTCAAATAAATCTCGCGGCACATCAGAAAGGATCCTTGCACCGGGTAGTAGTGCCGCCGCAGCCTGATGACACTCATCTACGCGGACGTTGAATCCGCTTTTGGTGAGTTCACGCGAGATACCTGAATACGCCACGATCCACGCGGAGTTGCTGGAGGGGGAGTCAAAGATCGGGGTGACAGAAGCAGCTAGCGTGTCCATAAAAAGAAGCGCATTCTTTTTTCCGTAGACAATGGTCAGCGGGTCGAGCAGTCCATTTTGCAGACCGAGTTGTCCGTTTTCAAGTTCATAATCCAGATGAACCAATTGCTCCTTAGTGAGTTCGATGTCGTTCACATCGGCGAGCGCCTTAAGATAAGCCAGCCCCACCGAAGCGGATGAACTCAAACCCGCGCCGATCAGCGCACCGTTGACATGCGCCTGCATACCGCGCTTTGGATTCAGCACACGCGCCGCGGCTTGGGCGTAACGCGCCCAGTGAGTTCTATCGATCTCTTCGCCGATCAAGAATTTTCTCTCGCCAAATTGATCGCTCGTGATGCGGATCTCGTTCGTATCGAGTGGCTCGTATTCAAGTATTGTGCCAATGTTTATCGTCCGCCCCAAGACCGCGCCGCCTTGATGATCAATATGTGCGCCAATGGGACAGATGCGGTAGGGGGAAAAAATGCGACCGCTGACCGCCGACGGTGGGCGGCGCGAATTGATCAGTGACCAGTTATCAACGGTCGGCGGTCTGTCGTCTGCGGTCATTACTGTCTTCTCTTTTCTTCGCGAGTGTTTCTTGAATGCCTTTCAAGTAGTCGCCGTGCAAAGGGAACAACCAGAGGAAGAATATTGCAAGCAGGAAACCGATCGAGGTTGGCACGGTCAGGAAAATGCGGAAGCCCATCTCCACGCTTGCAGGCTGGACTTCGAGCAAGGTATCGTAGCCAAAGGCTGGCATGACCAAACCAAACACGGATGAAACCAGCAAGCCACTCAAGGTGATGATGAAGCCGCTCATGCCGAAATACATGCCTGCACGCTGATGACCCGTCTTCACTTCGTCTTCGTCGATCACATCCGAAAGAATGACATCGCCGATCAGCACCAATCCGCCCAGCCCAATGCCGACGATGATGGCAGCGGCATACGTGAAATAAACATTGGGCGCAAATCCCATTGGCACAATGCCGAAGATCATGAAGAGGTTTGCAAGCATAAGCGTTTTGCGATTGCCGATCTTGTTCGCCACCCAGTTGCGCCAGGGATAGAGCGAGAACATGGCGATCAGGAACGCAATGCCGAGAATGACCGTGGCGAGACCTTCATCCACTTTCAAGCTGTATTTCAAATAGAAGAGCATACCTGTTTGCAAGACGCCCGTCCCGAAGAAGCGCATGGTCTGCGAACCTGTCACCATGAGATAACTTTTGTTGAAGAATGTGGCTTTCAACGAATCGATGAACGGGAAGCTGGTATCGGTCATCAAGTCTTTGCGTTCAAAGAGGAATGGGTAACCCACATAAATTGCGATGACCGAGATGACCGCCAGCACCGTCGCCATGCCGCTCCATCCAAGCATACTGGCAAGCAGGGGAGGCAGCGCCGCGCCCAAGACCAATGCGATGGTCTGGAAAATATTCATTTTCGCGGCGGCGTCGGTCCGCTCTTCGTGAGCGCCGAACATTTCAGGTAACAATCCATAGTAGCCCGTGGCAAGCGCGGTGTATAGCCCTTCCCAAATGACGATCGCGATCCCAAAATACGTCAGCAGCGCAATGGGATTATCCTTTCCATCGAAAGGCACGCTGAAGATCAACGCGAATGAAACCGCATAAGGCAGCCCGCCGAACAAAATATAAGGCAGGCGTCTGCCCCAGCGTGAACGCGTGCGGTCAGAGAAATAACCCAGCACGGGATTGTTGATCGCGTTATACAACGTGTAAAAAAACCAAAAGGTTGCATACCAGGTAGCGGGCAGGTTCTTTACATCCACGATATAGAACGCGATGATGCCTGAGATAGCTTCGGCGGGTGTCGCCACGCCGAGACTGGTCAGTGCGAACATCACGCGCGTTTTCGTGCTGGTCTTGAATTCGGATATTGTCATTTCAGTTCCTCATGGCATCACGGATTTGGCGGTACCCGATCATCTTAATATCTTCGCCTTCACTAAACTTCTTCAATTCATCGCTCATGAAAGCGTTGTAATTCACAACCCGCGCACGCCGTCGGGAGCTTGGTTATCTGCCCACGATTGAAACACACGACCTCATGTCCCTGCTCGAGCAACAGCCGCACAATGGGCTGACTGATATTTCCTGTGCCGCCGACGATTCCGATTTTCATAAGTTCTCTTTTATGTCACTCTGAGGGAGCGTTTATTGCGACCGAAGAGTCTGGTTTACTTGAGTAGAGATTCTTCGCTTCGCTCAGAATGACAAATATTAAATGCCTACATGCAAAGCATTTGTATTCAGCACCTTCAACGGTTCGCCGCGCGTGAAGGACTGTCCCTGTGCAACCTGCCTTGACTTAGCATCTAGAGCAGCGATGCGCCGGTCCATGCTGGGAGGATCGAATTGCGCTTCATAACATCTCACAGTTGCCACCTTTGTTTCCCATACAGCTGAGATGTCTGAGATGTAGTTTGGTTCACGCGTGTGGTAAAACGCGATCCCGTTGATGTCATGCCCTTCGTAAGCCGCATCAACTGTCGGGTCGGAGGAGGCGATCTTGGTCAAGCCTGCGAACATGACCGCTTCAGCAGTGGCGAGTCCGGTTTGGATGTGGTCGCGGTGTCCTTCATACGTCAGCCACGGATCGACGGTGAAAACGAAATCGGGTTTCAGCAGGCGGATATATTTGAGCAGATCGCGGCGCACGGCGAAATAGTTGTAGTCACCGGCATCGGGATAACCGAGCCAATACTGCTCCTGCACGCCGACGATCCCCGCCGCTGCAAATTGATCACGCTTCAACACCTGCGCCGCCGCTTCATCGGAAAGTGAAACATCCTCAATGCCCATCAGGTCATCAGTGACAGTGAGGTAGATTAGTTCTGCGCCGCTGCTGGCGAGCCGCGCGAGAGTTCCAGCGACAGCCATATCGTTGTCGTCGTAGTGCGGCTGGACGCACAGAATGCGTTTGGCTTCGAAAATATTTGGAATGGGCAATATGGATTCAATGGTCATTTGTTTTTATATTCCAACATGCAGCGCGCTGGTGTTCAACACCTTGAGCGGCTCACCATGCGAGAAGGGTTGTCCCTGCGCCACTTGCTGCGACTTGGCATCTATCGCCGCCACCAATTGATCCAAACCAGCAGGTTCGAATTGCGCTTCATAGCACCGCAGAGCGCCGATCTTATCTTCCCATGTCGATGAGATGTCGGCAATGGTGTTCGGCTCGCGAGTGAAGTAGAAAGCGATACCCTGAATATGATGCCCCTCGTAGGCCGCATCAACTGCCGGGTCGGAGGAGGCGATCTTGGTCAAGCCTGCGAACATGACCGCTTCGGATGTCGCGAGTCCGGTTTGGATGTGGTCGCGGTGCCCTTCATAGGTCAACCAGGGATCGCAGGTGAAAACGAAATCGGGCTTGAGCATGCGGATGTATTTGAGCAAGTCACGGCGCACAGCAAAGTAATCGTATTCGCCCGCATCGGGATAACCGAGCCAGTACTGCTCCTGCACGCCGACGATCTTTGCCGCCGCAAATTGATCGCGCTTCAACGCCTGTGCTGCATCTGCATCGGAAAGCGAAGAATCCACAACGCCCATCAAGTCGTTGGTGACGGTGAGATAAATGATCTCGGCGCCTTTTTGCGCGAGCTGCGTGAGAATACCTGCCGCCGCAATGTCATTATCGTCATAATGCGGCTGGACGCAGAGGATGCGTTTGGCTTCAAAGATATTTGGAATGGGTAATAGGGTTTCGATTGTCATAGGTTCCTTTCGGAAATGATGAAGGATGAATTATGAATGATGAATTTTTTATTCATCCTTTATCCCTCATCATTCATCATTAGATTTTTACTGCCTGTCCCGTTCTTGAACTTTCATACGCCGCATCCACGACTTTCATGTTTATCAAACCTTCGAGCCCACCAGGGACGGGGATCTGCTGCTTATCAATACATTCCACAAAATATTGCAGTTGGTCGTCGTACAAACTCTGCGGACAATGTTCCTCGCGTGGAAATTTGAAACCCGAATCAATTTCATCTATTTTCTGTTCCAGCGCATTTGGCATTTCCAGTTTTGTTGGGAACAACTGACCAAAGCCCTGCGTGCCGTATAACTGCGTCGCCGCTTCGGGGCCGTCGCTATGCGGCTGCCACCAACCTGATTCGATATAAGATGCCGCGCCGTTATCCCATTCGACGATGATCACGCCGGTATCGTCAACATCGAAGTCTTTGTAATGTGTTCCGATCTTGGCATACACTGAAACAGGCTGTGGGTCGCCGAGTAAAAAGCGAGCCGTGTCCAACGCATGGATGCCCATATCTGCCATTGCGCCGCCGCCTGCAAATTGTTTTTGCGTGAACCAACCCGAGGGTCCCCAATGGGTATGCACGCCGTAGCCTTTCGTGCGAATGATCTTGCCCAGTTTCGCAGATCTTTCTTTCAGCCACAACACATCAGGATCGAAGCGCCAACAGTGCGCCACCATCAACGTCGCGCCAGAGCTCTCTGCGGCTTCGCACATCTGCCTGGCTTCATTAGCATTCATCGCCATCGGTTTTTCGACCAGCACATGTACGCCCGCTTTCAATGCCGCGATCGTTTGCGATACATGCAAATAATTCGGCGTTGAGACGACGAGCGCATCCACGCCACCATCTTGCAAGAGCGCTTCTACTGTTCCATATTGGTGCGCGATGCCAAAACGCTTTCCAAACTCAGCCATTGAATCAGCTTTGTGATTCGCAACGGCAACCAACTCCAATCCCAAATTCTGTGCCGCTTGCGCGTGGACTTTATTGATGTAGCCTGTGCCTGCGAAGGCGATTTTCATCGTTCGTCCTTTTGGAGCGCAGAAGCTTGCTCCTGCATTTTGGACAGCAAGCTGTCCGACTCCAGAGTTACCCTCAGCGTTTGAATCTGATACGATTTCAGATTCAGGATAATCGAATCCTGATCCACGCTCAAAGCGGACTCGTTCTCCTCCAGCAGATTCGTCATCCAAGCCGCTTCCACCGCGCCTCCAAACTTGACTTGAACCTGTCCCCGCTTCCTCTGGCTTTCATACAAGCGGACGATGATTCCATTCCCGTCTTCGGCTTGCTTCACAGTTTCGATGATGACATTGTCCGCTTCGCACATGACGAGTGAAGACAAGTGACGTGTGTCGGGTGACGTGTGACGTTCAACGT
Source organism: Anaerolineales bacterium (assembly GCA_043767565.1). GTDB lineage: Bacteria > Chloroflexota > Anaerolineae > Anaerolineales > Villigracilaceae > Defluviilinea. The sequence continues at coordinate 13,110 of JAYUGV010000158.1, forward strand.
TTGACTTGTGAACAATGATCGGGTCATTCAACAAATACGCTTCCCGTTGTGTCTCTTCATTCCACGAACCTGCATGTGGATACAAGCTATAACTGAACTGATGCTCGCCAAAATCCGCCAGCGGGTCGGGCATGGTGGGAGAACGGAGCAGAGTGATGCGCATTACATTGTCGTGGATGTCGTGTCCGTATTTGCAATCGTTGAGCAGACTCACACCGTAATCACCTTCAGACAAGTCCACCCATTTTTGAGCGCAGGTCTCGAAACGCGCCCAGTCCCAACTGGTGTTACGGTGCGTCGGACGAGTCACATTGCCCCATTGGATCTCGTAAGTTGCCTGCGGCGAAAGCACATCCACGGGGAAGGCGACCTTGAGCATGGTGTGGCGTTCAATCCAGTTGATGGATGTATCAAAGTCGAGGCGTTGCGAATTATGGTTCAACGAAATACGCTGCGTGAACTCGCTGTTCTGGATCTTGCGTTTGATCTCAATGGTCTGACGCAATTTGCCATACTCAACCACTTTGATGGATGAAGCCGGTTCTGCCAGCCACATTTTGTCATCGTAGAAAATGTCCACATCCCAGGCATCCCATGATTTGGGTCGATCTTCAAAGACTTGGAATTGATTTGCAATTGTGTTCAGCGGCAAAACTTCTCGATTGACTTTTTTATCGAGGATGCGGGTGATGTCGCCAGCAGGGTTGAATTCGACGAGGAGGAAATCATTTTCCAACTCTGGAGTGCTGGAGCTTGCTACAGCATTTGCTTCCATATCTGCGACAGCAAGCTTTCGCACTCCAGAGAGTGACGTAACGCTATATGGCGCGAGTTCGCCCGCATCCAGCCAACAGCCAGAGTCGGTTTGTTGTATGGGAACAGGCTTATCGTTAAGTGTGAAGCGCTGCAATGAGTCGCTTGGGACGAAGACCAGGGCTTGTTGGATGAACGAAGTCGGGTTGACGAGGAGCAGGTCTGCATCCAAATAATCTGCAAGAGCTTGAAGCGCTTCATCGCGGAGTTGAGTCACGTTCGTTGTGAGTTCAGCATATTGCTGCTGCGACTCTTCGTACACAGGACCAATGCTCGAGCCGGGGATGATATCGTGGAATTGGTTGAGGCAGACGGTGCGCCAGGCTTGTTGGTAATTGGTAAGTGGGTATTGGTGATCAGTGAGGAGGGCGGCGAAGGTGGAGATGAACTCGGCATCGTGCAAAAGAAATTCGCTTTTGCGGTTGGCGCGTTTGTTGCGGGCTTGCGTGGTGTAGGTGCCGCGGTGATATTCAAGATAAAGCTCGCCATTCCAGACCGGCATCATTTTTGATTCGGTGAGGAGCTCGATCGTCTCAAAGAATTTCTTGACACTCGACTGCTTGACCTGCGGCAGTGCTGGGAAGTTTTTCAGCACTTCAATATTCTCGAGCATCTCGCGTGTGGGACCGCCGCCGCCGTCGCCGTAACCGTATGCCATGAGAAGATCGCGCTGCATTTCCTTTTGCTGAAAGTTCTGCCACGTGCCGAGCGCTTCGCTGGCATTTGCCATTGAGTTATACGTGCTGGCATATTCACTACCAAATTCCTTGACAGTGCTGAAGTGCGTGAGGATCTGTGTTCCGTCGATGCCCTGCCACATGAAGGTGTCGTAGGGCAGGCGGTTATATTGACTCCAACCGATCTTAATGGTCATGAAATATTTGAGACCTGCTTGCTGGATGAGCTGCGGCAAAGCCCAGGCGTAGCCAAAGACATCGGGCAACCACAACACAGGGCTTTCGGCATCCTTGCCGAAATGTTCGCGGAAGAATGAGCGCCCCAATAAAAATTGCCTTGCCAACGATTCCGCGCCGCTGAGATTGCAGTCCGCTTCGACCCACATGCCCCCCATCGGTTCCCAACGTCCATCTTTAATTTTTCCTTTGATGACTTCGAACAGCGCAGGCTGATCTTCTTTTATGTATTGATACAACTGCGGCTGGGACTGTGAAAAATGATAATCAGGGAATTGTTCCATCAAGCGAATGACGTTATGGAACGTGCGCTCGGATTTACGGCGGGTTTGACCGAGCGTCCACAACCAGGCGACATCTATATGTGCGTGACCTGTCGCGTGGATGACCGCATCCAGCGGTGCGCCTGCTTTTTCGATACCTGCTTTCAGCATTTGAGCGGCGTGTTCGACGCTGGCGTAGAATCTTTCATCGCCGATGGGGTCGCGAGTATCAAGAACAGTGAAGGCATCGTTCAGAGCATTAAACAAATGATGCTTGGCGGGATTGTTGTCGTCAAGATTTTTTGTGGTTTCAAGAGCAGTGCGAGCCAACACGATAAAATCGCGGGTGGGTTGGTGGAGTTGCACAACCGCACATTGCCGCATATAAAGTTTGGTGAAAGTGTCACCGTTTGCGAAACCGCCGAGTCCCGTCCAGCCGTGGAGGGCGAGCGTGTGCTCCTTGCCATCGCACCATGCAGGCTTGAGCAAAAATTCCTGATGATGGCGGTCGCAGGTGGCGTACGGCTCACCGTCAACGTATGCCAAACATTCGGGGTGCGAAAAATCTCCCGCATCACCGAGCGGCAGCGTCAAGGCGATGGGTTGGGATGCGTCCATGTATTCTGGAATGATGAACGTCGTGCGCAATACGAAATCCTGCATCCACGAACCCCAATATTCATTGGCGTTGATCTCCTGCCATTGCGAATCGTCCACGTCCATTTCAATCGGCGGCGGCGTTAGTGGATTTGCCAACTCACGATATTTGAACGATGCCAGGCTCTTGCGCTTGATATAGACCAGCGGTGCAATTAGTTCGAGTCTTTGCTTGATTTTTTCAGGTGTCCAGCGTTGTTTGTGATACATGTGTTAGTCCAAGGATGAAGAATGAAAGACTGCCCTCACCCTGTCCCCTCTCCCAAGGGGAGAGGGGACAGGCGGTCGGTGGTCTGCGGTCACAGCGTATGTGCGATTCCGTATGCCAGGTTGTGACGTTCGCAATAACCGGGCAGAATTTTCAACGTCCGTTCAACCATATCTGGTGGAATGTTGTTGAGCGGGACGTTACAGGCTTTCAAGGCTTTTTCCAACCGTGATGTGTCGTGTCCTTGCAGTTCGGCGATGAGCAAAATTGCGGGACCGACCAAATCTCCGTGCGGGAGTCCGTGTCCCGTTTCGTTTTCGACGGCGTAAGCGAAATAGTGTTCACTGCCTTCTTCGGGGCGGGAATGACAGATTTGATTGCAGAGTTGAACTTCCATTGCTAGACAATCGTATAAGGTCTTCAGACCTTCGCGGTCGCCGCGCCCTGCGGCTTCGGCACAATCAAGGACTCCGCTCAAGATACTTTGCGCGTTATCGTAGACCCAGGGGATGAATTCCATGCTAACAGGATTCTTGTTTTGCTCGTGCGCGAACTTCCAATCCCATGCGCCGGTGGCAATGGACATGACATCAGTAATCCCTGCAGCGCGGATGGAAGCGGGCGCGCTGGCGATCACATCCAGATCGAGGATCAAGGTTTCGGGTGGTTTGGTTTCGATATAGTAGACACAGCCATCCCTCACCCCTAACCCCTCTCCCGAAAGGAGAGGGGGACTCTTGCGGATGCCTGATGCGGCGGTGATGAAGGCATCCACCGATAATGCTGTGGGCAGAACTACAAGAGGAAGATTGAGTTTGACGGCGATATATTTTGCGGCATCGGCAGTGAGTCCGCCGCCGACGGAGTAGATGATTTCAACTTTCTGGATTGCGGAAGCTTGCTTCCGCACCGACAGCAAGCTGTCGGATTCCAGAAGGGAATCCCAATGCTCGGTGTTTGCTTCGGTGACTTCAACGGTGGCAGCAATATTCAACCCGTGCAGGAATTTTTTCACAGCATTCCACGCAGGCATCGAGGTAACAACCAGCACAGGGCGTTTGTCCTTAATCTCGATGAAGGGAATGAGCTCAACTTTGGGGAGGTTCCAAACAGTTTTCAATTTTCTGAATCCATAATTAGCGCAATCGCACCCAACATCCCTGCACGACCTCCCAACGCGGGCGGGACGATGTATTGGTCAATATCTTTCAACAGCATGTTGTGAGTGATGTAGCCGTTCATCAGTTCCTGCACCTTTTTCCTTACGGATGGAAACATGAAATCCTTTTGCATCACGCCGCCGCCGATAATGATGCGCTGCGGCGCAAGTGTAAGAATAAAATTGACCAGCGCCTGGGCGATATAAGTCGCTTCCACATCCCAGAAGGGATGGTCGTCTGGCAGAGTCTCGCCGCGCTGACCAAAGCGCGCTTCTACCGCGGGACCTGCGGCAAGACCTTCGAAACAATCTCCATGGTAGGGGCAGGCGCCTCGAAACGAATCCAGCTCAAAGTCATGCGGGATGCGGATATGTCCCATTTCAAGGCTGACGAGTCCGCGTAATGGTTGTCGATTGATGATGTAGCCGCCGCCGATGCCCGTCCCGATGGTGAGGTAGAGCGAGTGTGAATTGTTTTTGCTGGCGCCCCATTTGGCTTCGCCCAAGCCCGCGACGGCGACATCCATATCCACCGCGATGGGTAAATTTATTTTTTCATGCAGCATGCCGAGGATGTTCGTGCTGCCCCAATGCGGCTTGGGCGTGGTGGTGATGTAGCCGTAGGTGGGCGACGCAGGGTTACAGTCAAAAGGACCAAACGAGCCCAGACCAATGCCATGCAATCGACCCACATACGGCGTAAAGAATTCGATCACCTGCCCGATGGTTTCGGAGGGTGTCGTGGTGGGGAAGCGCGCCTCGGCGATGATGTTCTCAGGACCATTACCAATGGCGCAATTAAATTTTGTGCCGCCGCCTTCGATACCGCCGTAGATTTTTTTTGTCACGGATCACGCCTCCACTGAATTTTGCTTGATCACTTCCGCATACCATTCGCCCGAATCTTTGAGCGTGCGCTGTTGCGTTTCATAATCCACGCGGACAATGCCGAAGCGTTTGGTATAGCCGTGACCCCATTCGAAGTTATCGAGCAGAGACCAGACCATATAGCCGCGCACATCCACGCCGTCTTGCATGGCAAGGCGCGTTTGGATGAAATGATTTTTCAAATAATCGAGGCGGCGCGGGTCGTGTACTTTGCCATCGGCACTGACTTCATCTTTGAATGCTGCACCGTTTTCGGTGATGTAGATCGGCGGCAGGTGATAATCCTTATTGATGCGGTTGAGCAAACGCCGCAGCGCAGGCGCATGAACTTCCCAGCCCATTTCAGTATATTCGGAGCCGGGCACGGGATCAATATTTCCCTCAGCTGATATAAGATTGCGCGAATAAAAGTTGACGCCGAGCGTATCCAGCTTTTGAGCGATGATCGCCATGTCGCCATCCTGAATCTTTGGGAAATTATCGCCGAGTAATTCGTACGCGTAGGGTGCGTAATGCCCTTTGAAGATCGGATCGAGAAAATGCGTCTCGCCTCTTTCCCAAGCGACGTCTGCCGCGGCGACATCAGCCGGATCTTCGCTGGCAGCGTCTGCGCCCCACAAGTTCAACACGATCCCAACCTTTAAAGATGGATCTGCCGCACGGATAGCCTGCACAGCAAGTCCATGTGCAAGCATGAGGTGATGCGCCACTTGAAACGCAATACGCGGGTCTTGAATGCCGGGCGCATGTTCACCGACGAGGTTGCCATCGAATGCGACAACACCGGGTTCATTGAATGTTGTCCAATATTTGACGCGGTCACCAAGACGCTTCGCCATCAGCGCGGCGTAATCGGCAAAGGCATAACAGGTATTGCGATTCTCCCAGCCGCCTTCGTCTTGCAGGGCTTGCGGCAAATCCCAATGGTAGAGAGTCAGAAAGGGTTCGATGTTCGCGGCGCATAAGGCATCCACGAGGCGGTCGTAGAAATCGAGTCCGCCTGGGTTAAGGCGTCCGCGCCCGAGAGGCAGAGCACGCGTCCACGAGGTAGAGAAGCGATAGGCTTTGAGTCCAATGCGGCGCATGAGGGCGATGTCATCCAAATAACGATGATAGTGATCGCAGGCAGCATCGCCAGTGGAATTGTCCTCGATCTTTCCAGGCGTGTGACTGAAGCGATCCCAAATGGATTCGCCTTTGCCATCTTCGTTCCATGCGCCTTCGATCTGATAGGAGGCGGTTGCCGCGCCCCAGAGGAAGTTGTGAGGGAATTTGTAAGTCAGTGTCATGTATATGTATTGTTCCGCTGGTTTCGATACGACGGCGAAAAGCAACGCCGTCTACTCGACCATCAATAAAACTTATCCTTTGATGCCGGTAAACACTACGCCTTGCGTGAAGATCTTTTGCGCAAGGAAGTAGAGAATGATGGGAGGCAGAATCATCACGACCGAAGCCGCCATGATGTAGTTCGTGTTGACAGCATATAAAGCGTTGAAGGTTTGCAGACCGACGGCTAAAGTCCATTTTTCGGGGCTGTGGAGGTAAATGAGCGGTTCATAAAAATCGTTCCACGCGTAAAGAAAATGGAAGATCGCCACAGAGACCAACGCCGGGCGCGCCTGGGGAATGATGATGTACATCAGTGTTTGCAGCGGGGATGCGCCATCGATCTTAGCGGCATCATCCAGTTCAAGCGGGATGGTCATGAAAAATTGACGAAGCAGAAACACATCGTAGGCATTCGCAAAAAATTGCGGAACAATGAGTGGGAGGAGCGTATCCACCCAACCCAGTTTATTGAAGAACACATAGGTCGGGATCAACCGCACCTGGCTGGGCAGCATGATCGTAGAGAGTAAGAGAATGAAGAGCACATTCAGCCAAGGCGCGCGGAAACGGGAAAAGCCATACGCCACCAATGAACACGAAAACAACATGCCCACCATGCCAAGGAAGGTGACCAGCAATGTGTTCATCAAGAGTTTACTAAACTTCATCTGCTTGAGAGCTTCAGGATAATTTTCAAAATGAACTTCGAGATGTCTGAGCGGGATCTGGTCGGCGATGACCAATTCGTACGTTTCAGCGGGTGCGGCTGGGTCAACGAATAGACCTTTGCCCCCCGGGCGGAACTTGATCAATGCCATATCGCTGGCTTGTCCATTGACAGTCACGTGATATAGCGGTTCATCCGTACCATTGATGTTGACCATATCTGCCGCCATGGGAATGAGCGGCGGCGGACTTTGGCGAAGCTGATCGCGACTCTTGACCGAGGTGGAAAGCAGATAAAGGAAGGGGATCATGATGATCCCCGCGCCAGCCGCCAGAACAAAAGTGGTGATCGATTTTACGATCAGCGTCTGGGTCTGGATGCCGGTGAACTTTCTCTGGTCGGGCTTTGGGCTTGAAGGTGATTTCAGTGATTGAGTCATGTTATTTGCCTTTGATCTGACCTTCGTAGTAGACCCACAGATCCGATGAGCGGAAGATCAGCAGGGTCAACCCCAGCACGATAATGAACAGCACCCACGCCATAGTGGAAGCATAGCCCATGTGAAAATATTTGAAAGCATTTTGGTACAGATATAAGTTGTAGAAGAGCGTGGCACGGGCAGGTCCGCCTGAGCCGCCGCTGATGACATACACTTCAGTAAAATATTGGAATGTCCCAATGAGTCCAAGAACGAGATTGTAGAAAATAACGGGTGTGGTCATGGGCAGGGTTACATAGCGAAAGCGCTGCCAGGCGGTGGCGCCGTCCACTTTGGCAGCGTCATATAGATCGGTAGGCACGCCTTGCAAACCGGCTAGATAAATAATTACATTGCCTCCAACACCCCATAAGCTCATGATCACCAGAGCGGTTATTGCCCAATGCGGATCGCTGAACCAACCGGGACCCTTGATGCCGAAATTTGCAAGGAAGGGATTGAGAATACCGAATTTGGGGTCGAAGATCCGCGCCCACAGCAGTGCCACAGCGACCCCGGCGATCACCGATGGCAGAAAATAGATGGTTCGCCAGATATTGATGCCGCGGATCTTTGAGTTCAGCAAAACGGCGATCATGTAACTAAAGACCAGCCCCAGTGGTAATGAGATCGCCGCGAATTTGAACGTGATCCCCAGGGAATGCCAAAATAAATCGTCGTGAAATAAGTTGACGTAGTTTGTGACGCCGATCCAGCGCGGGGATTCCACAATGTTGTAGTCGGTGAATGAAAAGAAGAGGGATGCCAGCATGGGACCAATGGTGAAAATAATGAACCCAAGAGTCCACGGAGCAATAAAGGCATATGCCCATAGTGCCTCGCGGCGTGCCAGACTTACATGACGCTTGCCGGGGAAAGAGCTCATGATATTTCCTTTAAACGACCATTGAACGCGTGGCTATCACAAGCCGCAAGACTTGTGATAGCCACTATGTACTTACTTATTTATGGGTTGCCCAATACTCATCGAGTATCTTCTGGACATTGGCATTGGAATCTACCAACACTTTCTTGGCGTCCTTTTCCGTTCCTGAATAGATCAGCGAAAGCCCGTTGTTGAGTTCATCCTCGATCTTACCCCATTCGGGGATCCACTCTTCATTGTTCGGCTTATCGAGATAATCAATCGATTTGAAGATCACATCGTAATCAATACCGGGATAATCGGTCTTAAGTTGTTCGAGGTATTTCGCTGCCACCGATTTGCGCGCCGGGATACAGCCGTAGATGCGGCATACATCGACGATGATCTCAGGTGAGGTCAACCACTTCATCACTTCCCAGGCTTCCTGTTTGTGCTTGGCATCCTTCGGGATGGTGAAGTTATCTGCATCGATACGGGCGATACGCTTGCCCTGCGGGTTATAGGGGAAGGGCGCAATATCAGCGGAGAATGTGAGGCCGTGCAGACCTTCCGCCATATACCAGGTATGGCTATAGAACATACCCGTTGTGCCGGGTCCAAAAGGATCCGTGCCCGCCGAGTCACGACCTGCTTGAACATCAGCACCGCCGATAAAGTGATCTTTCCAAACGCCATCGCTTAGCCATTGCAAGCCTTGCAGCCACTGTGGGTTATCGGCAGTCGCCGTTTTGTAATCGGCAGAAGTTGGGCGCCCTACGTCTTTAGCGCCCCAATCTGCCAGCGTGCCGCGCATCCCATCCCATGAGTCATCGTAACCATATTGAACGATATTGGCTGGGTCGAAAGCTGGATCGGTGGCGTTCTTGCCATTCTTGTCAAGCGTTAGTTGCATGGCGGTTTCGCGCAACTTGTCCATATTCCAGGATGTGTCGTTGAAATCATGCGTTGGGTAATCCACGCCTGCTGCATCGAATAGATCCTTGTTATAGAAGAGGAAGGATGGATACAGACCAAGCGGCAAGCCGGTGTTCTTATCGGGATAGGTATTCAGTTCAACGGCCGGACCATAGAAGTCGCTGAGGTCAAGGTTGTCGGCTTTGATATACGGGGTGATATCTTCCCAGGTATCAAAGAACTCAGCCACAGAAGAAACTCCGTTAGGACCAACCAATTGCGGAGCATTACCACCTGAGATCATGGCTAAATATCGCGTGGTGTATTCTCCATGCGGCACGATCAGAAATTCGATCGAGATATTATCGTGCGTGGTGTTGTATTTCTCAGCCAATTTGTTTTGAGCATCCACCTGGTCTGGGTCGGTGCCGGTGCCCATACCTACAAAGATAACAACCTTGACCTTTTCAGCGGGCGCCGCAGCTTTGCCTCCGCCGCAGGCAGTGATGATCATCGAAGCCACGGCAAATAACGCGAGCAGTTTGAACAATCTATTTTTCATCTGTTCCTCCAATTAGTTTGAGTGAATTGAATACGATTCGCGCCAGGGTGATTTCTCTTCAGGATTCACCTCCTTGTGGATGCAAGGGATTCTGCGGATTGAATGGTTTCACTAGACGCTGGCGGACATCCGCACGATTCACGGATAACCAACTCGGTGCGCATCAGAGTCAAAGCCTGAGCCTGCCCGCCGTTCATCAACTTTGAGAGCTGGCGGACAGCTTCGCGTCCCACCTCTTCGATCGGCGCACGGACGGTTGTCAGCGCGGGAGAAAGATAGCGGGCGAAGGGCACATCGTCGAAACCGGCAACAGCCACATCTTGAGGAATGAGGCGTCCTGCCAGCTTGAGCGCACGGAATACGCCAGCGGCGGCATCGTCGTCACCGGCGAAGACAGCGTCGAAGTCGATCCCATCCAAAAGCATTTGTTGAATGGACGCAAAGGCTTCTTCATCGTCGAATCCGCCTGAGGCAATGAGGGCGGCGTCAAATGGAATTTGATGGGCTTCAAGCGCTTCGCGGTAACCCCGTTCACGCCAATGCGAATCTTCATGACCTTGAGGTCCCTGCAAAAAAACGATCCGGCGCCGGTCATGGACTTCGATCAGATGATTTATGAGTATGGCGGCGCCGTCTTTGTTTTCGATCGTGATGACCGGGATATTCAGCGAATCAGGCGGGGTTTGATGAAGCAGGACAACGGGGAAATTTAGTTTATGAAGCCGGGCAAGTTGACGTTCATCGAGGCTATTGGTAAAAACCAGCAGTCCATCGGTGTTGTGCTCACCCAGCGGACTGCTATGATGCGGATTCGAAAGTGTGGCGTGCATCGAATGGATAAGCAGGTCGTAATCAATCGTGTGCGCTTCAGATTCAATGCCGCGCAGCATGGGCGAGAAGAACGCGCCGCTTATCTCCGGCAAAATGAGCCCAATGGTATGAGTGCGTTTGCTGGCAAGCACCCGCGCCGCAGTTCGCGGCACGAATTGGAGTTCATCCATTGCCAGACGCACGCGCTCCGCTTTTTCTGCCTGAACTGGGACAGTGCCATTCAGCACGCGGCTCACTGTGGCAATCGAAACCCCAGCGTGTTCGGCGACATCGGCAATCGTAGGCGGGTGACTCTTGGTTTGCATCTTGGTGTAACAATCCTGAAAACGCTTTCTGAAAGCGTTTTCAGGATTATATACATTTTCCCGTGTAAAGTCAAATATCACTGTCTTAATGCATTGGGTGTAAAATCATCCCTGATACCTATCGAAAATAAGAGACAATCCATGAAATCCTACCGTAAAGAACTCTGGTTCAACCTCCCCGCCCGCCGCGGATTTGTCAACATAACTCCTGATGTAGAAACTGCCATCCATGAAAGCGGAATCAAAGAGGGACTCGTTCTGGTAAACGCCATGCATATAACCGCTTCCGTCTTCATCAACGATGATGAATCTGGATTACATGGTGACTACGATAAATGGCTCGAGAAACTTGCGCCGCATGAACCCGTCAGTCAATACCGCCACAACGACACCGGCGAAGATAACGCCGACGCGCACATGAAACGCCAGATCATGGGGCGCGAAGTTGTGGTCGCGATCACGGACGGGCAGCTCGATCTCGGAACGTGGGAGCAGATCTTTTATGGCGAGTTTGACGGGCGCAGGCGGAAGCGCGTGCTGGTGAAAATTATTGGCGAGTAAAAGGAAGTGACAGCCGCCTTAGCACTCGTGTAAAAATAAGTTCCTTGTTTTGGATGCAGTTGGACTGCATCCTGCTCGCAGTGCAACTGCTCGCGAACTCGGGAATCGGGAAGTTGCTTTTACACAACTCCTTAAAGATGGCTGTCACCTGACGAACCTCGATGGAGAATGAAATGACAGAAAACAAAACCATGGGCGAAATGCATGGATGTATCGTATGCGGGAAACTGTATCAGCTCTACGTGATCTATGATCCAACAGGGAAGTATATAGGCAGTAAAGTGATGAGCGCGGGTGGCAAGGAAGTTAAAGATTCAATCCGTCCGCTGGTGGCATGTGAAAAGCACACGGATAAGGAAATCGAAAGAGCAGTCGAAAGAGTATTCGGAGAACGTAAACCTGACGAAGATTAAACGGAGACAAACATGCAAACACGTCGTTTTGGTCGCACTGGTCACATGAGCACGATCGCCATCTTTGGTGCGGCGGCATTCTGGGAGATATCGCAAGCGGATGCCGACAAGGTAATGGAACAAGTCATCGAAGCAGGAATTAATCATATTGATATCGCCCCATCTTATGGACAAGCCGAAGAACGCGTCGGTCCGTGGATGCCGAAGATACGTAAAGACGTCTTTCTCGGCTGCAAAACTACGGAGCGAACGAAAGATGGCGCATGGGATGAAATGCAGCGCTCGCTAAAACTCCTGCAAACTGAAGCCTTCGATCTGTATCAATGTCACGCTATCAACACGATGGAAGAGTTGGACGCCATCACCATGAAAGGCGGCGCGCTCGAAGCCTTTGTGGAAGCCCGTCAGCGTGGACTCATTAAATATATTGGCATCACAGGCCACGGGGTGAATGCTCCGCAGATCTATCTCGAAGCGTTAAGGCGATTTGAGTTCGATTCAGTCCTATTCCCGCTGAATTTTGTCCAGTTCGGAAATCCAGAATTTAGAAAATATGCCGAAGAATTGATTTCGGTATGCAAAGCCAAAGATGTCGGTACGATGATCATCAAGACCATCACCAAAGCACCGTGGGGTGAAAGACCGCATACCGCCGCCACCTGGTATGAGCCCTTCGACCAAATGGATGAGATCCAACGCGCTGTTAACTTTGGGCTTTCGTATGAAGTGACCGGGCTTTGCACCGCGGGCGATACGCGCATCCTGCCGATGGTGCTTGAAGCCTGCAAAAACTTTACACCCATAGACAAAGCCAAGCGTGAAGAAATGATACAATCTGCAAAACAGTATGAACCCTTGTTTTCCTAGGAGTTGACATGCCTGATCCACGTGTTACAAAACTCGCAAAAGTGCTTGTTCACTATTCTGTTGAAGTAAAACCAAAACAACAGGTGCTCATTCGCACCACCCCAGTTGGGGAGGAACTTACACTTGCTGTGTACGAAGAAGTAATCAAAGCGGGAGGCAACCCGTTTGTCGTGAATGAGGTGCCGGGCGCGCAGGAAATTTTTTATAAGTACGCATCTGACGACCAGTTGGATTACGTCTCACCGGTCACAAAACTGATTCTCGAAACCTTCGATGTGAGTATCGGGCTTTGGAGCGATTACAACACGCGCAAACTCAGCGGTGCAGATCCCCAACGCATGACGCGCGCCCGCAAAGCCAACTCAAGTCTCACGAAAACATCCATGCAGCGCTCGGCAAAAGGTGAATTCCACTGGGTCGTCACGGTATCCCCCAACAACGCCATGGCACAGGAAGCCGATATGTCGCTTGCCGATTACACCGAGTTTGTATACGGCGCAGGTCTGCTCAACGATGCCGACCCTGTTTCCCTGTGGCGCGCCGAAGGTGTGAAGCAGCAAAAACTTATCGGCTGGCTCAATGGTCATGACAAAGCCGTACTCAAAGGCTCCAACGTAGACTTAACCCTCTCGATCAAAGAACGTCCATTCATTGAATGCTCTGGCAGGGTCAACTTTCCTGATGGCGAGATCTTCATGGGTCCTGTGGAAGAATCTGCCAACGGCTGGATCCGGTACAAATATCCCGCCATCTTCGCCGGGCAGGAGATCACTGATATCGAACTGTGGTTTGAGAACGGTAAAGTCGTCAAAGAAAAAGCCAGCAAGAATCAGGAACTCCTCACCTCTGCCCTTAACACCGACGCTGGTTCGCGCTTCCTCGGCGAATGGGGCATCGGCACCAATTACGGCATCCAACGCTTCACCAAGAATATGCTCTTCGATGAAAAGATCGGCGGCACCGTCCACTTTGCGGTTGGCGCGGGCTATCCCGAAAGCGGCAGCAAGAACGAGTCCGGTTTGCATTGGGATATGCTCTGCGATATGAACGATGCCGAGATCACGTTGGATGGCGAATTGTTTTACAAGAACGGGAAACCAGTGGTTTCATAAAGCGGGATGGCATCCCGCCCCATACTACCATGAACACAGAATTTTTCGACGCGATCAAACAAGGCGACAGGGACGAGGTGGAACGCCGCCTCTCTCTGGACCCGATCCTGATCCATGCCAAAGAGGCTGGTCTCAGCCCGATCATGGTCGCCGCCTATCACCACCAACCAGAGATCGCATCCTTCCTTGCCGATAAAACTGTTGCCATCACCATCTTTGAAGCCGCCGCCGTTGGCAAAATCAACAACATGATTCGCCTGCTGGCGCGCAACCCATTGCTGGTCAGCGCCTATGGAGAAGATGGCTTCCAACCCTTGGGCTTAGCTTGCTTTTTTGGTCATCTCGATACAGCCGAATATCTCGTCAAAGCTGGCGCGCAGATCAACGCTCTTTCACATAATGAACTGAGCGCCGCGCCGATCCAGTCCGCGGCGACAGGCGGACACCGCAAGATCGTCAAGATGCTTCTTGAACACCGCGCCGACCCGAACATTCGCACACAGGGCGGCTATACCCCGCTCCACGCCGCCGCCCAAAACGGCGACGAAGAAATGATCCGCATTCTGCTCTACGGCGGCGCGGACCTGCGCCTTACCAGCATTGACGGCAAAACCGCCCTCGATCTTGCCATGTCTGCTGGGCACGAAAAAGCGACCCTCTTATTAGGAGAAGGCGTTACAAAACGGTTTATCCAAAAACGGGATTAAACAAAAATGGACAGGCTTGCACCTGTCCATTTTTGTAATTACACCATAACTTTACGGGCAATCAAAAGTATATTTCACTAATTCCTGGATCTTCTCAGTCCGATCCACTACATCGCCTGATTTTGCCAAACCGACGAACTGGAAATCAAACCAGGAATTATCCAGTCTCAGATTGGAAGCAATATCTTCACCTTTGAAAGTTAGCGTGAAATTGCCATTGCCGTTGGCGACCATCTTACCAAAAGCCTTCCACTCACTGGGATACAAACGCTTGTTATCAACCACACGATAATAGAACACCGCATCGACAATATCCTGATTCGTAGTTGTGATATTGAAGGTAATATCGCGCGGCAAGCATCGCAGAGTAAAAGCATTGCTAGACATGGTCATATTTGTAAACACGCCCTTGCCCAAAGAATTATCCAACTGGATCGTTCCATTATTGCTTACAGGGGTATCTGCAACAACTGCAGGAGGCTGGGTCGCCTGAACAACAACCGTTACCACAACCGGCGCAGCCGTCGGGGGCACTGCTGTAGGAGGCGGAACTTCAGTAGGCGCTTGTGTCGCCTCAACGATCACAGTCTGCACTACAACAACGGGCGTGGCAGAAGGTTCAACGGGCGCAGCCACAGGTTGTTGGGTTGGAGCGGCTGGGGTACTGCAAGCGGCTAACATCACCGCAAGTAAAAGAATAACGATTTTTTTCATATATAGCTCTCCTTGTTTGATTTATAAAATTCTATAACACAACCTTCCATAACTCCATATATAAGCGCTTAACAGGTCTGATAACCGGACATATATACCACTCCTCAAAATACACATATCATCCCCATCAATTGCAATAATTCTTGGTACAGTCGGCTTTCTCACCAAAGAAAAAGCGTAAATTATGACCGCGACGGGTATAATTCTGCCCATGCTTACCCCAGAACAAATCGAGATCAGACTTGACCGCATCCTTTTAAAGGTACAAAAACCCGGTCGGTATGTTGGCGGCGAACTCAACAGCATAATCAAAGATTGGGAAACCACCCAAACCAAGGTTGCTTTTGTCTTCCCCGATATTTACGATATTGGTGTTTCCAATGTGGGCTTGAAGATTCTTTACGATCAAGTCAACCAAAGAGCAGATGCGCTTGCCGAACGCGCCTACGCACCCTGGTTCGACATGGAAGCGCTCATGCGCGAATCTGGGATCCCGCTCTACGCGCTCGAATCAAAACGACCCCTAGCCTGCTTCGACCTCGTAGCCTTTACCCTGCCCTATGAGACGCTCTACACCAACGCGCTCAACGTGTTAGATCTTTCAGCCATTCCCGTCCGCTCGGCAGACCGTGATGAGACTCACCCCATCGTCATCGCCGGTGGACACTCCACCATGAACCCCGAGCCCATGCATGCATTCATGGATGCGTTCGTGATCGGCGAGGGTGAAGAAGTCATTCACGATATTATCAATACGATACAAAGAGTCAAAGGTCAAAAGTCGAAAGTCAACGGCGACATTCAACCTGCGACTTTCGACCGTAAGCAATTACTTCTCGAATTGGCAAAGATCCAGGGCGTTTATGTCCCCAGTTTGTATGAAGTAAATTATCTTGAAGACGGCACCGTCACGAACATTGAGCCGATCGTCGCAGATATTCCCAAGATCGTCACCAAGCGCCTTGTTGCCATATTACCCCCCCCACCCACCAAATTCATCGTCCCGAACATCGACATCGTCCACAATCGTGTCTCAGTCGAGATCATGCGCGGATGTACGCGCGGATGTAGATTCTGTCACGCGGGTATGATCACGCGTCCCGTCCGCGAAAGAAGCGTGGACGAGGTCATGACAGCGTTGGAAGAGTCGATCAAACATTCCGGCTTTGAAGAGATCGCCCT
>JAYUGV010000159.1:0-4451 GCA_043767565.1 Anaerolineales bacterium
AATGACCATTCGCCCGCTTGCTATTCTTGATCTGCCGCAGCTCTACCGCTTTCGTGAGGAAGCGATCGGATTGGATACTGCACGCACGTTGACGCGTGGCAATCCGTTGGGGGCAGCGAGATTGCTGGCTTATATGAATCCCTCGCGGCATGTGTACAGCGCCATCGCAAATGGCGAGCATGCCTCTGTCTTGGGCGGGATTATCCATTTACGTGATGAGACATTTGCAAAATTACTTTACCTGGCTCCAGCATCGCAACTGAATCATCCTGGCTTGCCCGGGTTGATCGAAAATCTATCTGCACAGGCCGGGATGTGGGGTGCATTCCATGTCCTTGCGGAAGTGGATGAGACGAGCGAGGCATTTGTCCCTTTGAGGCAGGCTGGATTCTCTGTGTATGCATGGCAGAGGATGTGGGAAATCTCTGACGTAACCGGATCAAGTTCTGGCTTTGAATGGACGCGGGTACGATCTATCCATTTGCCTGCGGTGCAGAGTCTCTTTCATCAAATCGTGCCGCCGTTGCTTCATCCCATTGAGCCGCAACCGAAGAAGCCGATCGGTTGGATCAGTAATGATGGCGCGAAGTGTTATGTCAGTGTGACGCATGGTGTGTATGGGATCGTATTAACGCCGTTGATCCACCCTGAAGCAAAAGATGTGAACTTGAAACTTGCCGCGTTGATCGGTAATTTACCAGACCGCCGTAACCGACCTGTATATATATGTGTGCGCTCGTATCAAGCCTGGCTTGAACCCGTGCTTGCGGACTTGGGTGCCAAAGCCGCGGCGCGTCAGGCAGTGATGGTGAAGCATCTGGCACGCTTGGTGAAAGAAGGGCAGACTGTGCCTGCCGTGCCTGCGGGTGTGAGTGTTCAGCCTTCGCGGGTGAGTCATGTTGAGGGGAAGAAATAGTTGTCTCTGATTCATTAGGTTGACAATGTTTTTCATTAAGTTTACAATGACCCTGCATTAAGTTGACAATATATAGGCACCCCTTGAATGAACAAACCTCAGAAGAAAACCGACGAAATCCGTCAATTCATACTTGAAAATATTGAAGACCACCCTGCTGATATAACTGCGTTTGTGTCGGCTGAGTTTGGTATCTCGCGCCAGGCTGCCCATCGCCATATTCAAAAATTGCTAACTGATGGCCTAATCATTGCCAAAGGAACGACTCGTAATAGAGTTTATGATGTGAAGCCTCTGGTCAGTTATTCTAAAAATTTGCCGCTAAAAGGACTCGCAGAAGATAAGGTTTGGCGTCAGTACGTGTTGCCGCTAATGGACGGCGTCTCTCCGAATATTCTGCAAATATGTCATCACGGATTTACCGAGATGGTCAACAACGCAATTGACCATTCCGAAGCCGTTGACTTGAAAATCAAAATTCAACGTACGTATAAATTGATCGAACTTCAGATCAGCGATAACGGTGTGGGGATTTTCAATAAGATCCAAAGAGAATTCAAGCTGGACGATCCGCTGCATGCCATCCTTGAACTTTCCAAGGGAAAATTAACCACCGACCCTGCCCGCCATTCAGGGGAAGGGATCTTCTTTACCTCGCGAATGTTTGACAAGTTTTCCATTGCATCTGGCAAATTGTTTTATTCATATTCTGAATATTCGGGTGATTGGCTGGTTGAAGATCATGAAAAAATGATTTCAGGCACAACGGTTGTATTGAGCATTAACTCAAATGCTAAAACCACCACACAACAGGTGTTTGACAAATTCACTGCCGACGATTTTGGATTTACGAAAACCCATGTCCCTGTTTTTCTGGCAAGATACGGGGATGAAAACCTCGTTTCGCGCTCACAGGCAAAAAGATTACTCACACGCTTCGAGCGCTTTAAAGAAATTGTCCTTGATTTCGATAATGTGGATTCGATCGGGCAGGCGTTTGCTGATGAGATATTCCGTGTCTTCGTCTCACAGAATCCAAATGTGCACTTAATCCCGACAAATGTCAACAAGCAGGTTCGTAGAATGATCGCTCACGTGAAGAATGCAACTTAAATTTCTACAATTACATTCTAATGTGAGACAGCCCTATTCCTCGTATAATAGCCATATGTCACGACGCGTACGCAAACTCTTGAAGGAATTCAAAACCAATATCACTCGTATTTACGGTGAACAATTAAGGGCTGTTTACCTGTACGGTTCCTATGCGCGCGGGGACAACATGGCAGGTTCGGATCTGGATATCGTTGTGGTCTTGAATGATTTTCAGCGCCGTGCCGCAGAGATCAGGCGCACCAGCGATTTGGTAGGCGATCTTTCGCTCGATTACGAGATAACCGTTAGCCCACTTTTCATGCGAGAGAACGAATGGGAAACGAATAAATTTGCTCTTTTGCGTAACATCAAGTCGGAAGGGGTGTCACTTTGAGAGAAGAGACCCTTGCACTTTTTGAAAAAGCGGAACGTTCCATTCGCAATGCAGAAAAGACAATGGCAGATGGAGATTTGGATTTCGCCGCCAGTCGTGCCTACTATGCGATGTTTTATGTGGTTGATGGTTTGCTTGGCGAAAAGGATATGCACTTTAGCAAACACGGCGGAACTCATGGTGCCTTTGGTCAGCATTTTGTCAAAACCGGTGAGTTTGACCCCAAGTATCAACGTTGGCTGGTATCAGCATTCAATCAAAGAATGCTCGGTGATTATGGAACTACCCCTGAATTTAATGATGAAGATGTGCAGGAAATTATTGAACACGCCCGTGAGTTTTTGCAAGTTGCACGAACTTACCTCGATTCAAACTAACCCTCTTCTGCAATTTCGCAGTTGGGGGAAACTGCTATAATAAAAATAGACTAATGAATAGGAGGTAAATTTTCCATGGTGAACCACATCTAACTCCCCGTAAGCCGTTGACCTGACGACCCTCACGGCGCAAGTATTTCTCTCTTTCGTCTTTTCTCAATCAATATCTTTTGCCACGTAACAAGGCCTGATGCCTGAAACTTGGCACTTGAAACGTGACACCTGAAACTTAAACCTATGACCCAACATAAAATTACAGACGATCTAGACGCCCTGCTCGACGTACTGCCTGCGAACATCCGGCATGCCGTGGAACAGGCGAACAACAGCGACTACCTGCTCGAAGTTATCCTCGATCTCGGACGTGTGCCCACAGCTCGCTTTGTGGAGAATGAACTCGTTTTGAATAACAAGGAACTCACGCGCGCTGAACTCGACCATGTCGTGGAACGCGTCGGTGATTTCGATACAGATAACCGCTCAGGTATCGAACGCACATTGCATCGCATCTCTGCCATTCGCAATCGACGCGGTGCGATCGTTGGTTTAACTCTGCGTGTCGGACGCGCGGTCTACGGCACGGTGGATATCATTCAAGACATCATTGAGTCGGGTAAGTCTGTGCTTATACTTGGACGACCTGGCATTGGCAAAACGACTCTCCTGCGTGAGTCCGCGCGTATTCTTGCGGAGAATAAACGCGTCATTATCGTGGATACATCGAACGAGATCGGCGGCGATGGTGATGTGCCGCATCCTGCTGTTGGCAAGGCGCGCCGCATGCAAGTCAAAGTGCCGACCCATCAGCATGAAGTCATGATCGAAGCCGTCGAGAATCACAATCCCGAAGTCATCGTCATTGATGAGATCGGACGCGAACTCGAAGCGTTCGCGGCGCGTACCATTGCCGAACGCGGTGTCCAACTCATTGGCACGGCACACGGTCAAACGCTTGATAATCTTTTACTCAACCCGACCCTCAGCGATCTGGTTGGCGGTATCGAAGCGGTCACGCTGTCAGATGAGGAAGCGCGTCGACGTGGCACCCAGAAAACGGTGTTGGAAAGACGCGCGCCGCCCACGTTCGATGTCCTCATCGAGATCCAGCATCGCGATCGTTTCGCGATCCACACCGATATCATGTCCGCTGTGGATGCGCTATTGCGTGACGCCGCCATGCTGCCCGAGGTGCGGATGCGCGATGTTGATGGCAATATCCAGATCGAGAAATCTGCGCCTGCACCAAAGCGCCGCTCTGCTGAGCATGTCGAAGGAAATAATGCGGATGTGAAAACGCCTCGCCGCGGACTTCGGTCTGCTTCGGCTTCCGAGGCACCTGCTCCTCGCCCCGATCTCTCCAGTACCGCGATCTCCATGCCTCGCGCGCTTCAACCCATCGGCGCGGCCTTGCAGACCGTGCGAATTTTTGCGTATGGTGTGGCGCGCAATCGACTCATGCAAGCCGCCAAGCGACTCGGTGTGCCTGCGGTGGTGGTGAAAGATGTCGAAGAAGCCGATGCGCTGGTGACGCTGCGCACGTATTATCGCAAGCGCCAACAGACGGTGATCGCAGCCGAACAACGCGGCATGCCCATTTATGTGCTGCGCGCGAACACGGTGGCGCAAGTGGAACAGTTCCTCAGTGACTTATACAGCCTGAGCACCCAAA
>JAYUGV010000160.1:0-4443 GCA_043767565.1 Anaerolineales bacterium
TTGTTTGTCATTTTGTGCGAACATGGGCGGGTCAATGATGACCATATCAAATAGACGTTTTTGTGACTCCATGCGGGCAAGGACTTCAAACGCATCTTCAGCAATGGTCTTATGAGAGGCTGTCAACTGGTTGTGCGCCATGTTGCGGATTGCGGCTTCGAGAGCGGGCGCGCTGAGATCCACGCTGACGACTTCTCGCGCTCCCCCCCGTGCCGCGTAGACAGAAAATCCGCCAGTGTAGGCGAACACGTTGAGCACAGATTTATCTTTGGATAGTTTTTCAACCCGCATACGATTCTCGCGTTGATCGAGGAAGAATCCGGTCTTTTGCCCATGAATGGGATCAGCCTCAAAGATGAGCCCATTTTCCTTGAACAGAATCAGACTTGGGGGCATTTGAAGCGAGAGCGTCATCCCATCGCTCAGCCCATATAAAAATTCAGTCTGCTTTTGCAGGGAACGGTTGAGGCACAGAATCAAATGCGTGGCAGGGCTGACCCGTGCCAGCGCGTCGCAAAAATCTTTGAGGTGGGGAATCCAGGCGGGTGTGTAGAGTTTGAGAACGAGGGTATCGGCATAACGGTCGATCACCAAACCGGGCAAGCCATCGTTCTCGCCGTGGACAAGCCGGTAACCGGTGGTGTTTTTTTCTTCCAACCCAGCGCGGATGCGCGTGGCGGTGGTCAGTTTGTTTTGAAACCAGCTTGCGTTGATGGTGGCGGAGTCGCGCGACTGCAGGATACGCACACGGATCGCGGACGTTGGGTCATACAAACCGATCGCGAGAAATCGGCGCGCGTGCGCGTCGTCGAAGATAACCGCGAGATCGCCGGGCGCACCCGTGTGGCTTTGCTCGGTGATGGATTGATCGAATATCCAGGGATGCCCCTGCCGCAACGCGCGTTCCGCAGGCGCGTTGATATGCAATGCAATTCGTTTTGCAGACGGGCTCGGGAGTTGCGACAGGGATGTGTTGAAGTCCATTGTTGGAAGGATTATACAGTAGCCCAGCCATAGAATTATTTGAGACACATATTTGGATGATAGAATTAGCATATGACAACCCCCACCCAACTCAACATGGGATTTGAAAGTATCGAAGAAGTTCAAGAGGAGAAAAAACCTGAACTTTCCAATGGTCGCGCCAATAAGCTAGATCCACAGGATCGTGCCTTTCATGATTGGTATCGATTTGTACTTTCGTTTCCACCACACTTGGTAAGGGACTATATCCAGAAATTTGAGTTGAATCATAAAAGCGTTGTGCTTGATCCATTTTGTGGGACAGGCACAACAATCGTTGAAGCTAAACTAGCAGGAATGAAGGCTATTGGGCTGGAGGGAAATCCTTTCCCGCATTTTGCTTCTTCGGTCAAAACAGATTGGAAACTTAATGCAAATGACTTGTCTGTGCGGGCACGGCAAGTCGCAGAACAGACATTGGCAATTTTAAAATCACAGGAAATTGACGATAATCTCTCTTCGAGTAACCCCAAAAAATTAGAACTCAAAACTCTTTCGCCCGAAACTGAAAAACTGATTCTAGGGAACTCAATTAGTCCGCTTCCACTGCATAAAACTTTGGTTTTGTTTGAATGTCTAAAGCAATTTGAAGATGAGCCTTTTTATCGTCATGCATTATTAGCTTTAGGAAACGCGCTGGTCTTCAAAATCAGCAATTTGCATTTTGGTCCAGAAGTTGGTGTAAAGAAACCAAAAGCCGATGTGCCTGTTATTTCCAATTGGCTCTTGGAAATCGAGAAAATGGCTAATGACCTGAGCAAAATTACAGGAAAAAACTTCCTTGATTCAAAAGTTCATTTGGCAGACGCACGCAGTTTCGATATTATTGAGCCAAACTCTGTAGATGCAGTCATCACATCACCTCCTTATCCTAATGAAAAAGACTATACACGAACAACACGGCTTGAATCTGTATTGCTTGGGTTTATCAACAGCAAAGAAGAATTAAGAACGTTGAAGAAACGACTCGTTCGCTCGAATACGCGTGGAATTTATAAAGGTGATGACGACGATCGATGGATCGCTGATTTTCCAGAAATCCAACGTATTGCTGATGAAATCGAAAAACGTCGAATCGAACTGGGAAAAGATTCTGGGTTTGAGAGACTTTATCCACGAGCAACAAAGTTATATTTTGGTGGCATGGCAAAACATTTAGCTGACCTTCGCAAAGTCCTACGTCCGGGTGCACAACTCGCTTACGTTGTTGGTGATCAAGCATCCTATCTGCGTGTGATGATAAGAACGGGTCAAATATTGGGAGATATTGCCCAAAAATTAGGCTACGAACTCGTAAACATTGACTTGTTCCGCACTCGATTGGCAACTGCCACAAAAGAACAACTTCGCGAAGAAGTCGTCATTTTGAAATGGAGAGGGTAAACAATGGCAAACAAAGAACCAAACCGCTATACCAAAATTCTCGAAGCCATCTTCGCCAGGCATTTCAAGAATAATGCAACCGAGATTGAATTTGAGCGAACAGAATTCAGTCAGGTTGCTGATGAGTTAGGCATTACGTTGCCGAAGAATTTAGGTGACGTTTTATACTCGTTTAGATACAGAACTCTTCTGCCAAAGTCGATCACATCGAAAGCCCCAAAAGGCTATGAGTGGATTATCAGACCAGCAGGTAAGGGGAAATACAAACTTGTGACTGTCAGGCAGTCAAACATTGCTCCTTCAAATATTCTGGCGGAAACAAAAATTCCTGACGCAACCCCTGGAGTCATTGCAAAATATTCAATGAGTGATGAACAGGCTCTTTTGGCGAAACTTCGTTACAACCGATTAGTTGATATTTTTACTGGATTAACTTGCTACTCTTTACAAAGTCATTTGCGAACAACTTTGCGCGACGGTTCACAAGTCGAAACTGATGAAATCTATATTGGGCTGGACAAACGCGGCGCACATTATGTTTTGCCTGTTCAAGCAAAAGGCGGAAAAGACAAAATCGGCGTTGTGCAAATTGAGCAGGATTTTGAATTGGCGCCACTCAAATTTCCCCACTTGATTTGCCGTCCCATTGCCGCTCAATTCATTGATAAAAATCTGATTGCCCTTTTTGAATTTGAACAATCAAAGGATGGGATAAAAGTCACATCTGAAAAGCATTACCGATTGGTAAAGCCTGATGAATTATCATCTGAAGAACTGCAGAGTTATTCTGTGCGACAAAGTTAATACAACAAAAGACCGCAGGCATCACCTGCGGTCTTTTTATATTTCTTTTATCGACGTCGCCTGCTTCTGCCTCCTGAAAAACCTAAGATGAGAAATACGAGCGCCATTCCAAGGAAGAAACCAAGGTTATACAACTGTCCGGTGTTGTGGACCTCGTACATTTGTATTTCAGGTTTGAAGAACGATATGATCAGGGTCCCCGGGGAGATCAGCCCATGCCAGAGTCCTGTGCCGAGTCCGGCGACGTGTTCATTCTCCGCTGGTTCATCGACTTCCGGGTTGGGACCCGGTGGGTCTAGTTGTATTTGCATATTCGGCTCACTGATTTCCACCTTTGCACCAGGGGCACAAGCTGCCAGCGTGATAAGCAATACGGCAAACAAAACGATAACGAATATTTTCTTCATTTCTCTACCTCTTGAACTATTTAGTTTGAATTAGGATGACTGTCCATTCAAATCATACAGCAAGCCCGGATTGGTCGCATCCATCGGCTGGGGAGGTTTTGTCTCCATACTTGGGGGAGAAAAGATTTATGCAAAGATGCCGCTTGGGCAGGTTTTTCTGTCGGCTAAGGTATGATGCACTCCATGGTGAAGCGAAAACCGCAGGCTCATTACCTGCGGTTTTGATATAGATATTCTTAGGTATTCCCTATTCCTGAGCCTTCCCCAGCAGGATTTTAATACTCGTCACGCCCGCGTCAGTTGTGATGAGAACCGTCAGAATCTGATCGCCCTGCGTAAATTCCATCAGCGCGTCCGTCTCCCGAATAGTAGGCTGACCCATCAATGCCCAGCCCAGGTTGGGAATCTGCTCCTGATAAAATGCTGCAGCATCCGCCAAACTGGAGGCGGTATCATACGCCAGTATGCCCGGCATATTCAGGACGTTGGTTGCATCCGCTAACAGCGGGGCATCCACCATTCCGGCCGGGCAGTCGTCGGGTAGTGTGATCGTGACAGGTTGATTAACATCGGTCAACTCATAGTCCCAGGTGAGTGTGCCTTCGATGCCTTCGCCAAAGTAATCCGCGTTGCCTGTAGTTGTCACCAAGTACTTGACGATATAGCCTCCCTCGGAGGCAATCCACATCTCGCCTGTCGATTGGGCAATGCCCAACAGCCCAAGGGCGCGCTCATCGAAAGTATAGTGACTCGCAGCCACGTCGTTGACCGTTTCAGCCCCCGCCCCTTCCGCGCCGATGACGCCGGTCAGGAATCCAGCCGGTTC
>JAYUGV010000161.1:0-4431 GCA_043767565.1 Anaerolineales bacterium
TCGCGGTCAGGGTCGGTCGCGAGAAAGATTTCTTCCGCTTTTTGAGCGAGTTTCTTGAGCTCTTTAACAACTTCCTTTTTCTCGTTCGGCACACGATACTTTGGCGCAAAATTATTCTCAACATCGACGGACAATTGCGATTTCAACAAGTCGCGGATATGACCTACCGAGGCGCGCACAGTATAGCCTTTGCCGAGGAAACGCCCCACCGTCTTTGCCTTCGCGGGCGATTCAACGATCACGAGCTTCCCTTCGCGCTTCTCCACCTTTACAACCTTTTCAGGCTTCGGCGGAACTGGCAGCCCCGCATGCGCTTCGGTCCTACCCATTCGATAAAGTTTTGTTCCGCACACAGCGCAAACACCGATCGTGACAGGCGATGCCTTTGCGTTAAAACCCGCAACAGGATCCTGCATCTCACGTTTGGTCTTGCATTTCATGCAATAAGCTTCCATAAATTAACCTTTTCAGTAAAACTACTATAGATATTTCTCTATCTTATTTTTCTTTAAATATTCAACCACATCACGCACTTTTTGAGATTGATCGGTTTTGCAGATCATGAGTACGTCTCCAGCATCGACCACAACGATATCATCCAACCCGATGGTCACAACGAGACGTTCAGCGCCAGAACTATAAACGAGCGTATTATGCGTGTCGAGCGCCAGGTGGTGCTCTTTATTTGTGGCGACATTCCCATCTTTATCGGGCAGCAAGACGTCAAAGAGCGAATCCCACGAGCCGACATCACTCCAACCCAAGCCGCCCGCCGGCAGCACCGCTACCCGTTCAGCCCGCTCCATAATACCGTAGTCGATGGTCTGGCTCTTCAGGTCCTGCCAATGCGACCTCACGACTTCATCCCGTTCAGATGTATTCCATGCAGATGCGATCGCATTAACCGCCTGAAACAATTCCGGCATCTGCTTTTCGATTTCGGTCAGGATCGTATCCACCCGCCAGACAAACATGCCGCTGTTCCAGGAGTGATCGCCGCTGCCCAATAATTTTTGCGCGGTGACTTCATCAGGCTTTTCTTTAAAACGTTTGACCTTATATACAGGATATTTGTAGTCACCGGCTAGCGGCTCACCCTGTTGGATATACCCATATCCCGTAGCTGGAAAAGTAGGCGTGATCCCCAACGTGACTAGATAATTTTTATCCGCAACTTCCAATGCGGTCTTGATCAGATAGTTGAAAAGATCTCGGTTGCGGATGTGATGGTCCGCAGTTTGAATCGCCATCACAGCCTGTGGATCGCGCTGTTTTAGTACCGCCGCCGCCAATGCTACCACAGAGGCTGTGCCGCGTGGAGCAGGCTCAATCAAATAGTTTTCAACCGGGATGGCGGGCACCTGTGCCTGCATCACGCTGGCCTGCTCTGCAACCGTTACCACCAGAATACGCTCGGGCGGGAACATTGCCTCAAGCCGCGCAACCGTGCTCTGGAACAAAGTCTCTTGTCCGAGTAGCGGCAATAATTGTTTGGGGGTTTCTTTTCTTGAAACGGGCCAGAGACGAGTCCCACCGCCTCCAGCCATGATCACAGCATAGGAATGTTCAGTCATGTTTTATTGATCCCAGTTCGTTGATAAGGCGAAAGTATACACGGATACAAGGAAACACGTAAACAAGATTACGGACCAACTATCTACCTACCAGCCTGCGTACTTGTTTACCCGTCTACTGATCCACCCGATATTCCGATTGTACCTCACGAACTGCAACATAATTCATGCCACCCACCTGACGCACCATACCCTTAAGTTCCATCAACGCCAAAGTGGCGGAAACTTTCTCAATGGGCAATTCGGCTTGGTTGCGGATCTCATCCACATGCAGAGGCTCGTTCGATAACACAGTTAACAACTTGGCTTCGGTCGCATCCGCAGGCATGATCTTACGGGCGGCTTTGTGTTCACCGACCCGCGTGATATCCAATGCCTGCATCAGGTCCGTAACACTCAATAAAGGCTGGGCGCCTTTCTGGATCAACTTATTCGTACCCTTGCTTTGAGGAGCCAGGATACTGCCCGGCACTGCAAAGACTTCACGGCCCTGCTCGGCGGCAAACTCAGCTGTGATCAAGGCGCCGCTTGTTTCCCCTGCTTCAATGACAACAACCGCCAACGATAAACCAGAGATGATCCGATTGCGCGGCGGGAAGTTAGACGCCTCTGGCGGCGTGCCCGGAGCATAATCACTGATGATCGCGCCGCGCTCCATCATTTGTTCTGCCAGCACGCGATGCTCAGGTGGATAGATCTTATCCACACCCGAACCGAGAATACCAATGGTGCGCCCGCCCGCTTTCAGCGTAGCTTGATGCGCGATCGCATCCACACCGCGCGCAAGACCACTGATCACGGTCATGCCATTCGCTGCAAGGTAACCCGAAAGTTCTTCAGTGATTTGTCTGCCATACGATGTCACTCGCCGCGTACCGACGATCGCCACCGCGAACAAGTCATCGAGCAGATATTCGCCGCGAACATACAACACGGGCGGCGGTTGATCAATCTCTTTTAATCGTTGCGGATACGCTTCATCCTGCCAGGTCAGGATCTTGATCCCCTGTTTCTCGATCTTTTCCCAAACCTTATCCAGATCAACATTATCACGTGCCTGGATGACACGCTCGATCACTTTCAACCCCAAGCCTGCCGCTGCCAATTCAGCCGGGGACGCCTTCCAGGCTGTTTCCAACTCGCCAAAGTATGCGACGAGTCCCTGCATGCGGACAGCGCCAATGCCTTTGATCAAGTTGAAGCCGATCCAGTATTTTTTATCGTCCATATAAAAACACACCGCTGGTTGAGTAGACGGCGGTGCTTGTTCCGCCGTCGTATCGAAACCAGCAACTAAGCAAAGAATATAAAATTTGAATCAACCCGGTGGTTTCGATACGCCCCGACGAACACGGGGCTACTCGACCACCAATTAAAGCCCCTCAAGCAGATGAACTTTCAGTAACCGCCGACCAGCATCCAGATCCAGAATGACCGAGGGGATCGCGGGCAGAAGCAGTTCCTTGCCAGCCTCATCCTTTACCACATAGACGTCATTCGCGCCTGTATGCAAAATTTCGACCAACGACCCCAGCGGATTCTCGTTCTCGTCCACGACTTTAAATCCAATCAGCTCAAATTGATAGATCTTACCTTCTGGCAGTGGCGGCGCATCTTTAGCTAAAATAAAGACCCATTGATTGCGATACCTACCTGCTTCTTCCGGTGTTTCAATATTATCAAATTTTACAAGTAATCCGGATTGGTGCGGACGCACACTCGTAAGCGTCATCGGCTGATATGCTTCACCAACAAAAAGTTTTCTGCCGACCTGCATGCGCTCAGGGAAGTCAGTATGCAGGTCCATGATGATCTCGCCCGCCAATCCATGTGGACGGCGCAGAAAGCCAACACTCAAATAAAGAGGCTCGCCGATCGGCGAGCCTGAAAGAGTTTTCTTATCAGCCATTATTCCGGCTCCACCACATCGAGCGTGGCTTGTTTGCCTTCTTTTTCAGCCGCCACCCGCAGGAGTGTGCGGATGGAGTTGGCAACCCTGCCGCCTTTGCCGATAACGCGCCCCATATCATCTTTCGAGACGCTCAGCTCAATGCGGATACGGGAACCGCCCGATTCACTTACCTTCACATCCTCAGGATGTTCAACCAGCGATTTGGCAATGTATTCAATAAGTTCTTTCATAATTGCATCCATGTCATTGCGAGAGCTAACGCCCTCGCAATGACATAATAGATATTTATTTCTTGCCCGTGGTTAATGTGGCAGCACGAATGGTCTCAGCTTGGGTGGCTTCCTGCAAGAGCGTCTCGATCGACTCACCCTTCTTAAAGCGTTCCCAGCGATCCATCACGCCAGCGCTCTTAAAAACCTGTTCCACAGATTCGGTCGGCAGAGCGCCGTTCTTCATCCAGTGAAATACGCGATCTTCCTTCAAATGCACAGTTGCGGGCTGGGTACGGGGATTGTAAAAGCCCAAAATTTCCAAAAAGCGGCCATCACGAGGGGACTCTTTGTCCGCGGCGACAACACGATAGGTCGGCTGACCCTTCAAACCAATACGACGTAAACGAAGACGAACCATTTTAACTTTCTCCTTGAATTATTTTGCGTTTCAGACAGGCATAGAGAGGTTGCGCGAAAGGGCGCATGCGGGCTGAAATCACAGGCTCGTATTTTACCAGAGAAATACAGAGACTTTCGAAGTCTCTCAGACTTCGAAAGTCTGAGGAACAACAAACGAAATCCTCGTCCCCTGCCCCACTCCACTCTCCGCCCAGATATTCCCCCCATGTGCCTCGACCAAATACTTCGCGATCGATAACCCCAAACCCATGCCGCCTGAATCGCTGGATTTATAAAACCGGTCGAAGATGCGACTCAAATCCGCGGACTCAAT
>JAYUGV010000162.1:0-11008 GCA_043767565.1 Anaerolineales bacterium
TGAGAACTCCCGATCTTTTCTAGATTTTTGATGTTATTATATTCGATGTAGGGAGCACTCAAAGTTTGTTAGCACGTAAGCTCGAGCCGCCGTCACTTCTACACGGTGAGCGAAAGACGAACCGTCAGTACAAGCCTCGGCGGCGTTTTGCGTGCAACCCCTTCGCCGAGGATGACGAAGGGAGCAAATCCATCTACATATTTTTAGCGCACCCGTTCTGCCGCCTACTCGACCACTGTATACGAAAATCGTGTATGATTGCGGCAGGAGATTAAACCATGACCAGTCAAGAACTCCTCAATCGAATTACCATCAATCCCGCCATTGCATTTGGCAAGCCAACGATTCGCGGTCTGCGCTATTCGGTGGAATGGTTGTTGGAAACGCTCAGCTCGGGGATGACCAACGAAGAGATCCTCCTGGACTACGAAGACCTTGAACTTGCCGATATTCAGGCGGTACTGCTGTATGCAGCGCGCCTGAGTCAGGTCAAACGGATCAGCGTGGTACGGGCATGAACTTTCTGATCGACGCGAACTTATCCCGCCGTTGGGTCGATGTTTTTTATGAACGCAATCATCAGGCGGTTCATACGCTTGACCTGCTTGATAAGAATGTTGCAACAGATCTTGGAATTCTGCAATATGCCGATGAGCAGAATTGCGTCATCGTCACAAAGGACGCTGACTTTGCAGCCTCTTTCTGGTTGAAAAACCGCCCAGACAGACTGCTGTTATTTTCAACTGGCAATATCAGCAACAAAGAACTTGAAACTCTTTTGATCGCAAACTTCGATCAGATCATTTCAGATCTGACAAACAATCGGTTTATAGAATTGACGCGCGAGCACGTGATCGTGCATGTGTAAACAAAAAAACTCCCAAGAATTCGTGGGAGTTTTTTAGACATAGGCAACGAGAAGTCAATCGCCAACCTCAACCATGGCACTTATCCTCTTTGACTTCGACGGCGTACTTGCAGATACATTGAGCGATATGCTTCAATTCGCACAGGAAGTCTGTGATGAATTGGGGGTCAAGCATGTTGTGAAACAGACTGACCTAAGCAGCCTCGAGGTCATGTCCTTTGCAACGTATGGGCGGGCGTGTGAAGTCCCTGAACATCTGGTGGATGAATTTGTCCGCGGTTGTTTGATGCGCTTTGCAGAGAAAAAATCTCCACCCGTTATTTTTAAAGGGTTGAATGAAGTTGTCAAAGGGTTGTCAGCAAACCACATCATTGCCATCGTCACAGGCAATACAGCTCAGAACGTCAACGCGTTTCTGATTGAACATAGATTGAATGAACATGTCCGCGCGGTGTATGGGGTGGATACGCCCGGGTCAAAGGCGGAGAAAATATTGCAGGCGCAGAGTCAGTTTGCGGCTGGGAAAGAAGCGGTGTACATGGTGGGCGATTCGGTCAGCGATATCCGCGCGGCGCAAGAGGCGGGCGTCAAAAGTATCGCGGTCAGTTGGGGACATCAAAGTATGGAAATATTGATCCAGTCGAAGCCCGATGCATTTGTCCATTCGCCGAAGGAACTGCTTAAGCTCATCCAGGCTGACAGGTAAGACCCGCCAGGCTTGAACCTATCTGTACATCACCAAAATCAATTTTAGGAATATCAATGACACAACCTCAAACCAATCAAACCCGTCCGTTCGAAGTGGGACTTTATACCTTCGTGGATGGCGGCACAAATCCGCTGACAGGCTCAAAAAAGAATCCCGCCGAAGTGATGAAGAATCTACTCGAAGCCATCGAGCTTGCCGACCAAACCGGGCTGGATGTCTTCGGCATCGGCGAACATCACCGCGCTGAATATCTCGTATCGGCTCCGGCAGTTGTGTTGGGCGCCGCCGCAGCGCGAACGAAAAACATCCGCCTCTCCACCGCCGTGACCGTGCTCAGCTCCGATGACCCTGTGCGCGTCTTCCAAAGTTTTGCAACGGTTGACCTGCTCTCGAACGGGCGCGCCGAGATCATGGCGGGACGCGGCTCGTTCATTGAGTCCTTTCCACTCTTCGGCTATGACCTGAACGATTACGACGGTCTCTTCGATGAGAAGCTGCGTTTGCTTTCGCAGTTGAACGAGTCAACTAATATCACCTGGTCTGGAAATTTCCGCGCACCGCTCGACAACCTCGGTGTTTATCCGCGTCCGGTGCAGGCAAAACTTCCGATCTGGGTGGCAGTTGGCGGGACGCCTGAATCGGTAGTCCGCGCCGCCTCGTTGGGACTGCCCATGGCGCTTGCCATTATCGGCGGTCAGCCCGAACGCTTCGCTCCGTACCTGGAGCTGTATCGTGAAGCCTCAGCCAAATCTGGCTTTGACCCGCTGACCATTCCACTGAGCATTAACTCGCATGGTTTCATCGCTGATGATTCACAAACAGCCGTGGACGAGTATTATCCGATCCAAACCTATAACATGAACAGGATCGGGCGTGAGCGCGGCTGGTCCCCTGCGACACAGGCACAGCTCGAAAAACAACGCATCTTGCGCGGTTCTGATTTTGTCGGCACGGCCGATGAGATCATCGAAAAGATCCTCTTCCAACACGAGATCTTTAACCATCAACGCTTCTTGTTATACATGGGCAATAACGCCATCGAACACAAAAAGATGATGCATGCCATCGAACTTTTCGGCACCAAGGTCGCACCCGTGGTGCGCAAGGAAATTGCTGCGAGACAGTAAGTTAAGCTTTGTAAAAACAACAAAAGCTCCTGTTCATAAACAGGAGCTTTTGTTGTAAAACCGATTAAAGCCATTGATACTTAATCCAAGTTGCTGCCTTGCGAAAATCATATAAGGTTTAACGCAAAGGCGCAGAGTCGCAAAGGGAAACCCTAAAATCTTAGCGCCTTGGCGGCTTTGCGTTAAGAAATTCAACTCAAAAGCCTTTCAAGGAGTAAAGGCAGCAACTTGAGTTATTTATTAACTCACCTTATGCAGTTTATGCTCTCGCAGCGTCTGTGACCTTGCAAAATAACCTGTAAAACACGGCTGTCAGAGACCGCCTTCGAGCGAGAGTGCGTAAGGTGACTTATTAATTGAAACCGTACACCACACCGGTTAATTCTTCTGAGACTTTCCACAAGCGTTTCGCCAACGCCTCATCATAAGATTTGTTATTCGACATCACCTTGGCAGGGTAACCGCGCATCCCACCCAAACTGGCAGGACCGATATAGTCACAACCGTTGACATCCGGAGCCACAGCCGCAAAGAGAGTCGGCAGTGCGCCCATATCCTGTCCCTGGGCGAATAAGGCATTGCCCAGTTTCATCATCCAGACGCGCACAGTTGATTCTTCCATTTTAGGACCAGCAAACTGCAAGTTCGTCGCCGCATATCCGGGATGACATCCTACGCTAATGGCATTGATTCCGGTACCAGCAAAACGTCTCTGCAGTTCATAGGCAAACAACAAATTCGCCAGCTTGCTCTGAGCATATGCGCCCCACCGGTCATACGACTTTTCCCACTGCGGATCGTCAAAGTGGATATCGCCAGAGGTGTGGACAAAACTGCTCACAGTCACGACGCGCGCGTTGGGAGTCGCTTTCAATGCGGGCAGGAGCAAACCGGTCAGGGCAAAATGTCCCAGATGATTGGTGCCGAACTGCATCTCGAAACCATCGGCAGTTTTCCGCTTGGGGATTGCCATCACACCCGCGTTGTTAATGAGAATGTCCAGCCGTTTATATTTTGCCAGAAAAGCCTGTGCGAAAGCCCCGACGCTCTTTAAGTCCGCCAGATTCAGAACCATCGCCGCGACTTGCGCCTGCGGATAACGTTGACGGATCGCCTGCACAGACTCTTCGCCTTTATCCGGACTACGCACTGCGAGAATCACCTGTGCGTTCTTACCAGCCAACGCCAGCCCGGCCTCGTATCCAATTCCGCTGTTCCCGCCTGTGACAATTACAACTTTCCCACTTTGATCGGGTATATCTTTATTTTTCCATTGAGTAGTCATTCTATATCTCCATTATTTGATCGGCACACAGTATAACTTTGAGTTTGTGAAATTTTTTATACTCTTTCAAATTTCTAACGCTTACCCAACCCAAAGCCTAAACCCGCAGGAGCAAACGGCTCATCAAGTGATACAATCGCAACAGAGTTAAGGGGCGCTAGCGTAGAGATCCAATTCGTTCGTATCATTTCACAAAAAGAAAGAACCGCATGACGTCTATAATGACCATCGCAATCATCAGTGAACGCAACCCGCGCGGCGGCGAGATCGTTGTCGCCGCTTCCACGATCCTATCCATGACCTACCTGACCGTGAAACCAGTCTCGAACCAGACCACCGTAAGAGATGAATTCATCAACGCCTGCCGGATGACCGTCCGCAATGGGATCCCGAAAAAATATGCGGGGCGGATCGCAAACCCAGCCTCGGTCGATGCCGATTACGCCGACTTCTGGCTCGCGTTCGATGCCAAAGGCGAGAAGCTGGCAAAGCAGATCATTCAGAAATCCGGCAGATCCGTTAAAGATGGAAAATACGACTTTCCCGGGCTGGTGCATTTATTTGAGCAGGAAGTCGTTGACCCGCCCAAGGATGGCGATATCAAACCGTGGGTTGATCTGCTAGCCAAACAACTTGCGCCGTGGAAAGAGAAGATCCGAAAGATGCACCTCGACCGCTCTTGATTGTGATAAAATCGCAACACTTGCATGGATAAAGGCGGGCTAACAAACGGAAGGACGCTTCTCACTATACGCCTGGATGTTTGCAGATCTACTACTTATCATGCACATTTACCAAACCTGTCTGGATCCACAGGCAGGGCTTTCGTGCAGTGATGTTGCCCACCGGCAGGATCACTCAACTCCAGGAGAAAAAATGGAATACAAGCTCTACGTCGGTAATTTGTCCTACACCACCAGCGAGACCGACCTGCAGACCCTGTTCGCAGAAGCTGGCGCAGTCAAGTCCGTGGCTTTGATCAAAGACCGCGACTCCGGCAGATCCAAGGGATTTGCTTTCATTGAAATGGAAAATCAAAAGGATATGCAGAACGCGATCACCATATTCAACGGCAAGGAATTTCAGGATCGCGCGCTAGCTGTCAGCGCAGCTCGTCCGCGTGAAGAACGCAGTGGCGGCGGCTTCGGTGGTGGTGGTGGCGGATACGGCGGCAAGAGTCGCGGTGGTGGTGGCGGTGGTTACAACAGTGACCGCGGTCGCAGCAGCAACAACCGCTCTGGCGGCGGACAAAAACGCAGCTGGTAGTAACGAGCAAACTAAATCTCCTGTCAACTGGCAGGAGATTTTTGTTTTCGGGATTCATGTATAATCCCGCTCTTATGAATAACACTTCTTTTGCTCTTGTCATTTTCGATTGCGACGGTGTGCTCGTGGAAAGCGAGGCACTTGCCTGCCAGATCTATGTGCAGATGTTCGCCGAATACGGGCATCGGTTGGACTACGAAGTAACTCTGCATAAATTCTACGGCGTGACCTTGTTGAATCGTCTGAAAGTCTCTGCACAGGAACTCGGCTGGACTCCGCCCGAAGAATTTATTCCCGTCTTCAACCAACGCCTTTTGGACTTGAGTGAACGCGAGCTGTTGGTCATTCCCCATGTGCATGAACTCATCGAGAGCCTTTCCGTGCCGATGTGTGTCGCTTCAAACGGGACCCGGGAGGAAATCGTGTTTCGATTGAAAGTTGCCAGGCTGACAGAGCGTTTTGGTGATGCGATCTTCAGCGGCATGGAAGTCCCCCGCCCCAAACCAGCGCCGGATGTTTACCTTGCCGCCGCGCAGGCATTTCAAACTCCACCTGAACGCTGCGTGGTGATCGAAGACAGTATTCTCGGTGTGACTGCGGGAGTCCGTGCGGGGATGAAGGTCTACGGTCACGCCACATTTAATTCCGCGGAGTCGCTGCGGGCAGCAGGAGCAATTCCCTTTTCGAACATGCTGGAATTGAAAGGGATGTTAAACAACGATGTCACCCTCCCGAAAGAACATCGGGACGATGTGAGCGGTAGCGAAGGGTCTCTCCTCCAAAAACACGAGACTCTTCGCTCGCTGACACCTGCCCCAGCAGGCGGTGCTGGGGAAACCGCTCCCTCAGAGTGACATGATACTTTTAAAATAAGAGGTTGCAATGAACATCCTTGAAACCGAAAGATTAGCCCTGCGTCAATTCATCGCGGACGATGCAGCGTTCGTTTTTGAATTAGTTAACGAACCATCCTTTATTCAGAACATCGGTGATCGTAACGTGCGCTCGCTTGCAGATGCGGTCAACTATCTCGAAAAGGGACCAATTTCCAGCTACGCTAGAAACGGCTTTGGTCTGTATCACGTCCAGTTAAAAGAGTCGGGTGAATCCATTGGCATGTGCGGCTTGATCAAACGCGATACGCTCGAAGATGTCGATATCGGCTATGCTTATCTACCAAAATTCTGGTCGAACGGGTATGCGGTCGAAGCGGCGCTAGCGGTCAAAGAACAAGTCCGCAGCCTCGGGCTGAAAAGACTTGTCGCCATTACTGATCCCGACAATGCCGGCTCGATCCGCGTGCTTGAAAAGATCGGGTTGACGTTTGAAAAAATGATCCGGCTTTCGACTGATGATATCGAACTCAAATTGTTTGGCATCAAACTATAGCAAAATAATTTTGCGATAAACTTGCTTTATGAAAACCTTGGACATAACGACTCAGCGTTTATACAATCAAAGACTTTCGCAGACGAATTTCAAAACTCCAAATAAAGTAGTGCAATGGCTTGGCGCCGTTCAAGCCCAGGATTATGCCGGAGCCAAATGGGCGCTCGCACAACGGATGATGGACACAACTGACTTGGCGCTCGACCAGGCTTTGGCAGACGGCTCCATCCTCCGCACACACCTGCTGCGCCCCACCTGGCATTTTGTCACGCCGAAAGATATCCGCTGGCTGCTTAAGCTGACAGCTCCGCGTGTTCATGCGGTGAGCGCGTATATGATTCGCCAATCGAGGTTGGATAAAGCAACCTTCAAGAAAAGTAATGCGACAATTGAAAAAGCACTGCGAGGCAATAAACAACACACGCGAGCGGAACTCGCTGCAGAACTTGACCAGGCTGGCATACCAGCAGACGGTTTTCGATTAAGTTACTTGATGATGTACGCCGAGTTGGAAGGACTCATTTGCAGCGGAGCGAGACGCGGCAAGCAATTCACCTACACCCTGCTGGAGGAGCGTGTTCCTCCGGTTAAAGCTATCAGCCGCGACGAAGCATTGGCTGAACTTGTAAAAAGATATTTTGCGACTCGTAGTCCCGCTACGTTACAGGATTTTACGATGTGGTCTGGTTTAACGATGACAGATGCAAAGAACGGCATCGAAATGGTTAAATCTCAATTTATGAGTGAAGTAGTCAATGACCAAATCTATTGGTTCCCCGAATCTATATCGTCAAAAAAAATAAAGTCTCCAACCGCCTATCTTCTGCCAAACTACGATGAATATTTCATTGGTTTCAAAGATCGTAGTGCCATAGGAGAAGTGGCGCGGCGGGCGAATATCAACGCTGACGACCCAGCTCTCATTGCACATGTTGTCGTTCTCAATGGTCAAATCGTTGGCGGCTGGCGGCGGACTCTGAAAAAAGATGTAGTACTCGTGGAAACCAGCCTCATCACAAAGTTGACCAGGGGTGATGAACGAGCCGTTGAAGACGCCACAGAACGTTTAGGGAAATTTCTAGGACTGCCCGTTTCATTAATCCAAAAGGAGCATACGAATGAGCAAAGGAAGACTCGAAGCTTTTAGCGATGGCGTACTTGCCATCATTCTCACGATCATGGTGCTTGAATTGAAAACCCCGGCAGACGGGACTTTAGCGGCTCTGCGTCCTTTGCTGCCCAAGTTCCTGAGTTATATACTAAGTTTCATATTTCTCGGCATTTATTGGAATAATCATCATCATCTCTGGCAGGCTGCCAAGGGAGTGAACGGTCCCATCTTGTGGGCGAATATGCACCTGTTGTTTTGGCTGTCGCTCATTCCTTTCGTGACGGGTTGGATGGGTGAAAATAATTTTGCCACCATTCCCGTTGTGTTTTACGGCGGGGTGTTATGGTTCGCGGGCTTGGCATACTTTATTTTGACCCGCGCACTGATCGGACATCATGGACAGGATTCAGTTCTTGCTGCGGCGATCGGCAGGGATGTAAAAGGCTTGAGGTCGCTCTATATGTACACGGCGGCGATCCCACTGGCGTTTGTTTCCGCGTGGATCGCGACTGCCTTGTATGTCGCTGTAGCGGTCATGTGGTTTATCCCCGACCGCCGGATCGAATCTAAATTGGCGAAATAGGAACCTTATGAAAAAATATATCGCATTTCTCCGCGCGATCAACGTGGGCGGGACCAAGATTATCAAAATGGATCACCTAAAAAAGATGTTCGAGTCGTTCGGCTTATCCAACGTGCAGACCTACATCCAAACCGGGAATGTGGTCTTTGAAACGCAAGCGGCGACGAATCTGGAAGCGCAGATCGAGAAGCAACTCAAAGCCGCACTTGGCTATCGCGTGGAAGTGTTCATCCGCTCGCTGGACGAGCTCGCAAAGATCGTGAGCCAGAAGCACTTCGAACCCAAAGAGACAGATACACTGCATGTTGTATTCCTGAGGGAAAAGCCTGCCAAAATGTTGGCGGATATTTTGAAAAAATACAACAGCGCGGCAGATGAGTTCGCCGTGATCGGGAGCGAAGTGTTTAACCTGCGTCACGACCGCGATAAGTCGGTCTTCTCAAACAACTTCATTGAAAAGATCTTCGGTACTGCCACCACGCGGAATATCACGACCCTTAAGAAGATATTCGAGAACTATCAGTAGACTACAAAAACATAAAGTAAGCCATTAGATCAAAACGCTGAAGGCGTGAAACGATTTTAGGATTCAGATTATTTTTATACAATCCCGAAGGGATGTCATAATTTTACAAAGAATCCATGACATCCCTTCGGGATTGCATAAGGTGACATGATCCACCAAATCTGCTTGTGAAAAGCAGGTAATTTGTCCTTATAATATAGCCAGATCATTTATTTTTTAGCCTTCAATGCATTATTGTTTCTGGTGAAAAGGAGCAAGCCATGCCCGCAACCATCTCAACCACAGGGAATGTCACCCAGATCAATTTATCAGGGGAATTCGATTTCTCCAGCCAGGATGAATTGAAACAGGTATTTGAAAAAGCCATCAACGCCGCGGCGACGGAGATCCAGCTTGATCTGCAAAGAACAAACTTCATCGATTCGTCTGTGATCCGCTTGTTCCTAAAGCTGCACGATTCTGCCCGGAAAAATAACAGATCCCTGTCCCTTATTCACTGCAACGAACGCATTTATGAGATCTTCGCGATCGGGGGCTTCGACCAGATCTTTGATATTCGTTAAAGCTGGTGCAGCTGTCAGCGTTGAGCAGGTTGAAGGAACAGGAGCAGGCGTCCCTGCGAAAGAGGCGCAGCCAGTCCTTTAGATAAATCCTTAAAGTATAGAGGTTCCATTGAGCGTCAAACTTGAATACAGCGAACTTGAGAACGGGATCCGCTTGATCAAATTGATCGGGCGGTTGGATATGGCTGGCACAAACATCATTAGACAGCGGTTCGAAGAACACTGTGCGGGTGAAAATGTTTTTGTGCTGGTCGATCTTTCACAGGTCAATTATCTGTCGTCCATCGGTATCCCAATGCTGATCACCAGCGCCAATGCGGCTGCCAGCCGCGGTGGCAGGCTGGCATTTTTATCGCCGCAGGCGAATGTCAAAACGGTGTTGGATATCACCGGGGTTTCGACCATGGTCCGTGTGTACAAGGATCTCGAGACCGCCAAGGAACGGTTGAGATCAGCATAGCGCATCTGCCGTGCCGTAAAAAAATCATAAACCATCACTAAAGGAGAATATCATGCAGAGTTCCAAATTGTTGATGCAAGTGCTCGTTGTGTTCGCCTTGATCGCGTCTGTCTTGGGGGTATCCGGCGCATCGGCAGCGCCAGCCAGACCCAGCTATGAGTATTATGTGGTTGGGAGTTCGAGCGATGTGACCCGCGCCACAACCTTCGGCGAGATCCTAATGGGCGGCGGCACGGATGTGGATGCAGCTTTTCAATGGATGATCAATAAATCAGGCGGCGGTGATTTTGTGGTGATCCGCGTGACGGGCACCGATGCCTACAATCCGTATATCTATGGTTTGGGGGCAGTCGACTCGGTGGAAACGATCATCATCAAGAACCTTGCTGCGGCAAGCGACCCGTTCGTGGTGAATAAAATCCGCAATGCCGAGGCGTTGTTCATCGCCGGCGGCGATCAGAATGATTATGTAAAACTATGGAAAGGCACGCCGGTTGAGGATGCCATTCATTATCTTGTGACTCGCAACGTGCCCATCGGTGGCACAAGCGCCGGGCTGGCAGTGATGGGTGAATTTTTATTCTCTGCCGCAAATGGCACGATCGACTCACCAACTGCGCTTTCCAATCCATATAATGGTAAAGTCGCTTTGAACCGTGACTTTCTCGTGCTGCCGAATATGGACGGGATCATCACCGACAGTCATTTTGTGACGCGTGATCGCATGGGTCGCCTTGTGACTTTCCTGGCGCGGATCGTGAAAGACAGCTGGGCAGGCACAGCAAAAGGCATTGGTATTGATGAGATGACTGCTCTCGCTGTGGAAGCGAACGGCACAGCTACTGTGCTCGGCAGCGGCGCGGCATATTTCCTGCGTACACCGGGTGCCCCTGAGGTATGTCTGTCGAAAAAGGCGCTGACGTACCGCAATCTTTCGGTCTACCGCGTATCTGGTTCAGCAACATTTAACTTTGCTTCATGGACGGGAACTGGCGGCACGGCGTATACACTCACTGCTGAGAGCGGCGTGTTAACTTCCACACAGGCGGGCGGCGCGATCTATTAGATCGATCAGCATAGTGCATTCGATCACAGGACGGGAAAATTTCTCGTCCTGTGAT
>JAYUGV010000163.1:0-11007 GCA_043767565.1 Anaerolineales bacterium
CTTGCGAGCCTTGTCAGTAGAGTCCAGCCAGCCCATGCGGATGGTGACTTCATGTTGACCAGCCACGTCTTTAGCAGGCGCCCACAGCAAGGGGTCACCCTTCCAGAGGCGGGCGGGGACAGAATCTGCTTCCAGTTGAGAAATACGCTTGGAAACAGAAGCAGTTAGAGGTCCAAGAGAAGAAGCGGCGTTCTTCCTTCTTTCATCAATCGTCGCGAGCAATTGCGCGAACGCGTCCTCAAAGGCTTTAACACCTTCATCTTCCAACTCTTGCGTCACTACAGCCATCGAGATGCCGTCGGTTTCAAGTTGATTGATAGTGTGCTGCGCATCATCGAGACCGCGCACGAGAGTCATCGCGGCGGTGCCATGATCTTTGAATGCCTCAAGCGTGACGGGCGGAACGGTATTGACAGTTTCGGGACCGATGAGGTTATCAAGGTAGACCGTATCGGAATAGGCAGGATTCTTTGTGCCCGTGCTCGCCCACAACGGACGTTGCACGCGCGCGCCCTTGTATTTAAGTTTCTCCCAACGCGCGCCCGCAAATGTTTTTTGATATTCATCGTAAGCAAGTTTGGCGTTGGCGATAGCGGCTTTGCCCTTGAGCGGTGAGCCATCGGGCAGACGCGGATCGATCTTGGAATCAACACGCGAGACAAAGAACGAGGCAACCGAGGCAATATGATCAATGGACTGACCCGCTGCAGCGCGGTCTTCAAGCCCGCTGAGATAGGCATCCATTACTTCGGCATAACGGGTCAGAGAAAAGATGAGCGTGATATTGATATTCACACCTGCGGCGATTGATTTACGAATCGCAGGGATGCCCTGTTTCGTGGCAGGAATTTTGACCATCAGATTCGGACGGGCAATCCGCGCCCAAAGTTGTTGTGCCTGCGCAGCTGTCGCTTCAGAGTCATGTGCGATATTCGGACTGACTTCTATGCTGACGTACCCATCGCCGCCATTGGATTCTTCGTACAGCGGCTGGAACGCATCGCACGCAGCTTTGATATCTTCAATCGCAAGC
The DNA here is from genome assembly GCA_043767565.1 of Anaerolineales bacterium. Lineage (GTDB taxonomy): Bacteria > Chloroflexota > Anaerolineae > Anaerolineales > Villigracilaceae > Defluviilinea. Next base: position 1,034 of record JAYUGV010000163.1, read on the forward strand.
TGCCAGAAGATCTTCTCTGCGTCCCAGCCTGCCCAGGCAAGTGGCGCAAGCGCGGAGTCGTAATCGTTTGTCTTGGCGATTGCGTTGTTGAAGATGGTGGGATTGGAAGTGACACCGCGAATATCGCCGCGTTCGATCATGGCTTTGAGTTCGCCATTTTCCAGGAGTTTGCGCTGGATGTTGTCGTACCAAATAGACTGACCTAATGCAGTTAATTTTTTGATTGATTCTGACATTTTATTTTCCTCTAGTTTTGGTTGGCGAGCATGAAAGTATCAAGACCACAATATTTTCATTGGATTTATAAAAATCCGCTGCTACTTTTACTTCACGCTAAACATAAGCAAGCCACGGGTCATCGCGAATGACTGCAATCGATTGACCAAGATAAGCAAGCCGCCCAAGACCATGCCAGCGCCGCAACAAATGATAGGCGGGAGAAGTCAGCAAACGACAGGCATCTACGGCTGGTTTCCATTCCGCTTTTCGGATTTCATTTACGGTGGCTTCGCGCGGCAATATCCCGAAATCCCATGCGGCACAGAGACGAGCAAGGAAATCCACTTGCTCCGCCATGGTGTTCAGCGTTTCAGGCACGTCGGTTTCTGGGTACAAAGAACCATCCAACCAATGAGAATCAGTCATCATTTGCTTTCATGAAAACGTTGGCAAACCAATCTCGCACCTGGCGAGCCTCATCACGCTGATTAACATCAGCGATGTTCTCAAGCGGGCGATGCAGGGTGATTCGCTCAAGGTGGGATTCAATGGCGAGCCGCGCACGGGCAGGGTCGATATCGTTGCCAGAAATATCCTGTCGTTTTCTCCAAAGAGTCCAACACTCGTCCGCGCTTAATAATCCAGCCTTGCAAAGCGAATAAATATCCAAAAAATCGCGCGGTGCGCCGCGCTCCACCAATGCAACCATCTTACTGGCAACAAGAGGTCGGGCAAGCTGTCCAACGGGATATCAATCCAACCAGCATGAATTGATTCTTGCAGTTGTGAAGAACGGGCGGCAATTTGAAAACTGAATACTGCCTTACCATTCTCAAACAATTCAACACTGACTACATAACCCCATGAACGGACATTCACACTTCCGAATTCAGACAATACAGTCTTCAAAGTATTGACCACATTTTGTATTTGGCTTTCGGTAACCATATCAGACCACCATGCATCCACATCATGTGTAGTGCGATAGTCAAGGTAATGGAATAAGCCAAACGCCCCTCCGAGAGAAATATGTTTCGCAAGGTCAGCTTTGACCAGCGCATCCAGGCAGGCTCGGGCATAGGGGGACAAATGAGCAGGCTGTTGAGGCTGGATATTTTTCATGCGTAAAATTATACCGTCTTCTATTGCAGGCTTGAATGGGAGTAATAAGGTAATTACTTCTCTTCCAATTTATGGATCTTCCCAACGCGCCGCGCTAATCGTTCCCCGCCCGTTTTATTGCCTTGATATTCCGCACCCAAAAATGCCTGGATCAAGACAATCGCAAGTTCAACGCCAACGACGCGACCGCCTAGACAAAGAACATTCATATCGTCGTGCGCGACGCCCTGCGCGGCGGAATAGGTATCGTGACAAATGGATGCGTAGATGCCTTTCATTTTGTTCGCGGCGATACAGGCACCCACACCCGAACCGCAGACAATGATCCCGCGCTCGGCTTCTCCGTTTTGGATGGCGCGTCCCACCTTTTCGGTGAAGTCGGGGAAGTCAACAGCCTCCGCAGAGTTTGTGCCGAGGTCAATGGGTTCATGTCCCGCCGCGCGGACAGCCTCCAGCACAGTTTGCTTCAGCGGGAAGCCCCCGTGGTCAAAGCCTACAGCGATTTTCATCGTCACCTCTGGTGGTCGAGTAGCCGAAGGCGTACCGAGACCACATTATATAATTTCTAGTTTACATGTTATTAGTGGTCTCGATACAGGGCGAAAGGACATCGCCCTTACTCGACCACCAGGTTGCTTATAAAAGCTCTTTGGCTCTCGCAACAACATTCTCAACGGTAAATCCGAACTTCTCAAAGATGATCTTCGCCGGAGCGGATGCGCCGTAGTGATCAATGCCGATCACAGACTTGGCGTAGCGTTCCCAGCCGAAACTTGCCGCGGCTTCGACAGCGAGTCGTGCCGTGATATTCTTCGGCAACACGGATTCTTTGTAGGCTTCATCTTGTTTCTCGAACAGTTCCCAAGATGGGAAGGAAACCACACGCACGCCTTTGCCTGCTTCATGCAACTTCTGCGCCGCATCCAAAATCAAACTGACTTCCGAGCCCGATGCCATCAAGATGACTTCGGGGGTTCCAAAATCTTTCAACACATACGCACCTTTACTTACTGTTTCAACATTTGAAAGCTCGAAGGTCGGAACGTTTTGGCGTGTGAGTGCTAATGCGGTCGGTCCGTTACGACGCGCAACAGCGACCTTCCAAGCTTCGCGGACTTCGTTCGCATCGGCGGGACGGATGGTCACCAGATTCGGGATCGCACGCAGCGCAGCGAGTTGCTCGATCGGTTGATGTGTGGGGCCGTCTTCGCCAAGTCCAACGGAGTCGTGGGTAAAGATAAAAATCGTCGGGATGTGCGAGATCGCGGCGATACGAATCGCGGGTTTCATGTAATCGGAGAAGATCAAGAACGTCCCACCATAAGCGACGATGCCGCCGAACAGATTCATACCGTTCAACGCCGCGCCCATGGCATGTTCGCGCACGCCGAAGTGGAAATTGCGCCCATCATAAGAGATGCTTTGAAAATCAGGGCTGCCATCAATCTTCGTATTGTTTGATGGAGCCAAGTCTGCAGAGCCGCCGATCAGTTCAGGGAGAATCGGAGCTAACGCATTGATGATCTTGCCGGAGGAGGCGCGCGTCGCCATGCCTTTTACGTCGGCGGGGAAAGTCGGCAATTCAGCCGCCCAATCCTCTGGTAATTTTCCAGCCAAGCGGCGTGCTAATTCAGAGCCCAATTGCGGATGTAAATTCTTATAAGCGTCGAACTTCATCTTCCAATCGAATTCGCGTTCACGTCCCTGGTCAACGGCTTTGCGGAAGAAGGTCAAGACATCGTCAGGGATAAAGAAGCGCGGCTCCACAGGCCAGCCGAGATTTTCTTTTGCCAGCTTGAGTTCTTCGTCGCCCAGCGGCTCGCCGTGCGCCTTGGATGTGCCTTGTTTATGCGGTGCACCAAAACCAATTGTGGTGCGGCACATGATGATGGACGGACGCGGGTCACGTTTGGCTTCTTGAATTGCCTTATCAATCGCTTCGACGTCATTACCGTCTTCAACCTTTTGCACGTGCCAGCCGTACGCCTCAAATCGTGCGCCGCGGTCTTCGGTGAAAGCTAGACTGGTGGAACCGTCAATCGAGATGTGATTGTCATCGTAGAGATAAATGATGTGACCGAGTTGTAAATGCGCCGCCAACGAAGCGGCTTCAGAGGAAACACCTTCCATTAAGTCACCGTCGGTGACGATGCCATAAATATACGAGGGGATGATTTCATGCCCGGGCTTGTTGAAGATCGCGGCGAGATGCGCCTGCGCAATTGCCATACCCACGCCGGTAGCGAATCCCTGCCCAAGCGGACCGGTTGTCATTTCGACGCCAGGGGTGAGTCCGTATTCGGGGTGACCGGGCGTGATGCTCCCCCACTGGCGGAAATTCTTGAGGTCATCGAGGCTCACGTCATACCCCGTCAGATGCAGAAGAGAATAAAGGAGCATCGAACCATGCCCACCCGAAAGGATGAAGCGGTCGCGTCCCATCCATTTTGGGTTGCGGGGATTGTGCCGCAGATGGCGAGCCCATATGGTGAATGCCATGGCGGCGGCGCCCATGGGCAGCCCCGGGTGGCCCGAGTTGGCTTTTTGAACAGCGTCTGCAGAAAGGAAGCGGATGGTATTGATCGCGCGAAGTTGAAGATCGTCTGTCATGGTTGTAACCTATTTATTGAGATACTCCATTTTACCATCCGAATGGAGCGTTATAATATCCGCATCATAAAAAAGAGGCGCATCTTTGGAAAATCTCAACACTATCGCGGAACAATTCAAGCCCGGCGGGAACGTCATCAAGGTCAAAGAGTTCGGCAACGGCAACATCAATGACACCTACATCGTCACACTGGATACCGAGGCGGAAAATAAATTTGTACTGCAACGCATCAACACGCATGTTTTCAAACAACCGAAGCTCATCATGCAGAACATGCGCACCTTTACCGAACATGTCCATCGCCGTGTGCGCACCGAAGGACACGCCTGGGAAGCGCCGCGTGTGATCCCGGCAAAAGATGGGCAGGATTTTTTCATCGACGAAGACAATAATTTCTGGCGCGCGATCAGTTTTGTAGATAACGCCCGATCGTTCGATATCATTAACGATCTGAAACATGCGCGCGAAGTGGGTCAGGCGCTCGGCACGTTCCAAAATCTCATCAGCGATCTGCCCATCGAGTCGCTTGCCGATACGCTCGAGGGCTTCCACGTCACGCCGCGTTATCTGGGACAATACGATTGGATCTTTTCGCAAAACGGAACGCACACTTCGCCCGAAGTGAAATACGGCATGCAGTTCATTGAGAAACGACGCGATTTCGCTTATGTGCTTGAAAACGCAGAACTGCCGATCCGCCCGATCCACGGCGACCCCAAGGTCAACAACGTAATGATCCACACCTCAACCGGAAAAGCCGTCAGCATTGTTGATCTCGATACCGTCAAGCCCGGACTCGTCCATTACGACATCGGCGACTGCCTGCGTTCGGGATGCAATCCACTCGGTGAGGATGCCGAGGACTGGGAAGCGGTTCACTTCGACCCGGAAATTGGTTCAGCGATCCTGGAAGGTTACATCACCGAAGCCCGTGCCTTCCTCACCGCTGCCGATTATGAATATCTGTTTGCCTCCATCCGCTTGATCGCCTTTGAACTAGGACTACGTTTCTTCACCGACCACCTCGCGGGAGACGTATACTTCAAGGTCAAATATCCTGGTCACAACCTGCACCGCGCACTCGTCCAATTCAAACTGACCGAATCCATCGAGGCACATGAAGCTGAGATTCGGAATCTGGTTGAGAAGACGGTGGAGAGTAGATCCGTATACAAGTAAACACGGAAACAAGTATACAGGTAGACACATGCAGACAGCCTCGCTGATTCCCTATCCCGCGCCAAGACTTCCTGCCATCGAGATCACAGGGACAGTTGCGCGGCAGAATGACATCTTATCGATCCGGTACAAAGTGCATGGCGATGCAGTAAATATCCTTTTACCCACGCCAGCATCTCCCGCCCGCCAACACGACTTGTGGAAAGCCACCTGCTTCGAATTCTTCATCGCCATCCAAGACCAGCCGCAGTATTGGGAATTCAACATGTCACCCTCCGGCGATTGGAACGTCTACGCCATGGATGCGTACCGCCAGGTCAACATGCGGGAGGCGTCCGCGTTTACGCAACTTCCGTTTGAGTTCCGCAAAACAGACGATGAACTCTCGCTCGATATTTCAGTTGACTTGAATTCAATTATTTCCACCGATCAATCCTTGCAAATCGGCATCACAACCATAATCCAAACCGCAGACAGAAACGAATCTTACTGGGCACTCGCACATCTCGGTTCACAAGCGGATTTTCATTTGAAAGAAAGTTTTATCATCAGCATTTAAACTCGAAAGAAGGAACTGCATGCCAAGAAAAATTTCATTCACTGCTTTACTCTTTCTCTTCATGCTCATCACTGGCTGCGCGTCAAAAGATAAAACTCCGCCGGTCATTACCAACATCACCACCTCCGCCAAATTCATCGCCTTATCGGATTGCGCCAACACCTCGCTCACCGTCACTGCGACAATTACCGATGATACAAAAGTAATGTCGGCGACGATATCATATCGCGTTGGAGCAGATCAACAATTCACGTCGATGCCGATGAAATCAAAGGATCAGGATCAATTCGATATCACAATCGTGGCGTTGGAAATTCCAAGGGGCGAATATGGACCGGTCGAGTTTTCAATTGTCGCTGAGGATGAAGCGGGCAATTCATCCAAAAGTGTGATAGATGAGAGTGTCCAATTGCTCCCGTGCGTCGCGAATTAATTTCTATCTACCTCAATTTCATTGACTCGTATTAAATTCGGATGTATAAGGTAATCTTCGTTGCTGTAGGTTATGTCTTCTTTATATAAGGGAGGTGATCCCTATAAGATAAAAACATACAACTCACTCTACTGTTTGCGACCGTTCAGTTTTTGGTTCAATCAAGTATCGTTAACCCAACACCACACTCAGAGGAGAGTAAACTATGTTTCGGTTCATCAGTTCCCCACTGCGAATTTTGATCACCGTGATCACGGTATCTGCAATTGCTTTGGTAGCGCCCCTTTCCACCTTCGCCCTTAGTGCGCTTCAAATAGCTAGCGACCCATTCACGCAAGCCACTTGTGCGGCTTCAGGCGTCACTAACCACCAGGCCAATGTGGAGCCAGATAGCTTCTCAAATGGCTCGACGATTGTAGCCTCCTATCAGGTTGGCCGCATCTTCGACGGCGGCGCCTGCGCAATCGGCTTCTCTACTTCAACTGATAATGGCGCCACTTGGACTAATGGCTTACTACCAGGCATCACCAAGTGGACCACTGGGGCAACCGGCCCGTTTGATCGCGTCACCGACCCCGCCGTCGCTTACGACGCGCAAGACAACGTTTGGATGATCTCGACACTCCCCCTGAACGAAGCAGGCGGGGTCAAGGGCGTTGGCGTCCTGACCAGCCGCTCCCTCGACGGCGGCCTCACCTGGGGTAACCCAGTAGCCATCCCGACCACCGCAGGCATGATAAGCCCTGATAAGAACTGGATTGTCTGCGACAACACAGCGACCAGCCCCTTCTACGGCAACTGCTACACCGAGTGGGATGATAACGGCGCAGGCAACCGCATGGAGATGAGCACCTCCACCGATGGCGGACTCACCTGGAGCGTAGCTGCAACCAATAACGCCGGTATCATCGGCGGACAACCAGTTGTACGTCCCGATGGTACCGTAATCGTGCCGACTGCAAATGCCAATGAAACCGCGATCGGTGCCTTCAACTCCACCAATGGCGGCACAAGCTGGAGTGCAGTCACTACCATCACCACGATCAGCCACAAGGCGGCAGCTGGCAGTCTGCGCGAAGGACCATTGCCCTCAGCCGAGATCGATGGCAACGGTACAGTCTACGTTGTCTGGGCAGATTGCCGCTTCCGCCGCAGCTGTAAAGCCAACGATATCGTGATCTCCCACTCGCTCAACGCCACCGGCACAAGTTGGTCGGCGGTAACCCGCGTCCCGATCGATGCAACCAATAGTGGTATCAATCACTTCATCCCCGGCTTGGCTGTCAACAAAGCCACTTCAGGCGCTACGGCACAGCTCGGCCTAACTTACTACTTCTACCCATCGGGCAGCACCCAGCTCAGTGTTGGTTTCATCTCCTCTGCCAACGCCGGCAGCACCTGGACCACAGCGCAGACGATCATCAGCGGTATGAATTCGACTTGGGCTGCCAACACCAGCCAGGGACGCATGGTTGGCGACTATATCTCGACATCCTATACCTCCGATAATCTGGCTCATGGCATCTTCGGTGCCGCCAACACACCGACCACCGGTGCAGCCACGAGTTGCACCACCAGCGCACTCGATAACTGTCGTGCGCCAATCGACACCTTTACTCCCGGCACGGCGCTTGGCGCGGTATCTGGGTTAAGCGACCCGGTGCTCTTCGCTGGCAACGGCGGCAATAATGCCCAAAACTTCTGGAATCTCGTTGACAACAACGGCATCCAACACCGCTGATCGTTAAACCAATCAACATTTTCACAGTGCCTCAGAGAAACCTCTGAGGCACTGTCCTTGTAAGAATATCTGCAAGCATCGCTTCTTGTACGTGAACAACCATGTCAACAACCCAACGACGTATCTTTTATGGGATCGTTCTTCTTCTTGGACTCGTGTGGATATTTCTCAGCGCGGACAAATCCCACGCCTCCACCTCAGGGACAGTTGCCGCGCCGCAACAAAACTTTCTCGCACCTGACATCGAGTTAAAAACCACCACCGGCGAAACCATCAAACTCTCCGACTTACGTGGGCAGGCAGTACTCGTCAACTTGTGGGCGACGTGGTGTCCACCCTGCCGCGCGGAGATGAAATCCATCGAGAAAGTCTACAACGAATACAAAGATCAGGGACTCGTCGTGCTCGCCGTCAACATGACCTATCAAGACGACCCGACCAAGATCACACCCTTCGTCACCGAGCAAGGACTTACCTTCCCAATTCTGCTCGATGAGTCAGGCGATGTTGGTCATGCCTATCAAATCCGCTCGCTGCCCTCTTCGTATTTTATTGGACGCGATGGAATTATCCACGAAGTAGTCATCGGTGGTCCAATGGCGGAAGCGCTACTGAGGACGAGGGTTGAGGAAATCCTAAAGTAATCGGTGGTTGAGTAGCCCTGAGCGTTCGTTGCGAAGGGCGTATCGAAACCACCATGTAAGCAAAGCAATATTTGTTACAAAATATTTTTGGAACCTGTTGGTTTCGATACGGCAGCGGAACAAACACCGCCGTCTACTCAACCAACGGTGAACTTATTTTATGATCATCCTATTCCGCAACCTCTTCGCCCCGCCTCGCCACTTTATTTTGGTATTCGCCGCCCTCTGGCTTGGACTATTCCTCGCCGAAAAACGGAGTGAACGCCACGGCATCTCTAAAGACGCGCTCAACAATCTCACGTTCTACAGTCTCATCGCCTATCTCATCGGCGGACGTGTGCTATTTGCATTGGCAAACCTTTCTGCGTTTACTCCTACTCCGCTGAGTATCTTCTCACCCAACCCAGATCTCTTCGACCCAGCCAGCGGACTCATAACCATGATTCTCGTTGGCTTGATCTACGGACAGCGGCAGAAACTTCCGCTTTGGGGCGCACTTGATGCGCTCACGCCCCTCTTCGCCACACTTGCCATCGGACTCCACCTCGCCCACCTTGCCGCAGGGACAGCCTTCGGCAGTCCCACGACTCTGCCCTGGGGCATTGACTTGTGGAACGCGGCGCGCCATCCAACTCAGATCTACGAGTTGATTGCATCGCTGATTATTCTTGGCTTGCTTTGGTTTCGCAAATCAGACTCGCCCCCGGGCATTCTCTTTCTCAACTTCACCGCGCTGACCGCTGGCGCGCGTCTCTTCCTCGAAGCCTTTCGCGGGGGTAGCATATTGGTGTTCGGTGAGTTTCGGTCGGCACAGGCCATTGCATGGGTGGTACTCATTGTCACATTTTATGTAACCGAATCGATTCAAAGGAGAGCCAAAGCTCCTATATAATTTATGTCAAGTTTCGTCAGCAGGCTCGCCTAAATATATTTTTACAGCGGCTTGCAATTTCTCTACTCTATCCAAATTACCCGAAAGAATATTCAACACTCTGAGCCGCAAATCTTCAGGAGGATTCATCGATAATATTTGAGCACAGCCGCTCATGGATGCAATATGATGCCGCAGTTCGGCATTGAACATTGAGAGTACCTCCTTTAGCGGAATAGAATCGGGTATTCTGTCCAATCCGGAATGGTTATCAGATTTCGGCAATTCTACACCCATGAGAACATCCTAATTATTAAGCTGCCTCTTTCGACGAAAGAGGCAGCTTAATATCTATCTCAATTCCTCAGCGCAATTGGCTTCAAATACGAATCAAGTAACGTATCCATTTGCTCAAACGACTCACAGACAAAGAACATCGGGTTGAAGGCATACACCGTTTTGGGGATTTGTGAAATCGTCTCAATATCAAACGGCGCCAGAATCACTTCGCCGCCCAAATAGCCTTCGTGTGAAATACCCAGCTTTTCATACAAAGCATGAATCACATTCCAGCCTGTCTCTTGCGATGCCATTT